>JBNJHD010000001.1:0-135118 GCA_051819805.1 Nanobdellota archaeon
ATGGGCGCAACGGATTGAGGATCACTATTCACATCAGGCAGGACACTTCAAGCCGATGGACATGGAATGGGCAAAAGACGGAGTTACTGGAGAACTCTTTATTGTACAAGCGCGACCGGAAACAGTGCAGTCAGTCCGTGACATGACAACGCTCAAGAGTTACAAGCTCAAGGAAGAAGGTAAATGGATTGTCGAAGGACGAAGCGTCGGACAGAAGATCGGAAGCGGGAAGGCGCGAGTGATAAAAGATGTTCACAGTATTGATGAGTTCGAGAAAGGAGAAGTCCTCGTGACAGAGATGACTGATCCGGACTGGGAGCCTATCATGAAGATAGCAAGCGCTATTGTGACAAACCGTGGCGGAAGAACATGTCACGCAGCGATCATCTCACGAGAACTAGGAATTCCCTGTGTTGTCGGAACCGATAATGGAACGGAAATCGTGAAAAACGGTCAGGATGTCACTGTCGATTGCAGTCAGGGAGATGCAGGTTATGTCTATGATGGTATTGTCGATTATGAGATTGAAGAAACGAAGATCGATGACTTGCCGCAGACAAAGACGAAAATCATGATGAACCTCGGAAACCCTGCACAAGCGTTCGAGACAAGCTTCATACCGAACAAGGGAGTCGGACTGGCACGTGAAGAGTTCATCGTCAACAGCTACATCAAGATACACCCTCTTGCTCTCATACACTATGACAAGCTCGAAGATCAAAAGGTCAAGAAACAGATTGACGAACTGACAGCAGGCTATGAGGATAAGACACAATATTACGTCGATACTTTGGCTCACGGTGTGGCGATGATCGCTAGTGCATTCTACCCTGAAAAAGTGATCCTTCGACTGAGCGATTTCAAGACGAACGAGTACGCGAACCTCATCGGAGGAACGCAGTTCGAGCCCAAAGAAGACAATCCTATGATCGGATGGAGAGGAGCGAGCAGGTATTACAAAGGAAACTACCGAGAAGGGTTCGCTCTCGAATGCAGAGCTATCAAGAAGGTACGTGAAGAGATGGGTCTGAAAAACCTTGAGATCATGGTACCATTCTGCAGGACAGTCGAAGAAGCGAGAAACGTCGTTGACGAGCTTGCCAAGAACGGGTTGAAACAAGGAGAAGACGGTCTACGCATCATAGGGATGTGCGAGATACCATCAAACGTCATCCAGGCGGATGAATTCCTTGACATCTTCGATGGTTTCAGTATCGGAAGCAACGACTTGACACAGCTCACGCTAGGTCTTGACAGGGATAGTGAGATCGTCAGTCACTTGTATGATGAGCGTAATGGGGCGGTAAAAGCTCTGATCAAGCAAGTCATAGAAGTCGCTAACCGAAAAGGTAAATATATAGGGTTCTGTGGTCAGGCAGTGAGTGATTATCCTGAGATGGCTGAATTTGTCACTCAATGCGGCATCCAATCAATGAGCTTGAATCCGGATACTGTGATTGGAACAACACTCAAGGTCGCAGAACTCGAAAAGAAACTCGGCATCAAACCAGAATAAGTTCTGGATTTTTTATTTTTTACTTTCAGGTTTTTCACTAAAGATTAATTCTTATCATCGATACAGAAACCAGCCTGTCATCACTGTGAGAACACTCGTGATACCGACACTGTTAGCGAGAATGAGAGGAGTATCGCTGATCTCAATACCATATAACACCCACACGATACTGCCTGCGAGAATCAAGGAATAGGTGAGTATAGAAACGTCGCCAGCGCTCTTCCTACGAAAAATACGAATCGCTTGAGGAAAATTGGCTACGGCCATGCCCATGCCGAAGATTGTCGCTAATACACCTAGAAACGTCATGGGCTACAACAAGAACTGCTTTCTTTAAAAGACTTCTGCTAACAGAAACTATAGTTGAAAAAAAGAAAATAAAAAAATTATTTGTTTTACTCGTGATGAGAAATGTCTTCCTTATCAGAAAATACATATTCCTTGAGCTCGCCCTCGAACTCAGCATCGTTCTGACGGAGCCATTCGATAATCATGGCCGCATGCTCTTTCTCCTCAGCAGCGTTATGAAGCAAGATCTTCTTGAGATTCTCGTCAGTGCACGCGTCAGCACGCTGGTTATACCAATCAGTAGCTTCAAGCTCTTCTTTCAAGGAATCGATAGCTCGCTTGATATCGAGTGTCTTAGCGGATAATTCTTTTCTTTCTTCGTGTAACATCAATTATCACCTGATGATAAGTTATGTCTTTCTCGTTTTTATATCTTGTGGCTTTTTGTGAGAAAGTTTTAATAATGAGCATTCCTGAACACTGCTTTACAGGTGATGTTTTATCATGGCAAGGAAAACAGATGAATATTCAAGCGAATTCGTCAAGCTCGGCGGATCGATAGGTGGATTGATGATAGCGACAATCGTGGTCTTTCTCATTTTCGCTTCTGGAAGTCTGGAGATACTCGTACCACTCGCATGGGCGTTTGTCGTGCTTGGCATCGTGCTCGGATTCTTCCAGTACAAAGCGATAGCGACGTCCTCAAAACAAGGCAGTAAAAAGTGATTTTTTATTTTTTCTTGAGTTTATTTATGTAACTTTCCTCCATAATGCTTTTAAGATATATCTACCATGATATGTGGCTTACAAGGAGATGATAGTATGGGACAGATAAAAAACGGACTTGACTGGATCTCGATGATACTGCTCATTATAGGAGGTATCAATTGGGGACTCGTAGGATTATTCAAAGTGGATGTTGTAGCAGCGATTTTCAACAACGCACCTGTAATCAGGGATATCGTCTATACGCTCGTCGGTGTAGCTGCACTCTATGGAGTCTACATCGCAGCCAGAGAGGATTAGACTGATTGATTTTTTGTATTCTCATAATAAGCTTTATTAACAAGAATTCTCTTTACAGAATACTATGACCTTCATCCACTCCTGCGGCTTTATCCTCTACACGATGACAGAAAGCAATACACCGAAATATCTTCTCATCAGAAGCGCCAAAGGAAAGATGTGGGGTTATCCGAAGGGAAAACAAGAACCTGATGAATCAGACCACGAGACTGCCGTGAGGGAAGTCAAGGAAGAGACAGGACTCACAGTCAAACGACTCGACGGATTCAAGGAAGACGTCCACTACCTCTCACGAAAAGACAAGCCGAAACGACTGACGCTCTTTCTAGGAAAAGCAGAGCAGACAGATGTGAAGTTGAAAACAGATGAGATCGATTCTTATGAGTGGCTTTCTTATGAACAAGCGCTTGACAGACTATCCTTTAATGATCTCATGAAGCCACTGACACTGGCTCACAAACTTGTATCGCAACATGAAGGTGTCAGGCAATGATGAAACCTGAAACGATATTCTTTGCCATAGGAATACTCGCTCTCATAGCAGGAACGCTTCTGAAACTAGGAGTGCCGCTTGGCAATCTACCCGGAGATATAAGAATCGTGCAAGAGAATATGAAGATATACATTCCCATCACGACGATGATACTTGCAAGCTTTCTCATCACGCTAGTGATTTATCTCCTGCGACTTCTCATGAAAACGTGATACGCAAACTTTTTAAGATGCTAAGGAGTTTCATTTTCTGAAAAATAAGTGGGTGTGATTGTGAAGAAAAAAACACTGATTGATTTTTGGATTGACATAGGGCTTGTCATCACATTCTTATTGACATTTCTCACAGGACTTGTCAAATGGCCGGGATTTGTCAAGCTTCTCGGAGAAAGCTATCTAAAACTGCCTCTGCGAACATTCACGCTGATCCATGATTGGTCGGGACTGCTCATGGGGGTGCTGGTCATAATACACCTCGTCACTCATTGGAAGTGGATTGTCAGGATGACAAAAATGATCTTCAAGAGGAAGAGAACATGAAAGGACAAGTAGCGATAATGATTATTTCACTTATGGGACTTGTTCTTACTGGATGCACGATCACGGCTGTGGATCCTGAAATCGAACACGAAACACAAACCAGTTCTCCTTCTCAAAAACAAGGTAGTGGCATCCATTATGGCGATTGTCCATTCGGAAACACTGAGTGCGACTATCCCGGTGACTGCGGACGGTTCATCGATCAAGACAATGATGGAACCTGCGATCACACGAGAGCTTGATGAACAAGGAACTTTTGAATCCTCTCTTGATACTTGTAGAAGTCAATATACGTACAGAAAAACAATATCTTTTTCGTTGTCCTTAATCAATGGTGCACAACATTTATAACGCATCTTTTTCGAAATACTAATGTGACGCACAGTTACAGCAAAAAAAGAGGGAAATTCTCACTATGAACACGATCAAAGTAGCAATCAACGGCTTCGGGCGGATAGGGCGTATGGTCTACCGTGCAGCTATGCAGTACCAGAATATTGAAATCGTAGCATGCAACGATCTTGCTGATAAGGAAATGCTTGCACACTTGTTCAAATACGATTCAGTTCACGGCAGATTCCCGGGAGAAGTCAGAGTGACAGAAAGGGGAATTTCTGTCAACGGTCACGAGATGGTTGTGCTCTCAGAGAAAGATCCTACGCAACTGCCATGGGCACACATGGATGTTGATATCGTCGTGGAATCAACAGGATTGTTCCGCACGAAAGAGAAAGCAGAACAACACCTCAGGGCAGGAGCGAAGAAAGTCATCATCTCAGCGCCAGCAAAAGATGATACTGTCAAGACATTCGTTCTCGGAGTCAACGAACACGAATATAATGTTGCAGAAGATCATGTTATAAGTAATGCAAGCTGCACGACAAACTGCTTGGCACCACTTGTCAAAGTCCTCGACGACAATTTAGGCATAGAAAAAGGGTTCATGACGACAACGCACGCGTACACGGCTGATCAACGATTACAAGACTCGCCGCACAGCGATTGGAGACGATCACGAGCAGCAGCAAATAATACTATTCCCACATCAACAGGAGCAGCGAAAGCAGTCGGTAAAGTGATGCCTCATCTCAATGGAAAGCTCGATGGTATTGCACTACGAGTTCCTGTGGTTGACGGGTCAATCACTGATTTTGTCGCAGTACTCAAGAAGGAAACAACAAAAGAAGAGATCAATGAACTCATGAAAAATGTTTCACAACATCATCTCCATGATGTTCTCGACTATACAGAAGAACCATTGGTCAGCTCTGATATCATAGGCAACCCTCACTCATCGATTTTTGATGCGCAACTGACTTTTGCGAACGGTAATATGATCAAAGTAGTCTCATGGTATGATAACGAATGGGGATACTCGAACAGGATCTGTGATATGATACTTAGGATGCTGTGACTATCAAGAGAATAAGATTAAATTGCGTGTTGGTACGATATGACAAAACCGAAAAAATCATCAAATGTCAATCATGAAACAAAAGAGATAGTAGCACCCTTGTCACAAGGATTCTTTCTCGCTTCAATTATCGGATTTCTCATTGCAGTGATGTTTCTGTCGAAATACTCCTTGCCGTGGTCGATAGTGCTAGGTGTAGTATCAGCAGTGATGTTTCTCGCATCAATGATCAGCATGACAAAAGCACCGGTTGAAGATGAGTTGGCACTTGATGAACATGTGTCCGGACGTAAAGATCGAGTGGTCGTGCTCTCGAAAAAAGAATATGATGCTCTCAAGAAGGTAGAAGAGGAATCAATCGCCAAGACAAAGAAATCATCTTCTCCTAAGACGTCATCAAGCAAGAAACGAAAGGGTAAGCGATCATGAACCTGCAAAAAATCAGCCAATACTTTTTTATCATAGCAGCAATCATCATTATATTTGACGGTGTGTTCGATCTCAGTCAAGAAATGACGAATGTCAAATTCATCGTACTCATACTATCGGGCCTTATTGTAGGGTTGTTGAAAAACAGAAATGATGATAGATTCTTCTTATCAGGGATAGTCTTGGCACTTTCAGGATATATTATTTTCAATCTTCTTAAACCTTACGTCCTCTTTGAAGGATTAGGTATCATGATGATCGATCTGATTATCTTTATTGCAGCTGCTCTTTTTCTCGTTGCTTTGGAGCGAGTGCTTGGCGACATAACAACTTATGATGAACACGGGCTTGATGATGAGAAAAAAGATCTTGAGCAGTTCAGACATTATGCAGAACGAGAGGTCGAGACAAAGACATTCGAACAGATATGGGGAATGATTATATTAGTGGCGGTTGCCCTGACGTTCATCTCTCTCTTGACACAATTATTCTTCAACGCAGGACCATTTCTCCTCGTACTCCAGTATGTGGATGCGTTCATTACGATAGTATTCATAGCAGATCTTATCGTACTGTACTTGCAATCGAAAGGATTTAAGGACTTCGTGAAACGACACGTCGTTGATATCATCGCAGCGATACCAGCAGTCGGCGTTCTCAGAGTGCTCAAGCTGGTAAGGGTCTTTCGCATCCTCAAGATCATGAAAGGAGGAGCGAAACTCGGACAGGCAGTCAAGCTCTACAAGACAGCAAAATTCTTCAGCGAAGAAAGCTACTTCAACAAGATAGAGAATCAAGGGAATTACTCTGCAAAGAAGAAAACTGCTAGGAAGAAAGCTACAAACAAGAAAGCTGCGAAGAAAACGAAGAAGAAACAATAATCGTTTCACGAAAGAATTAAAAACAATCACTTTCTAAAGAGTTCTCATGAAACACAATGTCCGCATCACTGTATTGCTGCTCGCACTATTTTTAGTTTCCCAATTCTTAGGATTATTCCTTATCACTTATGATGTGACTCCGCAGATTGTTGTTGATGAGGATAATGTCACGCGAGTGAACGCGACCTACAGCGATACGGCGATGGGAGAACGACCCGAATTCCAACGAGAGACTGGGCCGCTGTGGTATCTAGTCATAGGAATAGCGATAGGAACAGGAATACTGCTCGTTCTCATGAGATTGAAATCAGGAAGGCACCTGTGGAAAGCATGGTATTTCCTGGCAGTCGTCATCGCGATATCAATCGCACTAGGAGTGTTTCTCAATCACACACTGGCCGTAATCATAGCAGTCATACTGGCATTCCTGAAGATACAACGACAATCACCTATTATCCACAACGTGACTGAAATGTTCATGTACGCAGGCATCTCATTTCTTCTCATACCGCTGTTCAGCACGATGTGGGTGTCACTAGCGCTACTGCTACTCATTTCAGTATATGATATGTATGCAGTGTGGAAGAGCAAGCACATGATAAAACTAGCTAAGTTCACGACTGAATCGCAATTGTTCGCAGGACTCGCCATACCGTATGCTGTGGAAGCAAAACAAAAGAAACAGGAAAATCATACTGGCGAGAACCACACGTACAAGACTTTCAGGCAGACGTCAAAGAAGCACGCGAAGAAAAAGACAAAAACGAGCGTCAAGCAAGCGATACTCGGCGGCGGAGACATTGTCTTTCCACTACTTTTTGCAGGGACGGTGCTCCAGACGCTGATTTTCAAAGGGATGGAAAAATACACCGCACTGCTCTATACAAGCTTCATACCGTTAGCTGCTCTAGTAGCGCTCGCGCTGCTCTTTTTCAAAGGGAAGTCCGACCGGTTCTACCCCGCAATGCCGTTTCTTACGATAGGATGTCTTGTCGGCTACGGATTATTGCACTTATTACTCCTTCTTGTGTAAACTTTTATAAATGCGGCGAGTTTTTCTGCTACTGGCTAGGCCGGGTGGTTGACCCTCACCTGTTACGTCAAATGGGTCGTTGGACGGGCCGAAGCGTGAAGGGCGGCATGCCGGTGTTGACAGTCTTTTCCGGACTGTCGATACCCTGTCCTTCTTGATCGTCATGCATGTCAATCTGGTCAGGCCCTGACGGGAGCAGCCATACGCATGCGTGGTGGTGTTTGAAGGGTCGCAGGGTGGAGGAAAGGAAGAGGTCAACTGACAGTGTCGGTCCTTGTCCACCTTCACGCGCGCCACTTTTTTCTTTATTCATAATTTGACTTCAGAAATAGACTCTTCGTTGATGTCGTCCGGTTTGATGTCCGTTCTTGAGAAGAGTTGCTCTTCGATGTCGTAATACGCAGCATCGCGTTTTTTCACTTGACTTTCAGGAAGCAGATCGTTATGAGGATGATTGTGATACCGTTTTCTCAGGTCGGCAAGACGCTTTTCAAGGGAGACAATGCCTTGAGGACTCACTCTATAATCAGCATATGCGCAGATTTTCAATTCAATGGAATCACTATCTCTCACATCTTCAATGTTGAGCCAATTAGCGTTCTCAAGAAGCCACTTCACTTTGTCAGGAACATTGAGTTCTTCAATCATATCCATCGTCGTTTCGTCAGCGTTTGTCCCATAACGATCCTTCAAGTCGGATTGTAATCGTTTTAATTCGTCCTTTTCTTCAATAGAATACAATTCATCACTCAATGGACTGTCAAGATCGAACTTGACGACGTTACCGAGATCATGAAGGAGAAGCGCGGCAATGACACAATCAGTATCGGTGTTCTTGTCAAAATTTTCGCATAAGAACTTGCTTACCTTGGCGACTTG
Source organism: Nanobdellota archaeon (assembly GCA_051819805.1). Taxonomy (GTDB): domain Archaea; phylum Nanobdellota; class Nanobdellia; order Woesearchaeales; family SKGA01; genus SKGA01. The sequence continues at coordinate 8,499 of JBNJHD010000001.1, forward strand.
TCTCATATGCGTTGCTAAAAAAGAAGGAATGCTAAAGCGAATGTAGATGTCGTCAATCGTCCTGATGATCTCAGTGCATTCCATCATTACATATTCTCGATAACGTCAAACAATCGCGAGTGCTTCTTGACAATAGTAGCATAACCAGGGATATCCTCGCGCTTCTCAGAGGTGAGCATGCACAAGCAATCGATCCCAGCGCGACGGGCGGCCTTGACACCGTTGACAGCATCCTCGACAATAACACACTCATCCTTTTTGATACCAAGCTCCTTTCGAGCGAGCAGGAAGATGTGAGGATCGGGCTTCGTGTGAGCGACTTCGTCACCGCCGACAATCTTATCGACATACTTGCGGATGTTATTAGCATCAAGGAGGATTTCAGCATAACGATGCGTTGAGGATGTGGCGACAGCAATCCTGTACCCAGCATCATGAAGCCGTTTCATTGTTGTCTTCACACCAGAGAATGTTTTTATCACCTGAATATCGCTTGATTTTCGTTCCCTATAATATTGTTTTAACGCGGTCCTGTAACCTCTAATCGCTCCTTTGTAATGTTCGAAAAAAGTTTCATAGAATTCTTCAGGCTTTGAGCCATTGCACTTGGTCTCGAAAAACTCGTTCGTGAAACGGATGCCGAACTCGCCTAACACTTTCCTGTGGATCCTGAGATGGAACGGGATGGAATTCACAAGAGTCCCATCGAGATCGAAAATCACTGCTCGTTTAGTCATTCTACACTCTCCTCACTACTATGTTATTCATTCCAAGATGATTGCAGGTTTACCAGGGGACGCCTGCTGCGCCTTGCTTTCACTGCTGTTTTCACCACGCTCGATAATAACTTCTGCACCGAACTCGCTTTTCAATTCTTCACTCAGTTCATCAAGAGCTTCGCGTTCTTTCTCCTGGCCGAGAAGCACCTCAGGAATCTTGGAAGGATCCTTGAGACAAGCAGGGATGAGCTTTGTGATCTGCTTACCATGAGTTCTCAACTCGCTTCTCATGATTTCAGGAACGATATCTTTAGGATTGCGCGTCTTCTCAATAAGACTTTTGAACACATTAAAGAACTCGTACTTCCACTCTGGCGAGATGATGAGCTTGATCTTCGAGGGATCGCTGATGTTAGCGATAGAAATGAGATTCTTGAGATCAGCTTTGACGTTAGCGTGGAACTTCTCGACATACTCTGCAGTATCGTCGATGAGTTCGGGATTGAACTCCGGCCATGTCGCCTTGCTGATGTACGGCTCGTTACCGAGCTGCTCCCACCACTCCTCTGTAATATGGGGACAGATTGGATTCAAGAGGATAAGGAAGCTTTCAAGATCTTCCTTAGCGATCTCCTCATCAAACGAAGAGAAGAGCTCTCTGATCTTGATAGTTGCCATATTATAACGGAACTTATCAATATCCTCGCTCACATCACGAATTGCACGTTGCACTTTGCTTTTAACCTTGTCAGAAGAAGAGCCGAGCTTGACAGACTGCATGTACTTGTCAACACGATTGATGAACTTCAGACTACCTTCAATACCTGCTTCGCTCCAATCGATATCCTTATCCGGTGATGCGACGCTGACAAGAAAGAAACGAGCAGTGTCAATGCCATATTTCTCTGAGACCGTTTCTGGAAGCTTGACATTACCCTTGCTCTTAGACATCTTGTTACCATTCTCACCGTGAAGCATTCCCTGATGAAACAATCGCTGGGTCGGCTCGTCAAACGTGAGAAGTCCTATGTCGCGAAGGAATTTCGTGTAGAAACGGAAATAGATCAAATGCATGCATGCATGCTCAGCACCACCTATATACTGGTCGACAGGAGCCCAGTAATCAGCTTTCTCAGGATCGAAGATCGTATCATCATTATGCGGGTCCGTATAACGGAGGAAATACCATGATGAATTAACAAAAGTATCCATCGTGTCAGTCTCACGCTTGGCAGGAGATGCGCACTTAGGACAAGATGTGTTGACAAATTCTTCATTTGTTTCAAGCGGGTTGCCCTCGCCGAACGTGACGTCATGAGGAAGCTCGACAGGTAAATCCTCTTCAGGGACAGGAACTGAGCCGCACTTGTCACAATGGATGATCGGAATCGGAGTTCCCCAGTAACGCTGTCTGGAAATGCCCCAGTCACGAAGCTTGAAGTTAATAGTCTTTCTCGCAACATTTTTTTTCACGAGAGAGTCGGTAATCTTCTCTTTAGCTTCGTCGTTATCAAGACCGTCGAAGTCACCGGAATTCATGAGCTTGCCAGCGTCAGTGAACGCTCTCGTTTCAGTAAGATCTCCATCAATGACTTGCTTGATGTCAATACCGTACTTCTTAGCGAATTCGAAGTCACGTTGATCGTGAGCAGGGACAGCCATGACCATGCCAGAACCATAATCAGCAACGACGAAGTTACCAGCATACACTGGAACCTTCTCACCATTAGCAGGGTTGGTCGCATACGCCCCAGTAAATACTCCTTCCTTCTCCATAGTATCAAGCTCTTTCTCAGAGACGCTATGGAGTTCTTTCAGGAATGCATTGACGTGCTCTTTCTGATCGTCAGTTGTGATATCAAGAAGCCGTGAGTGTTGTGCGGAGATGACCATGAACGTCACACCGAAGATAGTGTCAGGACGCGTAGTGAACACAGGCCACTTTTCGCCGTTGATATCAAACTCAATCTCAGTGCCGTGGGACTTCCCGATCCAGTTCTTCTGCATCGCCTTGGTCCGCTCCGGCCAGTTTTTGAGGTTATCGATATTATCATACAACTCTTCAGCGTAAGCGGTCGTCTTGAGAAACCACTGCTTGAGATGCTTGACCTCGACATCAGTATCCTCGTGACGCCAGCACTTGCCGCCTTCAACCTGCTCGTTAGCAAGAACGGTGTTACACTCAGGACACCAGTTGACCGCAGAGGTCTTCTGATACGCGAGACCTTTCTCGAACATCTTGATAAATATCCACTGATCCCACTTGTAATACTCAGGGTCAGCAGTGCTTACGACACGACTCCAATCGTAGCTCAAGCCTAGACTCTTCTGTTGCTTGATGTAATTCTTGATGGACTTGTCAGTATATTCTTTAGGGTGCTCACCAGCCTTGACTGCAGCATTCTCCGCAGGAAGGCCTAGGGAGTCATAACCCATAGGATGAAGGACGTTGAAACCACGAAGAAGCTTGTTACGAGCGTGAATGTCGCCGATAGTATAATTGAGAGCGTGACCCATGTGAAGGCCAGAGCCTGAAGGATAAGGAAACATCTCCAGCATGTAATACTTCTCTCTAGAATCATCTTTGACAACTTCAAAGACCTTGTCTTCATCCCACTTCTTCTGCCATTTCTTCTCGATAGCCTTGAAATCCATCATGAACACCACTGTGTATATACTATATCAGTATCAAGAGCTGTAGTGGACAGTTATTTAAAACTATTGTGTTAGTTTTCCACGGACAGAATCGACACAAACCTTTAAAAATCGTCTAAAGTTACCAGAGCATACTTTGCTACTGGTGGCGTTAGTGTAACCTGGTTAGCACAAGGGACTGTGGCAGCGTATAAGCGGAGCTCATACGGACTTTCGCACATCGCATGCAGAAATCCCTTAGTCTGGGTTCGAATCCCAGGCGCCGCCCCATTCTTAATTTTAATATAATATGGCGAGGCATGGCTCGAAAACGAATGTTTTCAACTGCCAGGCGCTGCCCTCTTTTTGTTCTCTAATTTCAGGCAAAACCACAGGTTTTATAAATCAGATATTGTTTCCCGCACCTGTTGAGTTAGCATTTCCCGAGTTCACGCGTGGAGGGAACAAGAAATCACACAACCCGATAGACGGGCGATACTTGTTCTACACGCGAGATACGAACGGCAACTACGGTGCTGTAATCCACCTGAAAGGGTTGTCGTTTCACAATCAATAGGAAAAGATAACGGTTGAATCACAATGGTACAGAAGAAAGCTTCATCCAAAAACGCATCACAAGATGCTTCTAAGGGGACACAAGTCGCTTCTAACGATGAATTCAGACACATCGTACGAGTAGCGAACACAGACCTGAAAGGAGAGAAACCGCTCTTTCTCGCACTCCAGAAAATCAAAGGGGTCGGTGAGAACTATGCTCGAACCATCTGTAAATTGTCAAGATATGATATCATGACAAAAACAGGGGATCTTTCCGAAAAACAGGCAGCTGAGATAGAGACTGTAGTCAAGGATCCTGCACAAGCGGGAATTCCTGAATGGATGTATAACAGTCAGAAAGACTACGAATCAGGAGAAGATATGCATCTTCTACACTCTGATCTTAATTTCAAGCAAGATAATGATATCAAGCGAAAGAAGAAGATGAAATCCAATGTCGGTCTCAGGCATCAATGGAGATTACCTGTACGAGGACAACGGACTAAATCTCACTTCCGGCCTAACGCTGGCAAAGGATCAGCAGTCAAGAAACGGTCAACGGTCAGAAAATAATTAGAAGGTAGGCGTTAGAAAATGGGACAACCAAAACGAATCAGGCGAAAATATGATACTCCGATCCACCCGTGGATCAAATCACGAATCGATGATGAGAAACGATTGGCAAAAACGTATGGTACGAAGAACAAGAAAGAGATCTGGAGAATGGAAACTGTTCTCAAGAAGTTCAAGAGCCAAGCGAAACATCTTATTGCAGCAACAGGGGATCAAGCGGAAATAGAGAAAGAACACCTCTTACGAAGAGTTAAGAATCTTGGTCTGGCAGGAAGCGATGTTAATTTTGATAAGATTCTTGGAATGTCAATCGATAACGTTATGGAACGGCGATTACAGACAGTAGTATTCAAGAAAGGCCTTGCACGATCAGTCAAGCAAGCACGACAATTCATCACTCACGAGCATATTCTTGTAGACGGGAAGACAATCACGTCTCCAGCATACCTTGTAACAGTAGCTGAAGAAGCTCAACTGGAGTTCTCACCAAGTTCATCGCTTTACAGCGAAGAACATCCTGAGCGAGGATCACCAGAAACCAAGGAAAATGCAAAGGCAAAAGCTCCGAAAATGGAAGAGGAGAAAGCTGAAAGCACTGTCGTGACTGAAGATAAATCAGATGATTCATCCGAAAAATCTGAAGAACAAAACGCTGATGACGAAAAAACTGAGAAGCAGAAAGCAGATGTCGCGGCTGAAGAACAATCCGAAGAGAAAACTCAAAGCAAAGGTGAGAACAAATGAGATTCGATAAGAATGTCAGATGGGCAGTCGCTCACATCTACGCATCATACAACAATACTATCATCCACATTACAGATGTCACAGGAACAGAATCGTTGGCTCTGACAAGTGGTGGTCAAGTAGTCAAGAGCCACAGGTTAGAGTCAAGTCCGACAGCAGCTATGAGAGCGGCAAAGCAAGCTGCTGAAGTAGCTAAAGAGAAAGGCATCGGCGGACTGCATATCAAGGTGCGAGCGCCCGGAGGACATAACGGTCCAATGAATCCAGGACCCGGAAGCCAGGCAGCAGTACGAGCACTATCCCGAATGGGACTACGAATTGGATTCATCGAAGACGTCACTCCAGTACCACACGGCGGATGCCGTAAAAAAGGAGGACGACGAGGACGAAGACCTTAAAGTTAAGGTCTCCGCTTGACAGGTGTCTAGCAATGAAACTTTCAGTCCAGAAAAAATCCGACGAGAAGCTGACGTTCACGCTCAACGGTGTGACTTCAGCATATGCCAACACGCTCCGACGACTCATGATCGGCGAGGTCCCGACCATGGCAATCGAAGACGTGACATTCAACAAGAACGACTCAATATTATATGATGAGATCCTCGCTCACCGACTGGGACTTGTTGTATTGACAACGGATCTAGATTCGTACAATATGACTAGTGTGTGCAAGTGCAAAGGTGCAGGTTGCGCACAATGCCAGCTCAAGGTGACGCTAAGCGTAGAAGGTCCGAAGGCAGTCTATGCCAAGGACTTGAAAAGCGCTGATCCGAAGGTGAAACCGGTCTATCCGGACACTCTGCTCGTAAAACTCCGAGAAGGACAAAAATTAGAGTTTGAAGCGATAGCGACTCTCGGAACAGGTAAAGAGCATAGCAAATGGAATCCAGCACTTGTGTGGTATTACCACGAACCGACCATCAAGGTCAATAACAAGCATAAGGATTTCCAGAAGTTCAAGGATAAGTATCCGCCCCAAGTATTCAATAGTAAAGGGGAAATAGAAGTGGAGAGGATTTCGACACCACAACTCATTGATGCAGTTGCTGACGTTAATAATGATATTGTCAACGTCAAGCTCAATAAGGATGCATTCGTGTTTACTGTGGAGTCATTCGGTGCAATGCCAGCACAGGAGATCGTTGCTCGGGCACTAAAAGTGTTCGATAACCATATAAAGGAATTTGAAAAGCTTGCGAAAAGCGAGCTTTAAACATTGATTCCATCAGCACGACAATCACCAGATTGATATTTTTCGTGCGGGAGTGCCGGAGACGGTCGCTGTGTTCGATAATTCATTCGATCGTAGTGCTCGCCGGAGTGGTCAAACGGGCACGGTTGAGGGCCGTGTGGCTTAGTGCCTGCGAGGGTTCGAAACCCTTCTCCCGCACCATTAATTTCACTGATGATAAAACACACGTCAACTGGTGATTGGAACACACTGGTGGAAATATACACTAACAAGATACAAAGAAAGCGATTGTTGTGATCAAGATGAAACGAATCAAGAACGACTATGTGGAGGAGCTCATCAGAGAGCTGAAAACTCTTGCTATCAAGAAGGAAACGCCTCTCTGGAAGCGGATAGCTGTAGAGCTCGAAAAGCCCACGAGACAGAAAAGGGAAGTGAACGTCTTCAAGATAGAGCAATACGCTCGAGACGGAGAGACGATTATCGTCCCTGGTAAAGTGCTCGGTAGTGGGGCTATCAACAAGAAGGTCACTGTGGCAGCACTGAACTTTTCAGACAGCGCACGTGACAAGATCCTCTCGAAAAAAGGGGAAGCACTCAGCATCCAGGCTCTCATGGACAAGAATCCGGACGCAAAGAAAGTCCGCATCATGGGGTAAGAAAAATGATAGTCATAGATGCAACCAATGTGATCCTAGGAAGACTCTCAACTTATGCAGCAAAACAAGCATTGCTGGGTCAAGATGTGAGAATCATCAACGCTGAAAAAGCGATCATCTCAGGAAAGAAAGCGAACACTATCGCAGATCTTTCGGCAAGAAATGATAAAGGAATCCCTGCAAAGGGTCCGTTCATGCCGAAGATGCCTGACCGGTTCGTTCGAAAGACCATCCGGGGAATGCTTCCTTACAAGCAACCGAAAGGAGCAGAAGCATTCAAGCGAATCATGTGCTACAGTGGAGTTCCTGAGGAATTGAAAGACGCAAAGCCTGTAGAGCTGAAGAATGCTACTGCAGAAAAGCTGCCGACACTCAACAAGATACAAGTCGGTGAAGCTCTTAAGAGGTTTAGGTGAGATTCATGAAATCAATCATCGCATCAGGAAAACGTAAGACTGCTATTGCACGCGCAACGCTCAAGTCAGGTTCTGGCAAGGTCACTATCAATAACTTGTCACTCGATGCTTTCACGCCAGCAATGGCACGACTCAAGCTTAAAGAACCGATCATCCTTGCAGGAAACGACGCTTCAAAAGTCGATATTTCCATCAATGTGCATGGTGGGGGAATTATGAGTCAGACAGATGCTGCTAGACTTGCAATCGGTCGAGTACTTGTAGAGAAGTACCCTAAGCTGAAAGAGACATTCACTGATTATGACAGGCAACTACTTGTAGCTGATGTCAGACGACGTGAAGTATCCAAGCCAAACAGCCAAGGTAATCCTCGTGCTAAGCGGCAGAAGTCCTACCGTTAACCAAATATCGGTGTCGAAAGGTCTTTTCTTTCGATATTTTTTTATACTTATCATTTTTTTTGGGACATATACAATAAAGGAATTCCTTTGAGGTTATACAATGATCATTCCAATCAGATGCATCAGCTGCGGAAAGCCGATCGGACATCTCTGGGAGAAATACCAGGATAAGGTCGCAAGAGGAGAAGACAAGAAGAAAGTCATGGACGAGCTAGGGCTGGAGCGATACTGCTGCAGGTCAGTGTTCATGGGGCATGTCGATCTCATGGATACGGCATCCGCGTTCAAGAAGTTTTAAGGGCGTATTCGCTCTCACTCTTTTTTATCTCTTTTCTCTTCTATCTATCTCTATTGTAGATTAATCATTGGTGGAATATTTTCACTTTTTCGCAAATTCATTTATTTCTTCAACTATTGCTTCAGGGGTCTTATCCTTCACATAAACTATTCGCTCTGCAATAGTATCAATAACAGGTTTCAGTTTCAAGAAATCCTTTCTCACTTTATTCTTTAATTTTTCTTTGTTCATTTCTTTGAAATGCTCTCGTTGCACTTCTCTCTTAAAAAGCAAAGCAACACTCTCATCAGCATCAATAGTCGGTAATAATGCTACTATTAGTGTTTGAGTTCTAATAAACTCTATAACTTGTTGGCAGACGCCTAATTGAAAACCTCTTCTTGCACTTATAGAACCGCCTGAAAGATCAAACACGATATCTTCCTGATCAAGCCCTTTTCTCACGACTTCTGGACCTTTTTTCATAATAGTTTCTGTGTGACTGCTCTTGATTGCCTTATCAAGACCACCGTACTCTTTCATTTTTTCATCAATCAATCTGTCGACTTCGACATGCTTCAAACCAAGTCGTTTTGCAAGAAGTCTTGAGATAGTTGTTTTTCCTGAAGAGCGAGGTCCGACTATCGTGATTTTCATAAGAATAATAATTGCAAACTCATTTTATAAGTTATTCGTTGAATTCCTGTATGTGAAAAATGGTTCTCACCAACCATATTATTATCTTTTTTCACTATTGCTTATACCGTTAGTTTTAAATATCTCTCTTTATCCGGAAGCTTCACAATGGTAAATTCAAAACTTGTAATGATAAGTGTTCTGGTGCTTTCCATCCTCTTCATGGTTGGATGTAGTGCTATAGACCAAGAAGAGACAAACAAGACTGATTCGCTTACGATAGATTCTGAGAATCAGGATGCTGATGTCCCTGATATTACAGGGCAAGTAATAGCAACAGTGAACGGGGAAGAGATTTATTCTCAGGAAGTGGCTCAGGTACAACAATCACTCCAGAGCCAGGGACAGAATATCTCGCAGGAAGAAGTTCTCGGTCAGTTGATCGATCAGAAGATACTATTCCAAGAAGCTCAACAAGAAGAGTATATCCCTAGTGATGAGGAAGCTGAATCAGTTATCGTTTCCCAACTTGAACAACAAGGTCAAGGAATGACTCTCGAAGAATATAAGACGCAGCTTCAATCAATGGGACTCTCTTATGAGAATGAACTACAAGGTGTCAAAGAACAACTCGCTGTCCAGAATTATATCGAAACAGAAACTCTCAATGAGAGTTTTGAAGTGACTGAAGAGGAGATCGAAACGTTCTATACTCAATATAAAGAACAATCTCCACAAGAGATTCCATCACTTGAAGAATTGAAACCTCAATTAGAAGCGACTTTGAAACAGCAGAAGCAACAAGACTATATCTTTTTGTTGATTCAAGACCTTAAAGAGAATGCAACTATCGAAATCAATTGATAGTTGATTATTTTTATTTTTTTCTTTCATAATCACATTCTGTTCTTAATTTTGCATCGCGATTTTGTTCTCAGCAAGTTTTTTATAGCAGATGTCTTCAGTAAACATATATGGTTTTATCACTGAAAAGACGAATAGGTTTGGCTTCAGCACTCATCGGTGCTCTGATGTCATTCATAGCGTCACTCACTAAAACTTCCAATATAGTATTATTAGTGGCTTCCACTCTTCTCATCATCATCGGGATTATCTTTTGGTTCTTGGGATGATGCGAGTCTTAAGTATGAAGTAGTAAGATTTATATTGTCTTCATTATGTTTTTTCCAGATTAAGGTGATATTTATGAGAAAAATACTTTTATTGTTGTCCATCTTCAGTCTTCTGATCCTTAGTGGTTGTGTTGTCTCTGAAGAAAAATATACTTCTTTAGAGAATGATTTTCAATCTCTAGAACAAGAAAACTCTGTTCTTAAGGAACAAACTTCTTCTCTTAAGACAGAATTGTTGTCAACTGAAGAAGAACTTTCTTCAACAAAAAATGAATTGAATGTCACAAAAACTAACTTGGCTATTTCACACGATTATATCGAACTTTACCAATATCTTGTGACTGCTTCATACATCGAAGGTTCTTTGGATCATCAATATTGGCAGATATATAATGATCCTGATGGTATTTACCCCTCTATTTTCAAAGATGAATACAATGAGTACAAATCTCATGTTTCAACAACAGAAGATAAGATTGATCGTCTGATTGAAAAAATGGATGCTGAATCTGTTTCTGAGAAAGGATTACCAAGGGATCTTAATTCAATTTCTGATTTAGAAGATCTAAAAGCAGGTTTTGACCTTAATAAGGATACTTACAAAGATGAAGTTGATGATTTCAACTGATTAGAGTTCGTTATTTCTTTTTTTTTATTGTTATGTATGTTCTACTTTTATTCATTTTTTAGTGAACCATGGTATTAAGAGACTGGTTTTTCTCTTATACTCTTGATATCGTTTTCGAGATCCCCATTTCTTATCAGCATACTGTTCAAGCTGTGGAACTCCTGTAACAAACAATAATAATATCGTAATATATAAGGGACTGATAAGACCAATGCTCTGTTGGATGATAGTCAAGGAAGGGAGTGATGCCATATATACTCCGACCCAACAAAGGATTTCTCCAAAATAATTAGGGTGGCGAGAATATTTCCACAAACCTGTAGAAATGAACAATCCGTTATTATGTGCTGAATTCTTGAACACGAATTTCTGATAATCAGCAATACTCTCTATGAGAATGCCTATGATCCATATAATGACTCCTGGCCAAAATATGTTTTTCTCAGAAGAGAATATGAACATCAAAGCTGGAAGAAGAATAATCCAGACACTCGCTCCTTGAAGTATCCAGAACTTGAGAAAACCAGTGAATGATTCTCTCATATCATCAAATCGCTTATCTTTTTTCATCTTGTTGATACGAATGAAAAGAAACATTCCTAACCTCAATGACCAGAGAAGGATCATAAATCCAATAACTACGTTCGGAAATGAAAACCTTTCACTACTAAGCGCAATGATGCTAAGAAGAATAAATGACAGGGCATAACTTAAATCTGTCAACTTATCCGTCTTAAAGAAAAATGCGGGTAAGAACATCAATATATTCAAACCAACACTTGCTAAAAATAAAATGAGTAAAGAGTTCATACTACTTCATTGGTTTGCTCTCTTAAATATTTTGTGAACTTAGTTTATTCTCACAAACTCTATATTTCACTTCAGACTCTTCTCAAGCCAGATGGCAGAGTGAGAACCCCACTCGTTGATCTTGAAACCGACAATATCAAAACCCAACTTCAAGGTTAGACGAAGCATGTTCTTCCACCTATTGGATGTTTTCAAGAAAAATACCTCGTACTCTGATTTTTTAGCGTAATCCATCTGTTCCTCAATGATCTGCTGACCCAAACCCTGCTTGCGATAATCAGGAAGAACACCAAGCATCCAGAAATAGAACTTACCCTTCTCTTCATACCCTATACCATAACCGGCTAATTTCTCATCAACTCTTGCCAGGGTGATATGAGGATTCTTGAACAAGGATAACTTCCGCTTGATCTGCTCGGGAGTCTTCGCCTTATCAAAAATGACTTTGTCGAGTTTAACAGTATCTTTCAAATCATCAAATGTCCCTGTCGAGATTACAGTTGCCATGGTAACTTGCTTTTTTTGGTTCTATATTTTAATAAACCTGTCGGTAAGGTCAAGATGTCTTTTGATACCAAAGATTTTTATGTGACAAGTCTCCTTATGATGGACAAGATGCCTCGAGGACGACCAACATACAGTTTAGTGAGAGAACGATTGAAGCAACTGCTCTATCTGCTCGGGCCACTCACAGCCTATGACGCGCACAAGCATTACACCAAGCTATTCGCAAAGACCTCGCGGCGAAACGTCTATTACCAACTATCGAAAGGAGAAGAGATGGGACTCTTCAAGATAGACCGAGTCGAAGAGGAACAGGGCGACTATTCATGGGGATCGATATCGAGAAAAGTCTATTACAAGCTTGCAGGGAAAACGCCAGTAAATATTGAAGACCGCGTTCGAAATTATGCACAGAAAGAAAAAGCAAACGAATGAGTGTGAAACGATGAAACTGAAACGGATGCAACAATTAGCGATCAGGAACAAACGAGTATTCCTGAGAGTGGATTTCAATCTGCCACTTGACAGCAAGCAGAACATCACCAGCGATTACAGGATCAGAAACGAACTTAAGACGATAGAATACATCCTGAAACGGCAACCAAAACAGCTCATCATCGCAACACATCTCGGACGACCGCATGGCAAGCCTGATTCGAAACTATCGCTCAAACCAGTGGCAAAACGACTGGAACACTATCTCAAGCGACCAGTACACCTGCACGAAGAACTCACGAAACGAGTGCCGGAAAACAAGAACATCGTACTCCTTGAAAACCTGAGATTCGATCCAGGGGAGAAGAAAGGACTCCTCAGTTTCGCACGAAAACTGGCTGTGAATGCAGATGTTTATATCAACGACGCCTTCGGAACAGCACACCGAAAGGACGCGTCAGTCTACAAGCTGCCGCAACTGCTGCCGCACGGAGCAGGATATCTCATCGAACACGAGATCGAAGAAGTGCATCTCAATCATAAGCGACCGCTCATAGCGCTCTTTGGAGCTGCAAAAATAGCTGACAAGTTGCCGCTGTTCACGAAACTGCTACGGCAAGTCGACAAGCTCATGCTCGGCGGCGGAGTCGTGTTCACATTCCTCAAAGCAGGAGGGCTTGAAGTCGGACGATCACTCGTTGAAGAAGAGATGGTGGAAACAGCACGAAAGCTCATGGACAAGTACGGTAATAAGATTGTCTTTCCGGTTGATGTGATGGTCACTGGCAAGAGTAACCTCAAACGGTTCAATACCATGACGGTGCCTGAGAGAAAAAAACTCATAGAGACAGTTCCAGTCGAGAAGATACCGAAACAACGAGCTGCATTCGATGTGGGGCCGAAGACGATCAAGCTCTTCACGAACGTCATACTCGAATCAAAAACAGTCATCTGGAACGGACCACTGGGACTCTTCGAGATCAAGCCGTTTGACACGAGCACGAGAAAACTGGCAAAAGTGCTCGCAGAACACGATGTGACGACAATAGTGTGTGGTGGCGACACGGCAGCAGCACTCAGGCAGACTCCGTACAAGCAGAAGATGGATCATATCTCAACAGGTGGCGGGGCGAGTCTGGAACTCCTTGCGGGCAACAAGCTGCCAGCTCTGGAAGTGCTCAAGAAGTGAATTTATCGTTTTTCTCTCCGGAGTCGGTTACCGATGTCGGTGATGTTACGGAACATGTGCTGGCCACCGCTTTTCATGGGCTTGGCAAGTCCTACTACTTCTTCGTTAGTGTCAAGAACAAGAACTAAACCTTTCGGAGTCTTGATGCTTTTCTCTTCAACAATATTTTTCGAGAAAACATCACGACCGCACACGAACAGCCACGCGGCTTTCTCGTTGAGAACGATCTTCTTATCAGTCAAAGGAGTTAACCGTTGGAGGAGCGTAGCACCGGCATGGAATACGCCGTCTTTTACATGACCGAGATACAAACCCTGACTCGATGGTTCTTCACGAGCAGTAGAGACCAACTCCCTGATGGGTTTTGGGACAAGATAATACTCTCCTTGAGAACTCACGATATCGTTTTCAGAGAATAATTCCTTGTCAGTAAATCGTTTGATGAAATCAGCTAGTATATCAGTCATATCACTATGGATTTGAACCAAGTTTTTTATACTTTTAGGTATTTCTAAGGATAATAATGGTCAAAAAACCTGTAAAGAAACGCTATTCAGCAATAAAAGATCGTCAGAATAAAATTGCAAAAAACCACGTCAGAGAACTGTATAATGAACAGAGAAAGCAACTCTACAGCGATAAGAAACTTGCTCAGCGCTATTCGGACCTAATAAGACGTATAAGTATGAAATTCAGACTGAAACTCCCTCGAGAAGTCAAACATTCCTATTGCAAGCATTGTAAGACTGTTTTTATTCCAGGAGAGAATTGTAGAATTCGTCTTCAAGGAAAAAAGGTTGTTTACTATTGTTTCGAGTGTAAGAACTATACACGACTCCCTTATTGGAAACGATAAGGTTAAACAGCTCCTCATAATATGATCTTCTTTTTTTCTCATTCAATAAAGAAACGAATCAAAATATAGCGTTTCAAACACATAGTTATGAACATATATGATGCGTTAGATTTATATGTGCTGACATCTACCTCGTAGGTCCTTCAGCATATATACTAATTCACTATAAAGTAATAACAATTCGAAACATTTAAATAGTATTTATTACTGAATAATAGTATAATGGAGCGAATCCGTATAGATCTTGGGAAAGGCGTGGTGCTCTCGGCACCGATCAAGCCGAAGATGACGGTGAGGAATGGAAGAAGATGACTGACTACATCAACCAACTACTGGAAAAAAATGTTACTGATGAAAATGCATTCGTCATGATAGGACGTTCCGAATAATACAAAAAAATCACACGGGTGAGGTCAAGATGGATTACTACGAAGAAGAACAAATGGAAGATACTTATGATCCAGACCTTTACGAAGAGTTTGGAGAAGGGTTTGAAGATGATTTCGATGCGGTAAGCGAACAATCCTATGAGGACGCGTTCGATCGTGCAAAAGCAGAGGAAGAAGGTCTGAAACAAAATGTAGAGGCAACCTCGGGCGAAGATTACGAGTATGATGCAATCGTCGGTGGAAGGGATAAGAAACCGGTCATGAGCATCCTTAACAAAGGAAAATTATCCAAATACGAAATGGACGACCTGCTTAACACGGTTGAGTAAGGTCGCTTCTCTTTTTTTCTGTATAGGACTATTCTCTAAGTAGTTGTTGCTGTATTGATATTCATGAAAGTATGTCGAAGAGACAAGTTAATTAGAAAATTGACTTGATCCTTGATTGCGACGATTCTTCAAAACAAGTATTTAAATATCTCTAAATCAATTAAACTATATATGAAGATTGATTTCACTAAATTATTCGCAACTATATGCTTTGTTGGTGTTCTGGTAGTGAATTATTTAGCGAATGCTCTTCCGATCAATAATACAACAACAGGAGACATATCTAACTCCTATCCTAATCTGTTCGCGCCTGCAAGCATAACTTTTTCAATCTGGGGAGTGATATATTTATTATTAGGATTGTATGTCTTGTATCAATTCTCTGTTTTCGGCGATGTCAAGAAGAATTCCTTGCTTAAGAGAGTAAATGCTTATTTCATCATCACATCCGTAGCTAACATGCTTTGGATATTCGCATGGCATTTTGATTACATAGGTATATCAATCATTTTCATGTTACTATTATTATTTTCTTTGATTAAGATTTCAATTATATTATTCAATAAATCAAAACATCTAACTTCAAAAGAATACTTCTTCATAAAGTTACCCTTCAGCGTTTATTTCGGATGGATAACTATTGCAACGATAGCGAACATCACGACCTTTCTTGTAAAAATCAATTGGAATGGATTCGGTTTGACAAACCAGTTATGGACGGTGATAGTATTAATTGCAGGATTACTGATAGGTGCGATAACCGGTTTCAGTAAGCAAGATATAGCATACATAGCAGTTCTCATCTGGGCTTATGCAGGGATACTATTAAAACACATAACAGAATTCAACAGTGAATATACAGGTGTACTACTGGTTACACTTTTGTCTATTGCAATATATATTGTATTAATAGGACTTGTTCTAAAAAAAAACATCCGAGAAAGCACAACATCAACCCCTGAAAAATAAAACAATCATGGAGGAAAGGGGTCACATCAGATATTTATTTAAAACAACACACATTCTATTTCTTCCATCATGGCAGAAGAACTCTCCAGAGGAGCGGAAGCGATCATAACTCGAGACGGTGAGTATGTGTTCAAAGCACGCACAGCGAAATCATACCGGCTCAAGGAGCTAGATGATAGTCTGCGAAAAAGCAGGACGAAACGGGAGAAGAAAGCCATCCTCAAAGCGAAAGAGCTTGGTATCAGCGTACCGGATCTCTACGACCATGATGATAAGACAACGATAAAAATGAGTTATCTCAAGGGTCAACGCCTACGGGATGAACTCCTCGAAAACCCTCAGAACAAGCACCATCTCAAGACAGTAGGGAAGTTTCTGGCAACGCTTCACGAGAACGATATCATACACGGTGATCTCACGACATCAAATGTCATACACACGCCAACTGACGAACTCGTGCTCATCGATTTCGGTCTCTCGTTCTTCTCGACAAAAATTGAAGATAAGGCGGTGGATCTTCACCTACTCAAGCAAGCGCTGGAAAGCACACATTACAAGCATACTGATGACTTCTATGACGAGTTTATGAGTGGTTACAGACAGTATGTCAACTTCGAGCAAGTGCTGGAACGATTAAAAGATGTAGAAGCCAGAGGGCGTAACAAGCATTGAGCTCGCTTCCCGTAGTTTTTTATATGATGAGGAATTCTACTGTCAAATGATAACTATGGTCTCTTCACGAAAAACAGTATTATTGCTATTCTCGCTACTCTTTGTCATGACACTCCTCACGACAACGAGCGTTTCAGCAGTCCACACTGCTGATACGCAGGAAATAACGTTGTTGTCAGTCAAGCGACTGTCTAACGGCACATATCAGGGTGGAACGGCAACGTTGACACTTGATGTGAGAGAAGGAAGTGGCGCTGTTTATATACAATCATTTCCTACATCGCAAGTTGATACTCAGACCGCAACAAGGATTGCGAACGAAGTGGCATGTGATTTATCGACTGCAGATTGCCATAATTATGATTTCTTCTACACGATAGAGGCAGGAACCTCGCTCATCGGAGGACCGAGCGCTGGAGCTGCGACAGCTCTTCTCACGATGTCAGCGCTTGAAGATATACTGCTTGATGATGATATGGCGATAACTGGAGCGATCACATCAGGAGGTATCGTCACGCCTGTTGCAGGAATCAAGGAGAAAGTCAAAGCCGCAGATGAAGCAGGTTTGGATACAGTCTACATCCCAAAGCTTTCGATTATGCAACCCTCCACTCTCAATCTTTCACGATTACCATACAATCAGACCTTACCGAATGCGACGGTAAATGAGACAATTCCTCTGGTAAACGATACAGTAGCTAATGTCACTGACGGGACTGCACCTGAAGAAGATATTCTTGAAGAGCTCGAAGAATTCGATATAGATGTCGTGGCTATACTCTCGATCGAAGAAGCGATGATACATGCTTCAGATGGAAAATATACGATGTCTTCTTCAAAGGAAGTCATAGCGCCAAAAGAATATGTCGACCGGATGAAAACGACAGCGGATAAGCTCTGCAAACGATCACAACAACTCTTGAGTGATGTCCCTGAACACAAGAAAAATACTTTGCTCTATAATTACTCGCTGGATTTCTACGCGGACTCGCAACAAGCGGCGACTGATAACGAATATTATTCACGAGCATCATTCTGTTACACGACAAACCTCCGTCTCAGGGAGTTGCTTTTGCAGAATGTCACTCAACCGGTATTGAACGAAAACTATAATCGTCTCCTCAAGGCTCATGAACTATTCGAACAACAAATTGATGATCGGAAGCTAGAGACTTTTTCTGATTTGGAGACGTATGTTATCGTCAAGGAGCGATTGCTTGAAAGCAAGAACTATCTTGATCAGATCAACCAATCGAATATATCCTCAACACTTCTCGCCTACTCCATAGAACGATATTACAGCAGCGTTTCATGGAGCGGTTTTTTCGGCATGTCTGGAGAGAAACTCCAGCTTGATGAACGATCGATACATGTTGCGGCTGTTCGTGAACTGCACAATGTCGAAACAAGACTCAATTACTTGAGAACATTCATACCGGAAATCCTTCTGCGTGATGTATCTTCAGAAGTTGAACAAGTTTATGATTATATGGAAGAGAAAGAATATGCACTGGCGCTGTTCAAAGCATCAAAAGCGAAAGCGCAAGCTGATCTTTTCATGTCATCAATCAGTCTCAAGGAAGGATTGGAGAGTGAAATCCACGAAGCGAAAGTCAATAGGACGCAACAATTGATCCATGAGCAACAGGATAAAGGGTTTTTTCCAATACTCGGTTACAGCTACATGGAATATTCTAAACGACTGGTTGAAGATGATCCTGTCTCAGCACTGCTATTCAGCGAATATGCCTTGCAGCTCAGCGATCTCGCCAGATACTTTCCTCATGACAAGGTAAGTCTGCGATGGGAGATCACTGAAGAACATATAGTGAGTTTCATTAGTGGATTTGCTACAGCCCTCATCATTGTGATGGTCATAGGATTTGCAACTGCACGAAAACGAACTTCACAACGGCAAAAGAGACGTAATCCTAAAAAGATAAGATCAAAACGCTCTCAGAACGGAAAAGCACGTCCTGTGAAGAAAACTTCTTCTAAGCGATAAGTTACTTTTTTCAAAATTAATTGCAAGAATCAAGTCTTAAAAAAACCCTGAGAAGACCACGCTAAAAGCGCGGTCCTCCCGGGAAAAAGAGGTGAGTGCTTATGATTAGTAAACACTTCAATGGGAATTTGACTTCCCACTACTCTAAAGAAGTGACGAACTACTATATAAATATTTCTTTACTGTAATCATTATATAGTGGTTGCTTTTTAAGGTGTGTTCTCCGATACGAATAAAAACAACTGTTCATTCGCCACCCACATGCCTCAAAAGATGTATCGTTCAGATGTCACAGAGCAGGACTATACTGCCGAAGAATTCCTGAGGATGGCGCAGAAGAGACTCAGAAAGCAACTCAGGCAGACAAAAGAGTTAGATGTCAGGAAACGGTATGCTATCATCAAAGAACACTCTGGTGATGCACTGCTTCTCCTAGACCTTCTCAAAAAGATCTTTGACGGGAGACTGGATGTTGATGTAGCGGACTCAGAAGACGTGAATCGTATCCCTCTGCTCGCTAGGCCGCTCGAGACGCACGCCAAAAGAGGATTGGATTATTTCATCAAGCATAAGGACTTGAATGAGTTAGAAGATGCAAGAGCCAATCCGTTGCGTCACTTCACGATACACGAATGCAAGCAACTGGCAAGCCTCCTTGGTATTGAAGGTGAGATGTCAGAATCCACGAATGAGATGTTTGAAGCGATGCACGAGGACTATCCGCAGACGAAATCGAGCCTACTCAAGAGCATTGACGAGATCAAACGGCAGCTTGAGTGAACGTGTCCGGAATACTTCCGGAAAAATCTCACGAGAGTTTTTAATGAACACACTATGTTAAGCTTATTCTATGAACGCGAAGCGGAAGCGGGTACTGCTCTATTCAGGATTAGTCGTTCTCTATCTCATTTTCCTGCTAGTCTCGAATGGAAACCTGCATCTGAATACTGAAACGACCGAATTCACTGACACGGGAAGCGCGGATTACTTCAGTTGTCACGATCATGACTGTGCATACATACTCAACACGTTACTCAATCAATCACGAGAAGCGAGATGTGCATTCTATGAACTTGATCACTCACTTATCACCCTACCAGATCATGTTGAAACGCTTATCTATGAGGAGAACCATGAAGGCACTACTGATTCTAGTGTCAAGGCAGTTCCCAGCAAAGGATTGATGCACCACAAATTCTGCATATTCAACAACAAGACAGTGCTGACAGGAACGTGGAATCCGACAATGAGAGGAACCTATGTGAACGATAACTCGATAGTGCTCATCAGATCGAAAGTCATCGCAGAACTGTATGACAAGGAATTCGAACGACTGGAAGCTCGAATCGATTCGTCTATGAAAATGCCTTCTCATCCACAAAGCGAGTATCACATCAACTTATCAGGAACTCCTATACGCTTATGCTTCAGCCCGGTACAGGACTGTGAAGGGGTGATGATCGAAGAATTAAGAGTTGCAGAAGAAGAGATTCGCATTCTTGCCTTCATGCTCACAAGTGACGCAGTCGGCGATACGCTGGCACGGTTGACTGGAAACGTAACTATTCAAGGAGTGTTCGAAGCGACAGGAGTAAGTCGCTACAGTGAGTATGAAAAGCTACTTGATGCAGGAGCGACTATCTATAAGGATGGAAATTCAGCATTCATGCATCAGAAATTAATGGTACTTGATGAGGAGAAACTTCTCATAGGATCATACAATCCGACAAAAAACGCTCGTGAACGCAATGATGAGAACCTGCTTATCATAAAAGACCGAAGCTTAGCTTCTAGCGCTATCAGGGAATATGAACGAATTATGACTATTGCACAAGGCTGATTCTATTCTGTCAAGTGCTTTATAAGAACAATTGTCAGAGAACAACAAGCTTTAAATACTAATTCTTGCTTTAGGACTACACTACAGTGGCTTTCAAGCTGCTGTTATGGAGAGAGGGAAACGAAACAGGGGTGTAAGTCACTGGAAATGCACGTTATAGTCATCTTCGGTGGCTTTCTTTCTCCAATCAATACTGATCCATAATACTAGGAGGACGAATATCAATGGCAATTTTGAACTTTGGATTCACAAAGATAAATGTAGAAAAACACAAGAAACCGACTACACAAGTCAACATCCAATCAGGACTCAACATCAAGGATGTGAAAGAGTCTAATGTTGTGAGAGGAAGCAAGCAAAAAGCATTCTCTATCATATTCTCGTTCGAGACAAAATATGAACCTTCAGTCGGCGCTATCAATCTTGAAGGAGAACTCCTTTTCTTGGCTGAAGAAGGGAAAGCAACAGAGATAGAGAACACCTGGAAGGAGAAGAAATCTTTGCCAAAAGACATCGCGCTTAATATCTTCAACAAGATCCTTCACCATTGCAATGTGGAAGCGCTTATCCTGAGCAAGGAAATCAACCTCCCACCACCGATCCAGATGCCGAAAATCAAGGATCAACAGGGAGCATCAAAACAGACTGCTCAAAAACAAGGGTCTGGCAAGAAATAAAACTACTTGCCACTATTTTTTTTTAAGTTGTTTCATTCGGTTCTATGAAGAATTATTTCTCAGGCAATGTTCCATAACTTATAAGAATGAGAACTACTTAACAATCCACAACATTCGTGTTATAAAAATAAAAAATACATGACTGGTGCAATACAATGGCAGAAAACCAGAAAATCCACTTGAAAGTCGTTGAAGCGATACAGGAAGATGTCAATAAAGGGATAGTCCGACTTGACAGTTCATACATGAGAAAAATAGGTGTTACGCCGGGAGATTTCGTCACCATAGCAGGTGAACGGGAAACGGTAGCACTTGTTGAACGATCACTACCTGGAGATATAGGGCTGAATATTGTCAGGATGGATGGTCTTGTCAGAAGAAATGCCAAAACGAGTATTGGAGAATACGTCACGGTAGAACACGCTGACATCCAAGAAGCGAAGAAAGTCACGATTGCACCAGCACGGGAAGGTATAAAAATCAAAGTCGATAATCCTGTTTTTTTCAACAGGGCGCTGCTATCACGTTCAATGCAGAAAGGAGACCTCATCTCGCTTGGAGGAAGCTTCTCCAGATTCGGACTCGGAGATATAAAATTCATCACAGTAGATACTGATCCAAAAAAAGTTCCTGTTCTGGTCACTGAAAACACTGAAGTTGAATGTCTCAGCGAGGCAGTGGAGCTCAAGGAAGAACCTGATGTTCCTGAAGTCTCATACGAAGATATAGGAGGACTTGGAGAGGAAGTCAAGAAAGTACGGGAAATGGTGGAATTACCGCTCAAGCATCCAGAACTATTTGAACGACTAGGCATTGAACCACCGAAAGGAGTGCTTATGCACGGACCACCTGGAACTGGAAAAACCTTGTTGGCAAAAGCCGTGGCTAACGAGACAAACAGCAATTTCTATGTTATCAACGGACCGGAGATCATGAGCAAGTTCTACGGACAATCAGAAGAGAACTTGAGAAAGATATTCGAGGAGGCGGAAGAGAATGCTCCGTCAATAATTTTTATTGATGAGATCGACGCAATCGCACCTAAGCGTGAAGAGTCAAAAGGAGAAGTCGAACGACGAGTAGTTGCTCAGCTCCTTGCGATTATGGACGGTCTGAACACGAGAGGGAAAGTCGTTGTCATGGCAGCGACAAACATTGTCAACTCCATCGATCAAGCTCTCAGGCGACCAGGACGCTTTGACAGGGAGATCGAGATAGGAGTCCCATCAGTGGAAGGAAGGCACAATGTCCTCAAGATCCACACGCGAAACATGCCTCTTTCAAAGAATGTCGATCTGGAAGCGTTATCACGGATAACTCATGGTTTTGTAGGAGCAGACTTAGCCGCACTATCAAAAGAAGCGGCGATGGTGGTGCTCAGAAGGTTATTACCTGATCTTAAGCTCAGCGAAGAGGATTCGATACCGCAAGAAGTGCTTGATAAAGTGGAAATCAAAAAATCAGACTTTCACGAAGCGCTCAAATCAGTGCGTCCGAGTGCTATGAGAGAAGTCCTTGTCCAGACACCGAATGTCAAATATGACGATATAGGAGGGCTTGATGAAGTCAAACAAGAACTCATCGAAGCCGTGGAATGGCCGCTCAAGCACAAGAAACAATTTCAGGAACTGGGTGTGAAACCACCAAAAGGTGTATTGATATACGGACCGCCGGGAACTGGAAAGACGATGCTGGCGAAAGCTGTATCAAAAGAAAGCGAGGCTAATTTTATCGCTGTCAAAGGACCAGAACTCCTTTCTAAATGGGTAAATGAAACGCCACAACTCGTCAAGAAACTCTTTGAGAAAGCACGGCAAGTATCTCCTTCAGTCATCTTCATCGACGAGATTGACGCAATCACTGCCAACAGAAGCGCAGAAAAGAATGTGGCTTCAGATAGTGGTATGAATGCAGTCAACCAACTGCTCACGGAACTGGATGGGTTACAGGAACTTACTGATGTTGTTGTCATCGCAGCGACGAACAGGCCGGATGTGATGGATACGGCACTCTTGAGACCCGGAAGATTCGATCGTATTATCCTTGCAGGAATTCCTGATACGAAAGCGAGAGAATCAATTTTCAAAGTGCATCTTGATAAGATGAAACTCGCAAAAAATATTGATGTAAAAGAACTCGTTGATAATACTGAAGGATATGTAGGCGCGGACATCGAAGCGATCTGCAGGGAAGCAGTCATGATAGAGATGCGACGAGATATCAATACGAAAGAGATTTCAAAAGATTCCTTTGAGAAAGCGCTCAAGAAGGTCAAGCCAAGCGCGTCCAAGGAGATACAGGATGCGTATGAAGAATTGAAGGACCAGTTTTCAAGCGCCAAAGGTAAAGAGATGAAAGCCCAGAAACCAAGTTATTACGGCTGATCAGGGCCTGTGGACGGCCATACAGTGTACGGGGAGTTGCGGTCAGCTGTGCAATGTTCTGTGGTCAGCTGCACTGGTAAAGCGTTGTGTTTAACGGGTGCTGGGAACTGCGATCTGCTGCGCTGTGTTTCAGAGGACGGTTTTCTGTGAATGGCTGTACTGGGTTCAGGGAGTAACTGTACAGAGAGCATGGTCCTGCTATACAATTTTTTTATCTTAATATTTATAAATAACTTTGTATTCTTCTTGATTTCATATGACTACCTACAATTCCGTCAAGGGAAGAAGCTAAACTCTCACTCTCGTTCTAAAGGTCAGTAGGTATAGTGTTTTTCACACATCAACTTTTATTTTTTACTCTTCACATCAATTCCAAATGATACTAAGAAGGTAATTTACAATGGTATATGTTAAGGATTTCAACTGGAAACAAGGGATGACAGTCAAGGATCTCGTCGATAGTTACAACTCTATAGGATTCCAATCGGTAGAACTCAAGAAGGCAAGTGACGTGTTTGTCAAGATGAAAAAGACTAATGCGAAAGTCTATCTCACGTTCACCTCGAACATGGTGACCTCGGGACTACGAGGGTTTTTTGCACAACTCGTCAAGCTCGGCATGGCAGACGTCCTCGTCACTACGGCAGGCGGTATCGAAGAGGATATCATGAAAGCGAAAGGCGACAAGTTCAAAGTAGGAACATTCGCACAGGACGATGTCGAACTCCACGAGCAAGGCGTGAACAGGGTCGGAAACCTCATGATCGAGAACGAAAGCTACATGCATTTTGAAGACAATATCAAGCCGATGCTCAAGAAACTCTATGAAAAGCAGAAGCGATGGACGGTCTCAGAACTGCTCAAAGAAATAGGATTGCAACTTGATGACGGGAACTCCATCCTGTATCAGGCGGCAAAGAACGACATTCCTATCTTCTGCCCGGCAATCACGGATGGTGGAATCGGTTTTCACTTATACCTCTTCCAACAGGATCACAAGGACTTCATCGTCGATACAGTCAAGGACTTCGGAAACATACTATTCACATCAACTCATGACGAAGAGAAGGCAGTCATCGCACTCGGCGGTAGCATCTCAAAACACCACGCGATCCTTGCAACACTCCTCAACGGCGGAGCGAACTACGCGGTGTACATGACAACAGCACAACGAAGCAGTGGGTCAATGAGCGGAGCGACAACAAACGAAGCGAAGTCATGGGGAAAAGTCAAGGATGAAAGTGATGTCGCCACAGTCATCGGAGATGTCACGATCACTTTTCCGATAGCAATGATCAGCGCACTTGAAGAACTGGCTGAAGACGGTATTATCGAACCCGCACAGACATCAACAGGTGAGTGAAAATGGAACAAGCGCATTTCACACTATCAAAACAAGTCATACTCGAACAATATGGTCGCGTCGAGAAGATAAGCGATGTGGTGTCCTACAGTTCAAAAACAAATCCCAAAGTCACACCTATCCTCGAAGAGAAGACTGACTGCTTGTTCAGCGTACACCTGACAAACGAGCTCAAAAACGTCAAGGATATGTCGCGAGTGCTCTTTCTCGCACAAGGACTTAATGAGCACCAGCTTGATGAACTCTTTGACAAAGGAGTGCGAAACCTTGCTATAGATAATGAGTATGACCTCAAGCAATTCAAGACTTACATCGAAACGCACGATGTGACTGTGGATAGGTTATTCATGCGTATGAAACTCAAAGAACGCTCTGTAAGGACAGAGAAATACTTCGTCTTCGGACTGGAATCGACACGTATCAATGAGGAAGTCAGGGAACTCTGGACAAATGATAAGATAGCTTCGCTCGGTGTGCACGTGCACAGGAAGACGCAAAATATTGCTGAATGGAATTTCAAGGAAGATTTGTACGAATACCTTGATGAGGATGTACTCGAGATACTGGATGTCATCAATATAGGAGGAGGACTGCCAGCACTCTATGCGAACACGAACAAGAAAGTATTTGAAGGGATATTCAGGCGGATCGACGAATTCAAGGAACTGCTCAAGGAGAAAAACATCAAGCTCATGATAGAACCTGGACGCTACATTGCAGCACCCGCAGGGAAACTCCATACGAGAATCATAGCGAAGTATGAGAACAACATCATACTCAACGCGTCAGTGTATAACAGCGACATGGACGCGCTCATCGTACCAGTTAAACTTTTGGTTGAAGGAGAACTCGACAAAGGACAGGGAGAACCGTATGTGCTTAAAGGAAAGACACCATGCTCGATGGATCTCTTCAGATATAAGGTATATTTCGACGACCCAAAAATCGGTGATGAGATCGTATTTCTCAACGCAGGAGCATACAACTTCACGACAGACTTCTGCAGTCTGGAAACGCTCGAGACAAAGGTGGTGGAGTAAATATGGTCAGAATAACATCAATACCTTTTGACGCGGCGGGACTCGGACACGGACAAGGAGCACGGCATGCGCCTGAATCTATCAAAAAAGCGCTTGAAGAACTTTACGCCACTGAAAGCGGTCACGAACCGACTTTCGAACACGACACTGTCGAGGTCGATAACGCCAACGTGACAGAAAGCCACGGTGCGATAGAGAAACACATTAGTGGTGTGACTGAAAAAGCTATACTTCTTGGCGGTGATCATAGCATCAGTTATCCAGCAATCAAAGGATTCGCACAGAACAATCCGGACTTCAAACTGATCGTTTTTGATGCGCATCCCGACACGGTCAACGATTTCCATCCGCCGACACAAGAGGATTATCTCAAAGTACTCGTTGAAGAAGGTATTGTCAAGCCAGAGAATATCATAATAGTCGGCATCCGCAACTGGGACCGACTAGAAAAAGACTATCTTGATGAGAACGGAATCCGGCATTATAGGTGCAAAGAGATGTTTGATACGGGAATCAAAGCAGTCGCTGAAGAGATAAGGCAGTTTATTGACAGAACAACATATGTGTCTTTTGATATCGATGTTGTCGATCCGGTTGAAGCGATAGGAACAGGATATATAGAACACGGTGGGTTGAGTTCACGAGAAGCGATACACCTTGTGCAAACTATCATAGCGACAGGGCATGTGAAAATGGCAGATGTCGTAGAAGTGAATCCTGAAAAGGATGTAAAGCACATGACTTCAAAGCTCGCAGCGAAGATCGTCATGGAACTCAGCGAGATGTGATTATTCGACCGGCTATGTCCAGAATGGCTAAAATGTACGTTTGCAATATATTATATTTTTCCCCGCTCCGCCCCAAAACCTCTCGTTGAGAAGTTTTTTCCACTTTTGGAGCAAACTCACATTTGACTTTTTTTTTAGTATAGAAATCGATTCTTTCTTTGACAAGACCATTCGACCAAATAATTAATAAATAATGACTCTCTGAATAAGGGTGGATCAGTCATGACACTCAAGAAGTATATGAAAAAACACAAGAAAGGATTCAGCATCGCAGCGATACTCACAGGAGTGCTCGCGGGAGTTGCAGCAGCAGTATTTCTGAAGAAACGATACGAACGGATCCACGATGAAGAACCGACCTATAAAGGTTCTGCAAAGAAAAACACTTTTTCTAAAAAACAAGCAAGCAAGAACTCTTCGAAAAAGCCGAAGAAAAAATCTACAAAGAAAGCAACGAAGAAGGCAACCAAAAAGACTGTGAAGAAAGCAAAGTCTAAGAAAACAGGTTCTGTCAAAAAAAACACAAGCCGGAAAAACAGGAAATAATCCTTTTTAAACCACTTCTCGATACTTTTATAATGGATGAGCAGTTATAGATTTCTATCATGGCATCACTATCAGACATCCCGGATAACTCCAGAGTACACATCACGACACAACACGCAAGCTACGAAGGAATACTTCTTCCCTCAGAAAGCGACTTTATTGTTCTTAAGCTTGATTCGGGTTACAACGTCGGCATCAACCAGAAACACATCAAGGAAGCGAAACTCCTTGAGAAAAAACCTGTTTCTGAAGTGCCTGAGGCTGCAAAAAAAGAGCAGGATGAGTCACTACCTAAACTATCTATCATTCACACGGGCGGAACAATAGCATCAAAAGTCGATTATGAGACTGGAGGGGTAGTTGCACGATTCAGCCCTGAAGAACTACTAGAATTATTTCCTGAACTAGGGGATATTGCACGGATCGACAGCAAGCTCCTCGGAAACATGCACTCGGATGACTTCAACTTCTCACACTTCAACACGATAGCTTCAGAAATACACAGGCAAGCAAAAGAAGGACAGAAGCGATTCATCGTCACATCAGGAACGGACTTTCTCCACTACCTGAGTGCAGCGCTCTCATTCATGCTCAAAGACTTGCCAGTAGGAGTGCTCGTCGTGGGATCACAACGTTCGAGCGATAGGGGATCAAGCGATGCAGCGATGAATCTCATCTGCGCGGCACAATTCCTCTCAACAACAGAATTCCACGGCGCTGGAGTATGCATGCACGAATCAACAGAAGATAACAGCTGCCTTATACTACCTGGAACGAACGCTCGCAAGATGCACAGCTCCAGAAGGGATGCGTTCAAGCCGATCAACACGACAGCATACGCGAAAGTCAATTATGAGAACAGATCGGTCGAACTCCTGAGAGAATTGCCTACAAAACGATCATCAAGCATGCCAAGCAAGATAGAGTTCATCGGAAAGCCAGGCAACGAAGACAAGCTCAAGATAGGAATGATCTATTCACGACCACACATGCACGCGCAAGAATTCGATATATACAAGGATTATGATGCGCTGGTTCTTGTCGGCTCGGGACTCGGACACTTCCCAGTCTCAAAAACTGAAGGTACTGGTCCTGACAACACGAAAAACCATGAGAAGATCACAGAGCTTGTAAAGAAGATGCCTGTTGTCATGGCAACACAAACGATCTATGGGCGAGTGCATCTTAACGTCTACAGTCCTGCACGAAAAATAAAGGATGCTGGTGTGACAGGTCATCTGTCAACAATGACGCCGGAAACAGCATATATCAAGATAGCATGGCTTGTAAGCAACAAGAACAAGGAGCAAGCCGAAAACCTTTTCATGACAAACATGGTTGGAGAACTCGATAGCATTCCTGAAGAAGCATTCCTCAACACACGATAATTGCAGAGTGATATCAAATGATAGCAAAAACGCCGCAACTCAAGACGACAATCACAGAAGACGATCTCAATGAACTCAAACTCACTTGCGGGCTGGAGATTCATCAGCAACTTGAAGGGAGGAAGCTCTTCTGCCACTGCCCGACAATTATCCGCGATGACAAGCCGGACTTTGAAGTGAAACGACACTTGAGAGCGAGCGCTGGAGAATCAGGGCTGGTGGATAAGGCAGCAGCTGCTGAGACGAAAAAGAAGAAACACTTCATATACCAAGGATACAATAACACGACGTGCCTTGTGGAACTTGATGAAGAACCACCACACGAAGTGAGCGGAAAAGCGCTTGATTCTGCATTATCACTTTCCAAACTCTTCTCGATGAACATCGTAGACCAAGTACGTTTCATGAGAAAGACAGTCGTTAACGGGTCGAACACGTCAGGATTCCAACGGACAGCAATGATCGCATCAGACGGAAATCTTGAAACAGAAAGCGGTAACAAGATTGGTGTCGAAACTATTTGTCTGGAAGAGGATTCTGCAAAGGATATCGCTACGACCGGTAAATCAAAAACATACAACCTCTCACGACTGGGAATACCTCTCATTGAAATAGCGACAGCACCTGACATACATCATCCGGAGACAGTCAAGGAAGTGGCAGAATTCATAGGGATGGCTCTACGAAGCCTTGACAATGTCAAACGAGGACTCGGGACGATCAGGCAAGATGTCAACATCTCCATAGAGAAAGGAGTGCGCGTGGAAATCAAGGGGGCACAGGATCTCAAGATGTTATCTGCACTAGCGCGAAACGAGATGTTACGCCAACACAACATGCTCCAGATATTCAAGGAGCTGAAAAACAGGAAGGCAAACGCTGACAATCCTATCCAAGACATCACTAACACGATCAAGAATTCAACATCAAAGGTCATACAGAGTGCTCTCAAGAACGAGAACGGAACAGTGCTTGCAGTCAAGCTGGAAGGCTATGCTGGCATTACAGGATTGGAAGTCCAGCAAGGACGACGATACGGTTCGGAACTTTCAGACCACGCGAAAGTCATGGGAGTCAAAGGATTATTCCACGCTGATGAACTACCTAACTACGGCATCACAGAGGAGGAGAAACAAGCGATATTCCAAACGCTTGATGCGAATCCTGCAACTGACAACTTCCTGCTTATCGCGGCAGAGAAAGAAGTCGCTACCAGAGCGATGGAAGCAGCGATCAAAGCAGCTGGAACGCTCACGCTCGAAAAATCCGTGCGCCAAGCAAGGTCTGACGGAACGACACAATACATGAGACCTATGCCAGGAGCAGCGAGGATGTATCCTGAAACGGACGTCGAGCCGATTACGATCGACAAGGACTCCATCGCTGTGCCGGAATTATTGTCTGATAAGATCAACAGACTCTCAAAAAAGTATGATTTATCCGAAGAGATGACAAAACGACTCCTGAAAGACGGAATCAACATCGAGAAACTCACAGAAACATATCCGAATGTGAAACAATCAGTTATTATCGACCTCTACTATTCACTACCAGCACAGCTCAAGAAGAAAGAAGGACTCGATATTGAGATGAACCAACATGATGTTGACTTGCTCTCACGGCTCAACGATAATATCATCACGAAAGAATCTCTCCCTGAGATCCTGAAACAGCTTGCCCGAGGAAAGAAAGTCAACTATTCAGACTTCAGGCCTTTGACGATTGAAGATGTCAAGGACGATGTGAAACAAGTGGTCAAGGAGATGGAAGGAGCGCCGATGGGAGCTATCATCGGAAAAATGATGGGCAAATATAAAGGAACAATTGATGGGAAGGAACTCAGCGAGTATGTCAAGAGTCTTCTGAAATGAATATTTTTCCTGACCGATAAGCTTTTTAAAAGCGTAAAGGTTCTCTCTTTTTCAAAGACGGACCCGTGGCCTAATCTGGATAGGGCAGCAGCCTCCTAAGACAGTGGTCAGGGTGCGGCTGTAGAGCAAGTACAGTTAATTTGTCCACTGTTTCGGCGAGAGCTGAAGCTTGGGGGTTCGAAACAGCTGGTTACGCTCAGCTGGCACGCATTAAGGGTTTCGTGCGCGTTGCACACTCAATCCCTTTGGGTTTATTCCCTTTTAATTGCTGCTTACGCTCTGTTGGCATGCATGTAGGGTTTCGTGCGCGTTGCACACTCAATCCCTTGTTTTTTTCATGTCGGCTTTAGTTCAAAGCTGGCTTACTGTGTCAAGCGATGTGACTGCTGACGAAAGTCCCCTCGGGTCCGCGTTTTTTT
The DNA here is from genome assembly GCA_051819805.1 of Nanobdellota archaeon. GTDB lineage: Archaea > Nanobdellota > Nanobdellia > Woesearchaeales > SKGA01 > SKGA01. Next base: position 39,543 of record JBNJHD010000001.1, read on the forward strand.
ACTTCTTTTGTGTAGTGCGTATACTTCTTGCTCTTGAAAATTGTCATCCTCTTATCGTCATACTTCGTGAACCAATACTTTTATAAAAGGGTTTAATCCTATCAATTGCAGAGGGTTGAGTACTATGAACAAAAGGGTGAGTGTAGCACTAGTAATTCTATCATTAGCACTATTATTCACGTTGACATCTGCAGTCGATGCTGCTGAACAACGATCGTTTGTCATTTCAAATTCAAAAGATTGGAAAGAGATTTATGTCGCTGCAGCATACGCTGGAGTCACTGAAGCTGATTACTTCTTCTTCTTCTCAGATTTGGCGGATGCTGAGATGAAAACGAAGATGATGACCAAAAACGACATGGTCACTGTATTCGAATCATCGGAACGACCTATTATCAAGAATTATGACTCGCGACTTGATGTCAATGGATATGATTTCGTAGCCTCAAACAAATACTCTGATCTCACTGAGTTACAGGAAACAGTCTATGAAATGGTGAATCCTGAAGGTTTCGTTGTTTTCGGAACAGATTACGGTGTAGAACCTGTTGCGGCATTGCCTTTCCTGATACAAAATAAGTTCACTCCATTCTTTTACACTGAAGACAGTGCAGATTATATACAGAACCAAGCTGAAGAACAACGATCCATCTTTATAGGAAGAATACCTGTGCGTAATTTTGAACTTGATAATAAAGAGACGTTTCTAGGAGGCCCCATCCAATCAACTTTTGACGTGACTGAAGAAGTCAATAGAAATATTGCCAGTAGTTGGGGTGTAATGACAAGAATCGACCAGATAGAATTTCAATCGCTTCTTACCGGAAGGCCGGTATTCCTTCATTTCGGAACGCCGTACATGGAACAACTAGCTCAAATCACTAGAGATAGCGGTATCGAACGGTTTGAAGTCATTGGAGGAGATATGGTCAGTATTGCACAAGACATCGAATCAGCAACAGGCGAGGATCTCAAATTCATGCTCAAATACGGTCGTAAAGTCACTAACTATGCTCCAATGGCAGGAGATTCCATTCTTGATATCGATTCAATAGAGTTACCTCGACCGATTGAGTATCTGAGCATATCCGGAGCGACATATTATCCTGAACTTGACGTTTTGGCACTGAACATCCACAACCAAGGTAATATTGATGAACTAGTCTATTCGAACATGGAATTCGGCGACGAATCATTCTCTGACGAACAACCGCACCAGGTGCCAGCACAACAGAATATGACGTTCACCTACACAGTCAATATGTCTGAAGAAACTCCTGAAACAATAATTATCACATCACGATATGGATCTGAGACTCCTCTCACGATCAATATTGAAGAGAACGGGTCGCAGATCATTGAACAAGATGTTGTTGAAGATCCTTTATTCGAGAATCATAGTCTTCTATTCAATAGTGCTCGCTTGAATACGGAAAATGGTGACTTAGCTATCTCTATAAAGAATAATGCTTCAAAACAGTTAATATATTATGCAGAACTGGTTATTGATGATGGTGAGATCATCAGATCATCAAATATCAATCTCGTGGATTCAGGAGCTGAGGATGAGGTAATTATAGGATTCCCGTACATTCCTAATGACGAATTATTGAACAAGACTGTGGAATTGACGCTCCGTTACGGAACAAAAGATACGATACTTACTACATCAGATTCATTTATCATCAAAGCCGATGAACAAACAAGTGATGTTCCTGGAACTGTAGTAATTGCACTCGCTGTGGTCGCTGTAGTGCTCATACTGCTCTTGTTACTTATCGGCAGGAAAAAGAAGAACTCTTCGGAAAATGATGCTCGGTCAAAACCTGAAGCATCCTCTAGAAACAAAAAGAAGAGTGCTTCAACGAGGAAGAAATCCTCTTCCTCTTCAAGATCAAAACGGACGAAGAAAAAATGACGGATAACGGGTTGCTATCTGTCTCCTTCGTATTGTTACTACTACTGTCGTAAACACTAGGTTTATAAATAAAACCTTCTCTGGTTTACATACAGGGTACTTTCGGAAACAGGGGTGAGTTGGTCATACTTAAGCGTACTTTAATATTTTTTATGCTGCTTAGTGTGGTGTTGTCGGGCGTAGCACTGACAATAGCTGCATCTAGCGGGCAATCTATCAATCTATCTAGTTCTGGGACTCCTGTTTCTATCCGAATACCATCCCTGACTTCTGAAACCTTAGAACTCACCCTCTCAGGCAATGAGTATAGTCCTATCGAGACGAAACGAGACCCTATACGCTACAACGATCCGGTCGGATGGCAGCTCATCCTTTCTAACGGCACGACCAACAAGAGTATTGACTATACCACACCCGAAATAACTGTCGATGAAAGCATTGATACGACTCCCTCGTCATGGCTTGCGACAATCACATTCTCAACACAAGCATCAACGACGTACACTGACCTGCCATACACATTTGAAGCACCGACAACAAGAGATATAGCAACGTCCTCGCTTCTCAGTAAACTGTCAGCAGCAAATGACAGTGTAAGTTTTATACTGCCACAACTTCATTCTGAACGGACTATCATTATCACAGGAGCACTTGGTAACGGGACGTCACGAACTGCAGTGGCGGAAACTCCTGAAGGGATTTACACGATTGAGTTGAGCAGCGGTATTCCTGAGGAATTCACTGTGCAAAACGCTTCAATTTCAACCAAGCTTGAAGAACTCAGGACTAACCAGACTCTCACTATGCATTTACACGCTCCTGTGGCACTTGATTCAGCAACGACATTCTATATCTGGAACCAAAAACAAAGCGAAAAAATTCCTCTCAGCTATTCTCTCGAACATAATGGCACGCTGGCAATCATCAATATACCTCCTTCTCTTCTTGAAATGTTGAGCTTGCCAGAAACATCACAATACTTCTACGGGAATCTCGAACTGGCAATGGATAATGCTCGGTATTTCACATTCACCACGGATAAAGAATTCTACTTCCCTGAAGAGACAGTGACATTTAACATCCTCCCTGAGAATACGTCATCGTTCATCTACGTGACGACTCCTTCTGGAGAACCTGAACTTATTACTGGAACAGAATACACTCCGGAAGTTCCAGGAACCTACACTGTTGATGCCTCGCTCTATCATGAGAATATCAGTGAAGAACAGGCTCTCACATTTGATGTTCTCAATGCCACTCTTGCAAATCAGACTGAGGATGAGATCGTTCTGGAATTCAACAATACCTATGAAGGACAGCAAAAGACTATCAGAGCATCAGTCAAGATTCCTGAACATGCTCGAGACGTTGCCCAACAACTCAATACACTAGAGCAAGAAATCAACGTCCTGAAGAAACAAGACGAATTATCAGAGTCATTGAATGCTGTTCAACAGGGATTCAGTGCAATGAGCGCATCAACGAATATGATACAGCAATCAAATGCTCCTGCTTCTGTGAAAGAACAGATTCTTCAGAAACGCCGGCTTCTCACGCAGAAACGAGAAGAGCTCAAAGAACGAGTCAACAATAGAGTAAATGCGACAGTCAATCTCGCTAATTCATCCTCAGACAGGGTCAAATCAATCGCATTCAACAACCTGGAAATCAAGAACGACACGATCGATCTCGGATTCAAAGAAGATGTCGATATCAACGAAGCGACTTCAAGTTTTGCAGTCGATCCAGAACGAATTAATTTCACGAACGCAACTATCACAGTCAATGCGACAGGAAATTATCTATACAAGTGTCGCGATTGGAATTTCAGCGGTCAATACTGTCCGGAACCAGTAACTACCTGTACTGGAGTCAAAGGTGTAAATAGGAGTTGCGAGACCTATGGCGGTTGGAAGAAACTCAAGAAAGTCACACCAGGACAACTCTACACGATTTCCGTAGTACCGAAAGACCCTGCGTATGCAGAGTATGATGCAACGTACACTGCACCTTACTGTAACGTGAGCGAGTCACCATGTATCGCTAACTCGAGTGTGCTCATGTCTTCAGGCACATATACTAACCAAAATGAGCCTAACGAGCCCAATACAGTTGATGCTTGTACTGATGGTGGAAGCGGTACGTATGAGTCAGATGAGTATGTCCAGAATGTCACGATCACCAGTCTCAATAACAGCAATTTCCAGACTGGAGACACAGTTAACGTGTCAGCATGGGTTCATATTTGGGGGACTGCTGATGATGTCGTCAACTTCGTTTACGCAAACGATGCATCAAGCCCGAGTTGGACAGTCAAGGCAGGAGATGTTCCTCTCGATGGAACCGGCTACCAGCAAGTGAGCACGACATTCACGCTTGATGAAGTGGTGGGAGACCATGTCATACGAGTGCTCAACGAGTATCAAGGAGCGGCAACGACTACCTGTGCAAGCAACGGATACCATGATAACGATGATGTCGTCTTCAAGGTTGATAGGAAATTCAATGTAAGTAATGCCCAATATAATTCGACATTCGGAGCACCATACTGTAGTTACGGGGCAAGTCCATGTATTGCGTATTCAGAACTTCTCAAATCAGCAGGAACATACACTAATCAGGAAGAGCCGAACTATCCGAATACAATAGATGCATGTAGTGATGGTCATAGCGGTACGTATGAAGGTGATGAGTACGTTCAGAATATAACAATTGAAAGTCTGAATCATAGTACGCTGCAAGCGGGAGACACTATCAATATCACCGCATGGGTGAATGTTTATGATGCTGCAACTGATGTAGTGAATTTTGTTTACACGAATGATGCATCATCTCCTTCATGGACGGTGGTTGATGGAGATGTTCCTCTCGGAGGAACCGGCTACCAGCAAGTGAGCACGACATTCACGCTTGATGAAGTGGTCGGAGATCATGTCATACGAGTGCTTAACGAGTACAACGGTGCAGCAACAACTACCTGTGCAAGCAACGGGTATCACGATAACGATGATGTCGTCTTCAAAGTACAACAGGCTGATACAGCTATCAACTGGCTAAATGAAACTTGGAAGTGGAGAATGCCATTCAACATTTCCAATACAGCCGGAGATCTTACTGGTTTCCAAGTTCAAGTCAATCTCACGCCTAGCAACTTTGACTTTGAAAAAGCGAACGCAAACCTGAGCGATCTGCGATTCACGTATTACGAACCTGATGCACAGACTGAAATCGAGATCCCTTACTATATAGAATCAAATACAAGTCTCGATTATAGCACAGACGCATACACTGCCAATATATGGATAAGAACTGATTTGGTCAATGATACGAACACCACACACTATGTCTACTATGGAAATCCTGATGCTCAAAGCGAATCGAATGCAAGCGCGGTCTTTGATTATTACAATGGTTTCGAAAGCGAAGTGGGATTCACAGATGGTGATCTCACCCTGACCAGAGATACCAATTCATCAAAGAAAGGAGATTTTGGTGTCACAGGAAATGGCGGTGGCACTCATACTCAGGCATATCGGAGTGGTGTGAATAGTGGTAGGGATGTGATCTTTGAAGTCTGGACGAAGTCATATGATGATGGGGGAAGCCAGGATACATCCCTTGCCTCTATCGCATTCGGTCATCCTAATGCAGGCGCAACTACTGATGGTTATCAAGCATTCATCGATGAGAGAGACAACGGTGAAGCATTCGGTCTCAGAGAAAATTATGGTGTTGGAACTCTTACTGCTTCGGCAACACCATTGACATATTATAATACTTGGTACTTCCAACAAGCGATATGGAAATCAAATGGAGAGCTCGTCCACAATCTATATGATGAAGATAAGAATCTTCTTGGTTCAATAACAGCGACAGACAACACCTATACGGATGGAGAGTACGGTCTCGGTTTGTGGCAGGCAGCACACTTCGATGAGTACAGGGTGCGAAAATACGCAAATCCTACTCCTGGAATAAGCGGTACTGGTGACGGAGAATTCGTCGGAGTCATAAACGTCACTTTCGACGAACCTACTGATGGTGATAGTACAGATACGTACAACAGCTTCACGATGAACGGTACTGTCGAATGCATCCGAGGAAATGATTGCGGTAATATCAGTGTCTGGTACCAATACTACACAACAAGCACGCCAACACAATCAATCACCGAGACCACGACAGCAGACTTCGCAAGCTATGAGAGTGAATACAACACGTCACAATCAAACGGCAAACTCTATCTGGAGAACAAGAACTCGGAAACCAGCTGGTGGGATGGTCTCTGGCTGTACAGGCAGAACTTCACAGTCTACAATCCGAACAGCGATACAATCACTGATTATCAAATCAATCTCCAACTGAACAGTTCAAACACGCAAAGCAACTTCCCATGGAGCAACTCAGCAGAATTGCGATTCGTCGTGTATGACAATGATACTGGTGACACCACTCTGGTGGATCACTGGGTTGAATCATGGGATCAAAGCGGTCAGAACGCAAGCGTCTGGGTTGAGATTCCTGAGTTTGAAGCGCTCAATGATACGATACTGCACATATACTATGGGAACAGCGGAGCGGCAGATATCTCCAACGCTTCAGCAACAATGCTCTATCATGATGATTTTGAGGATGGAAACGATGATGGGTGGACAGAAGAGACAGGGTCGTGGAGTGTCACAAGCGGTGAATACCAACAGACGACAGATATCACTGACTATCTCATCTCATCAGCGGGAAGCAGTTCGTGGACAGATTATACGGTAGAAGCTGATATCAACGTGACAAACGATGGATCGACACGACCATTCGCCGGTATCGTGACACGATTCCAAAATACTGATAATTATTATGTGGCTGTGCTTGATGACTCTACAAACCTTGCAATAAGAAATAGGGTCGGAGGGGCGTGGGATGTTCAGAACGACTACACGATAAGTTTCGATACTCTTGATTGGACGCATTTACGAGTCGATATCTATGATGATGGAGGACAAGATACAGTCAAAGCCAGTGTCAACGGCTATACGCATGCACATAATTTTACCAATTTCAACTCTGGAAAAATTGGTCTTTTCACGCACGGCCACCAACCATACTTCGATAACGTCATCGTAAGGACATTCGCAGAACAAGAGCCGGTCATCACAGCAGGAACTGAAACAACTTTGGAGAGAGCATCACCGGGAGAATATCTCTCGGACGTGTTTGATACAGGATCATACGATGCTCAGTTCAAAGGAATAACCTGGAATGAAGAAACAGATGCTGACACGACACTCAACATATACACGAGAACATCTCCTGATAATGTATCGTGGTCGAACTGGTTCTTAGAAATATCAGGAAATACTATCAGTTCACCAAAGGATAACAGATACATCCAATACAAGGCTGAGATGGGCACGACCGATACTCAAAAGAGTCCCTTGCTTGATGATATCACTATCAATTACACTATTTTAAGCAAGTCATGGAAAAATATTTCTTTATCAGGTCAGACCTTCACAACATCAAATCCTTATGAATGTGCTGTTCTCAGTGATAATTGCACACCATCATTAACTGTTCTACCAAAAGAGTTTGGTAATTATTCGCTCAGGTTCTTGGTTGATAATAATGATTATGATATTATCGATACAACAACTGAACCTCATAATATTACAGTATATCTTCAACCATCCTTTTCCTCGTTCACAGCAACAGTGAATCCGGTATCTATTAACGATACTACTGAACTCTCAGCAGTACTAGTTGATGGATCTTCCCAATCATTATCAGGATATAATATTACTTTCTATGATGAGACACATAATGGTACTGACAGGTATGAAATAGGATCGACACTGACTGATGCTTCAGGAGTGGCAACTATTGATTATCAAGTTCCTATTGATGGACAGCTCTCGATTCACACGCTCAACGCAAGCTATGCTGGCGACCTATCTGAGTTCAAGAAAGGAATTGAAGTTACTCGTTCTCTTACAGTCTCTTCAACACCTAAGTTCAATGCTATTTCAGTCAATCCTGAAAATATCGGTTTCGGAAAGAACCTGACAATCGCAGCCAACATCACAGATGCTGTCGGTCTTTCAACAGTCAAGATCAACATCACGGACGAATCAGGAACGACAACACAGTATGACATGGCATTATCAGGACAGTTGTACGAATATACATTCCCTGAAAAATGGGAGACTGAAGAATATGAGTTCATGATTATAGCAACGAATAATGATGGTATAAGATCAATTTCAGAAACTAGATCATTTGCAGTAGATGTCACTGCAGAATTCGATATTGTTACTGAGAAGGATGAATATAAGAATGAAGAACTTGTCAATCTTAAACTAGTGAAAGATGGTTGGTATTATCTTGGATGGACACACCGGACTCCAATCACTGTTGTAAGCCAGAACAAACTGAAAGACTTCCAGATATCGTTTGAACTAGATGAAGAGAACTTTCAATTCAATCAGGCTAATGCTGATGGAAGCGATATACGGGTAACATATCTCAATAAAACTAGTGGAAACGAGGAAACAATTCCTCATTGGATCGACTCATTCAATAGAACGTCAGAAGAAGCAACTATCTGGGTAAAAACACCTCTTCTGGATGATGCTATTGATAATGTATTCTACATTTATTACGGAAACGATACTGCGACAACGACAAGCAACGGTACAGATACATTTCTCTACTTCGAAGACTTCGAAGGAACATTTACCTGGACTGACTATGGTTCAGGAAGCGTTGTGAAAGACTCGACAAGGTCATATGACAACACTTACTCCGGACATAAGATCAACAACAACGATCCTAACGGTGCATACGATGATGTTGGTTTCACGTTCGGACGTGATGTCATCATGGAATTCTGGGTGAATAGGAACGCAGGATTTACTGGTGGAAACCAAGATAGGGTTGGTTTCATCGATAATAGCGGTAACGGTTATGGATGGGTATTTATCCATAGTGGTTCTGAAATCGCAGCAGACAGGCGTGATTCATATACTGGAAGTAATCTTCCAGGAACAACTGCTACTGATTATACTGACACATGGGTCTTCGGTCGGTTCGTGGTCAAATCGAACGGTGTCGTAGAAGCATACCGATATGTGAATGACACGTTAGCAGGAAGTATGGCAATCACAGATAATACATACAATAGTTTCACACGAGCATATATCTTTGGTGGAAACGATTACTGGGTGGATGATATCAGGATCAGGAATTATGATGCAGGAGTCATCGAAAAACAATACAAGATGACAGAACAAGGAATCCATGGACTCCTCAACAAAGGAGATACTGAATTTGAAGGACAACTAAGAATGCTCGTCCAGGAATGGACAGGATCAAGCTGGCAGAATATCATGCCACCTGTTGTTGAAGATGAATGGACGAATGTCAGCGGATATGAAGCAATCGAACTTTCAGGTCTTTGGGATGCAAAAGGTGCTTGGAACACTTCAAACCGTGATTCAGGAACATACAGAGTATATGCTATTATGGAAGATCCTTCCTATAATACGCTATACACTACAGATGGTCAACCGCTTATCGGAACGTACAATTTCACGATCATACAATCATCAGTAGAGCTGGAAAACCTCACTCACGAGAATGAACATGAAGACACGATCAACGAATACGAAACAGGAGATGTCATCGACTGGATCAACGCGACTGTCAAAGCGTATGACAACACAGCGTACAATGCCTATGTTAACCTCTCACTCTATGATGATTCTAAACAACCTCTTCCATGGGGGCCTCAAGAAGAGCTCAAGAACTGTGGAACACTGACTGAAGGAAGCACATGCGAACGACAGTGGACGAATTCCAGCAACGGTTACATCATTCCTCAAGATGCAATTGCAGGAACCTACACCTTCTACTGGAATGTCAAGTCAGATTCCGATAATGGACCTGTCAACATCAACGACTCAACATCATTCACCATCCACAGTGTCCCATCAACAGTCTCAAGTGCTCTTGAGAAGATCCGTGTAGAAAAACCTAACTCTACACTCTACAACTTCACGTTCACGAACCCTTGGAGCGAATCGCTCACAAGTACGACTGCGACAATCAATTGTCCGACGATGAGCGGCTTTGAGTGCGATTCACTCGTGTCAGGAACAAGAACTGAAAATATAGGTACGGTCACTTCTTCAGACACAGTTACGGTACAGTTCAATGTCTCGGCTAACGAAAGCGTACCATCCGACAACTATAACATCTCAATAGAACTCAATTACACTAACCCTGGTGCTGAAGATAAAAGCTGGTCAGGACTCGGTGAGCAGATTGTGGAAGTGAGAATCGCAGGTATACTCGAGATTACAGACTTTTACCATCCTAATAATATTACACGAGGTATCACTTATGACTTTGATTCCCATATGAACAATTCAGCAGATAATACTGCCAATAATGCATGGTTGAACTACACCTTGCCTGCATCATGGCAACTCATCTCAGGAACCTTAAGCACAACTTTCGGTAGTCTTGCACCTGGTGAGATCGGTTGGAACAATATCTCTGCACAACCAGAAGCAGATGCACCTCTTGGACCACGTCAAGTGCGTCTCGATTCCGGAGCCGATGATGGTAGGTATGATTTCAAGGTATATTCGGTTGATGTGTACGCTCAAACAAATATCAATGCTTCAAAAGATCGTTATATCGTCAACAGAGGAGAGAATGTTAATCTTTCAGCAACATTATATTATGACAACTCATCAACTATCAACGGTCAAGAAATCGAATTCGTCGACACGCGAACAGCGACAACAATCGGAACTGCAACAACTAACACGAGTGGAGTAGCGACCATCCCTTATTATATCAACTCAACATCTCCGCTTGGAACTCACACAATAAATGTGACTTTTGATGGTAGCGTGACTGACTATCTCCGTCCAAGCTATAACACCACAGATATCAATATTCATGAAGTACCTGAAATATCGAATATAGTGATTTCTCCAAATGTGACCAGCTATGGACAGGACATATGGATTAACGCGACGATAACAGATACTGATGATGTCGATAGCGCATGGTATGAGATCACATTCCCTAACGGCACTGCAAAGAATTATTCGATGAACAATATTCCTCCTTCAGACTACTATTCAATATTCAATGATACGTGGCAGAACGGAACTTACTCTATAATCATCTATGCGAATGATACAACATCTGCACGATCACAAAGCGAAGAATTATTCATCATCGACAACGCTGATCTGACACTAGGACTCTTGACAGATTATCCTTCTTACGGACAGAATTCGGATGTCAATCTGCTGCCGACCACTGCAACGACGTGGTGGAATACGAATTACGGATATAAGCGAGTGAGAAATATCACGAACACTGCAGGAAACCTGACCGAATACCAATTCTTCATTGAAGAGAACCTGTCACAAGCATATGCAGATGACCTTATCAACGATGATTGTAAGAGTGTGAGGTTCACTTATTATAACAGCACTTCAAGAAAAGAAGAGAGAATACCATACTATGTTGATTATTGTAACTTGACCGTCGAAGATAATGCCGGGTTCTGGGTGAAAGTTCCTTTCCTTGAAAATGATACTGACACGAGAATTTCAATGTATTATGGTAACACGCAAGCGGACTCAGAAAGCAATCTCACTGAAGTATTCACCTATGATACTAGACAAACAATAGGTTATGTCGTTTCAGATCTCACTGCAACAAATGGAGTGACGTTGACAGGAATAACTGCTGAAGGGTCGAATGTGCAAGTGGGAGGTTCAGTTTATACTATCGGTGAGCTCCAGACAAGAACCCCTGGTACTTTAGAAGTATATGACCCGATCAAAGCAACGAATCCTGTACAAGTCGAAGGAAATGGTGCATATGATGGTGTTGTCGTTCCGATATCATGGGCTTCAACAGAGTTCCTGCTCGCAGGAATGAGGGGAACAGAAGATTTCTGTATGCTCAGTCCTTGGGGTGATGCTAGTGTTGACATCTATGATGGAAGCAGTGGAACGCCTGAGTGGAGTGGCACTATCAATAACACCGGAAACTGTATCAATAACGATATTACTGAACGGAATACCGGACGTATCACTTCGGACAAGCCAATTCTCTTATTCAAGTCAACTTCCGATAGCAATGACGCTTATCCTGTGTATCCGGCTACAGATGAAGACTTATATCTCGCTTCACTTTCCAATCAAGGGTATGTGGCTGCGGGAACGACAAGCACGACTGTTGACTTCTACGGAAGCAGTGGTGGAACAGGTTCAGAAACGATACAGAATGTTGATGCGAATGCTGCCACTTACCTTACTACTGGAGATTCAGGATCAGGAGATGCAGTACGGTTCTCTGCAGATAATCCTGTAGGAGCTATCCAGCAGGCAGACCATGACGGAACCGAATCCAGTGTTGCAGTACCTCGAAAAGAGATGAGTCCTGAATTTGCAGCAGCACATGACGCGCAATATATTGCTGTAGTGTCTGGCGATCAAGATGTTTCTTGTAGCATTTACGATACGAATGGACTGGTAGCTACAAACACTACAACGGGAAGCATAGCTAATCGTGTCTACAAGACCTGCTTCGGCTGTGGCAATGATAATATCTTTGTCAATGGTCCGTGGAAGTTGGAATGTGACAAACCAGTGTGGGCGTATTATGAAGAGAACACTGATGATGCGGAAACGAACATGATCAGTTATAAGCAGATGAGAACGAAAGTCTATCCAGAACCTGTAGTTTCAGAAAGTGAAGAACAGCAAGTGGGATCGCACATATTCAACGACTTTGAAGATCAGGCATCAGGATACCTCTACCTGACAATCCAGACAAACAACTCAGGAAGCTGGCAACATGTCGATACAGTCGTTGATGACATATCAACATCCACAAAAAGGGATATTCCACTCGTCTCAGGTCTCGATCTTTCATCAATATGGAATGCCACTCCGTGGAATACTGCCAATTATGATGCAGGAACATACAAGGTGTATGGTGAATTAAGGGCTCCTGATGGTTCTGTCCTTGAAAACACTAACGGGTCTGACATCAATGGATACTGGACTTTTACCATCGAAGAACCCGATCTCCAACTTGATCTTGATGATATAAGAATATATGATCTTTCAAATACTGATAACTCAAATTGGCATTATTATACGAACGATCTTGAGGGTTCGGGTCTGAACACAACCTATACTTTAGGAAAAGATAAAATATACAGGGTTGAGGTTGATATACTCAATTCAGGAAGTTCCACATGGGATATCAACGAGACAGATGTGGATTACAATTATTTGAATAGTGTCTGGCCTGTCAATGAGACAGATGATATATGGTATTCAGATAAAACATCAATCTCCGATCGGAGAAACGATGCTACAAAAACAACAGGTTCATTCGATGGGAATGTCTCATGGGATACTCTTGCTGATGATGGTAGCGTGAGTTCCTCAGGAACAGCAACGTTCTTCTTCATAGTCAACACGAGCACTGAAGAGACAAGACAAGTGAACTTCAATATAGAACACAGCACGTTCATCAAGAGTGATTATTCTACGTGGGAAATTATTGATCTTGATGAAGAAATACCTTATATCATCAATGATAATTATAACATCACTACACTTGATATCATCCGAGGTAATGATTTAACCTTATTCGGTCAATGGAATGAAGAGATTGATATGGCTAATGCCACCTACTCCACTTCAGGTCCTTCGACATATGTCACCACAACAGACACTAATCCTGGAGGAAACTGGACGAACTTCACGATAACAAGCTATCCGACATGGTATCTGGGAGATCATGATGCGAAGCTCACTGCAAAAGACAAGAGCGGTAATGTGAATGACACGCTCGCTTATATTCCGTTCACAATCTGGGGTCTGGCGCAGATAGAGAGTATGACGTCAGATAACGAACCAGCAACAGAGCAGGAAAACGCAGTCTATGACACAGCTTATACAACACCATATTGTAACTCAACACGTTCACCATGTGTCGCTAACTCGAGCCTGCTCATGTCTTCAAATTCATATACTGATCAAAATGAGCCGAACCAGCCGAATACTGTTGATGGCTGTGCTGATGGTGGAAGTGGAGGATATGAAAGTGATGAATACGTCCAGAACATCACTATAGAAAGCTTGAACCATACGCTCATCCAACGAGGAGACACGGTCAATGTCACAGCAACTGTATATGTTTATGATACCAATTCCGATTTTGTCAACTTCGTCTATGCGAATAACGCGTCAAGTCCAAGCTGGACAGTCATGGCGGGAGATGTGGCGCTGCCTGGAACCGGCTATCAGCAAGTGAGCACGACATTCAAGCTTGATGATGTATCAGGAGACCATGTCATTCGAGTCCTCAACGAGTACAATGGAGCAGCAACGACTACCTGTGCAAGCAACGGCTATCACGATAACGATGATGTGGTTTTTACCGTAGCAGAAGAGAATATTCCATTGCGATGTAAAGTGGTCGATGCGACAGACAGCGATAGTCCTATAGAAAACTATAACGTATCATTCTATAACAATGACGGACTGCTTGACTGGAAACTGACAGATTCACAAGGATACGCATATTACAGGTATTATGATCAGTCTCCAGGACCTGAAACACTCTCCTGTAAGATAAGAAATGATACAGTCAATTATTACAAGACAGACAGCAATAACGAAAGTTCAATCAATATCAACACACTAGAAGATATTCCGCCGACATACTCAAGCGTTTCAGGACCTACGCCGGTACACAAGGGAGATGTCATTACGCTCTCGACATTATGGCAGGATAACTATCAACTAGACACTGCAACACTCCAGATAAACACGAGCGGAGCATACGTCGATGAAGATACTATTGCTCTCTCTGGAAATGAGAGCTGGGCGAACTTCAGCTATACAATCTCTAACTCATTGCTTCCAGGAACCTTCGGGTGGAGACAGATCGCAAACGACACGTCAAAGAATACGAACCAGACTCCTGATCAGACATTAGAAGTGTGGGGATACTCGCGAGTCGATTCTTCATCAATCTCGCCTTCTAGCATCCAGGAGACGAACAGCACGACGATGACATGTACAGTGCAAGATGCAGGTGACAACAGTGGACTTCAGGACTATGCAGTCTACTTCTGGTACAAGAACTCAAGTGAAAGTACATACACGGCTCTCGGTAGCAACACTACAGATGCAAGTGGACAGGCGAGCTACTCGTTTGTCGTTAATACAGCAGCAACATATGATGTGAAATGTAATATCACTGACAATGCAACGCAACAATATAATGTATCAAGTCCTGATAATAGGATTGAAGAACTGAATGTTATCGTAGGTGATGATACCCGACCGCCACAAATCATCGGAGAAAACTATACAGTCACACCATCTCTGGTTCACAGAGGAGGCTGCATCGATATTTCAGGATTATGGGATGAAAATATCAGCGAAGCGTACGTCAGATACAACCAGACATCAACTGAATATACGCAAGTGAACATCTCAAGCCCGTACACTGGCAACTGGACGAACACGACCATCTGCACGAACGAGACATGGGATCTTGATGACTATACGTTCAAACTATTTGCAAAAGATCTAGAAGGAAATCGTAATGACACGCTCTCCTACAAGACAGTCGCAGTCAAAGGGCTGGCTCAACTTGAATGGGATGCGCCGACAGGAGACCAGAACAGGACTACGCTGAATGTCAGCTGTAAGGTCATCGATAACGAGACCGCTAACCCTATATCCGGATATCCAGTAACGTTCTACGATGGGGATAAAGGTATTTCAATAGGAAATGATGATACGAACGCTTCAGGAATCGCACAGATACAATACGATTACTCGGGAGCGCTTGTCGGACCTGATGAACTCTCATGTACATTCAGCGATGAACCATCGCTCAACTACGAAACGACAGGATCAACAACTGTCTCAGAGACAATTGACTTCTACGGATACCTCAACGCGACAATAGCAACCCCTGTTTCCGACCAGATCCTCCACAGAGGAACTGGAGAGTCGCTAGAGGTAAACGTCGTCGACGAGTTCGGTAACACGCCGCTTGACCAAAACGGCAACACAGCAGCGCTGTCAGCGATCTGGAGAAACGCTTCTTCAGACCAGATAGCGACAGGTACGACCACTACCTGGAATGTTCCATCAAGTTACCAGCTCGGAAGCGATACTCTAGAAGTCGATGTCTCTGAGACTTATTATTACCCTGACAACGATAGCCAGAACGTAGAGATATGGAGCTATGCGCAAGTGGACTTGACAAGCCCGACTGCAGACACATACGGTGCTGGAGTCAATCTTGATATCAACTGTACCGTGACTGACGAAGCAAGCACTGATTCTATTTCCGGCTACGATGTCAACTTTTATGATAATGGGGCCTTGCTCGGCACAGGGACAAGTGATGCCGCTGGAGAAGCGAGCTTGACCGTCAGCACGGACACGCTCGGAGATGGCAGTCATGACTTGAGCTGTAACATCAGCGACAATCCTATAAACTATTATGAGGCAGGAGCGAACAAGGAAGATCTCGTCAGCATAACAGTAGACGGCTCGACACCGGAAATCTCATACGCTGCCAATACGGATACGAACGGAACGTATGACAAGACATGGATACTCGTCAATGTCACGTCAGTAGAAAGCAATCCTGACACTGCACTGCTCTACTGGAACGGAGTCCCTGAAGAATTCACTTACACGGACGGAACGAACTACTGGGTCAACAAGTCAGTACTCTCAGACGGCAATTATGAGTTCTATGCGTACATCAACGATACAGCCGGCAATGAGAACCAGACCGGACTACGGAACGTCACGCTCGATACGACAGCTCCAGTAGTCACGCTCGACAATCCGCTCAACACGACATACAACACGTCATCATTTGATCTCAATTATACAGTCGTCGAAGAGAATCCTGATACGTGCTGGTACAAGATAGACAGCAATCCGAACCAGACGATAGCAGGCTGTTCCAACATCACGATAGGATCGCTCGGCGAGGGAACACATACAGTCGTTATAGCAGCTAGCGATACGGTCGGACATGTTGACGAGGACAATGTCACATTCACGATAGACCAGACACTACCACAAGTCACAATAGATAACCCAGTGCTCGGTGTTGAATACACTGATAATGATGTCGATCTCAATTACACAGTCAGTGATGACAGGAATGTGGATGAATGCTGGTATAAGCTCAATGGTGGAACCAAAGTCGCCATGCCAAGCTGCCAGAACACGACACTTACCAGTCTATCAAACGACAACCACACGATAGAAGTCTTCGCTAACGATACGGCAGGAAACATCAACTCATCATCACTCTGGTTTGAAGTGAACTATAGCGTGCTCACAGCAACACCACTTTATCCCGATAATGATACGATCATTGCCAGTCAGACGATAAATGTCAATGTCACGACGAACAAGCAGGCGAACGAGTGTAACTACTCTCTTGACGGTGGGGCTTATACTCCGATGACAAACTATACGTTGCTGGACTGGTCAGCATCAGCAGGTCCGCTCACTGAATCAACACATAACGTCAGATTTACCTGTACAGATGGTATCAACACGTCAACGACAGATTTGGTCTATTTCACGATCGACGTGACAGGACCGACGATCACCTATGAACTACCTACACCGGGAGATGGTGATGGTCGAGGAGTAGATTGGGCGGTTGTCAACGTCACGCTTGACGAACCGGGAGATACAGCGCTGCTCGAATGGGAGAACAGCACAGCTATCACGAACATCACGATGAACCAGCACAATAGCACCAGCTACTGGTACAACATGTCAGGACTGGCAGATGCGACGTACAACTACACAGTCTACGCCAATGACACGATCGGCAACATGAACAACGCTTCAACACGAGAAGTGATCATATCAACAACAGCACCAGTCATACAACTGGATAGTCCGACAGCACAGGAATACACGACTAGTGTTATCGATCTGAATGTGAGTTCGAACATGGAAATTGATGAATGGTGGTATGAGTTCAATGGACGTAATTTCTCACTGATACCTAACACCACTATCACTGCAGAAATGAACGAGAATAAAATTACTGTCTATGGTAATGATACTTTCGGAAATATAGGAAATGAAAGCGTCACGTTCATTGTGAATGCGACATCCTGGACGGATGACTTCACTGGACTCACAGGAATTTCCAGTAGCAGTAATGTAAAAACCGGAGGGGCTGCTCAGATCGATCCGTGCTGGCCACTCTATCACGAAGAGGACAGTGACGACTATAACAGGGATACGTGCTGGCATTATCGAAAACCAGTAACAATAAGCGCGTCATCGCAGCTTAAAGACTACCAGATGCTACTCAACATCGACTTGAGCACTGAATACTCGCAAGGAAAACTACAGGATAACTGTGAAGACCTCAGATTAAGCTATTACAACAGCACGAGCGGCGATGACCAGAAGATCAGTCACTGGATAGAAGATTGCAGCGACAAGAGCAACATCAGCGTGTGGGTCAAATCACCGCAGATAGACACTAGCTCGACAACACTGCATGCCTATTATGGAAATGACCGGGCAGGAGATAGTTCCAACGGAACGGCAGTCTTTGAGATGTTTGATAACTTCAACACAGTCTCATCGACGGACTGGGGAAGCAATGCAGCTAACTGGAACACTGAAAAAGGAGTGGCGTATCCGACTGTATCAGGATCAAGCTCCCGACTCACTCACGACTATTCATTCGGCAGCACTTACGCAACAGAACTCTATATGAAAGCGAACGCGACAAGCGGTTCAGCAGGTTACTACGGACTTGGTAACGGTGCAGGAACAAAGTATTTACGACTCTATCTTGAACCGTCAAATAATAGGGTAAGTCTCTACAATGGAGCGAATAATTACTACTCTCTCGATTCAGGATCGTACCAGAAATACACTATCATCTCAGACTATACGAATGATGAATACAAACTGCTCATCAACAATTCACAAACAGCACTTGATCTCTCATCAGCAGCATCATCAAGTACATCGTCGCCCACGTTCTATTCATACTATACTAACGGTCTTTATCTTGATCACATAGCGATAAGGAAGTATGCAGGTAATACTCCTTCCATGGATGCTATTGGTGCTGAACAGCAACCGACAGTCAATGGATCAGTGGAAAGCATTGTCGTCAAACCTCTCGAACTCTATAGTTGGGATACGTTTTCAGCAACAGTAAATACTCCTGGAACGACCAGTCTCACCTTCCACCTACTTAATGAATCGGGAAGCGATCTCTGTGGTGACATCTCTGAAGCACAGATAACAAGCGGTTATGAAGTCTGTAGCGCTGCAAACTCATATGATAGTATTGTTCTTCAGGCAAACTTGACGACAGCTTCATCATCCGAAACACCGCAGATAGACTCATGGACCATCAACTGGAGCGAAACAATAACGACACAACCTGATCTCATCATCAATTCGATAAACTTCACGCCAGAAAGGTTCATCGAGAACAAGAACGTGACTGTCAATATCAACGTGTCAAACAACGGAAGCGCGGACGCAGGAGAATCAACAGTTAGGCTCAATGTCTTGCTCTGGAAAGGGAGCAGGATTCTCAAGAAAACATACGAAGAGAATGTGACTTTACCAGTAGGAGCGTCGACAATCGTCAGCTTCAACTGGACAGCAGCCATAGGAACGCACATCTTTGACGCGTATGCCGATGCAGATAATGTTATTCTCGAAAGCAATGAGACAAACAACAACCTCACAGTCAACGGTTCCACGTCAGCATGGCAGACGTTCTACGGGAACTACAGCTATACCTACTTCCTAGGAGATGCTGATAATAGGAGTTACATGAACTGGTCAAACTTCGTCGCAAAAGGAAACATATACTATTCAGATGTGGATGCCAGCTACTATCCATTCGACCTGCAACCGCTTGACGGAACGAACGACTTCACAGAAGCGGATACAGCACTTGGCATGACATACTTCAACGATTCCATCAGTAAAGAATTCGACAGCAATAATGATGGAACAGCTGACCAGACAAGCACGTTCAACATAGGAGGGACACAGGTCGCGAATGTACCGGTCATCAACTCGACCGATGCAGGAACATTCATCACAGGAATCCTCTGGGACAGCGCTGATGGCGGAAGCGAATACGACGGAAGCCAGGATCTGGTCATCATCACGAAACTCAACGAATCGACAGCAGGAAAATACGGTACGTATGATTTCGAAGCGAGAGTGCCGGTACTGCTCAGGAACCAGACCGGAAATATACATCAACTGGAGCGATATGATGAATTGCAATAATCAGATAAAAACAAGCTCATCAAGAACAGTTAGCTTTATAAATGAACTTCGCTACTTTATAAATGCGGCGTTGTGTGAACAAGAGGTGTTGTTGTGAAACAAGCAAGAGCGAAAAATAGAGCGGGAAAGACGGCTCTGTCAGCAACCATGACGATGGTGATGCTTCTAGTCATCGTGCTATCCTTAGCAGCGCCTTTCGCACTGACACAAAACGAGACCAACTCTTCACAGGTTGTCGTTGAAGAACTTGGTGAAGAAGAAAATACTACTGAAGTCACTGATTCTGACTTGAATGAATCTACAAACAATGAGAACGGGACAGCCGATGTTGACGTTGCAAATGAAACCTCGAACGAGACTGATACCGAAACTACTGATGATAATCAGACAGTGAATGATTCACAAAAGAATGAAACTATCCTCTTTGGTCAAGATTCTGAATTTTCAAACTCTACTAATATCACCAACGAATCAGTCGTTGATGATAATGATACATCGCTAACTCCTGGTTCAAACGAATACGGACAGTACTATGAACTTGGCTCTGATAACCAGATGGCAGAAAACGAATCGATCACAACAGATACTGATGAGAATGATTCAATAAAGCTTGTTTCTGGAGAAGTCATTACTGATACTGATATTACGACGAATTCATCATCATATTATATAGAACTTGATGAGACTGCAGAACCACTAGAACTCAATGTTTCGGTAGATGGGACTGAACAAGGAGACGTGCAAATTGATGTGCCTGTGAAATTCACACAGGAATTGTCTGTCACGAATGTCGCTCCTTCAGAAGTCGAACTGACGATCAACCTCTGGAAACTCAGAGGCGTGGATGATGCGCTTCTCAACGACATGAACTCTCTCGAGATTACATCGAATGGAACTCTCATTTCAGAACAGTCCTTGTTTCCATTACGATTGGAAGCGAATGAATCCAAAAATCTGATGATCACTTATACGCTACCGGAAGTCACTATGACAATGGAATGCACTGAGAAAACTATTGAAGATGTACTACCTGAAGACGCGACGATAACAGAAGCGGAACTCAATATCTCGTCAGTGCTGACCAAAGAATGCTCCGTACAGGTAGCGCATGATGGTTCTGCTGTGTATGAGGATGTGACTATTCCTCTGGATCAGGTTGATGTGAAAGACTTGATTACAGTGATTGATGCTTCGACAGGTGACGAACTGCCTATTATCAATGGAACTATAATGATGGATTGAGATTGAATATGAAACATAAAGAACGAATTCGTGCATTGGCGTTGGTTCTTGTAGCTGTAGCGCTATTATTCACTATCTCTCAATTTTCCCAAGCTGACTCGGTTGATGTTCTCGCAGGCCGATCTTACAAAGTAAGTCTGGAAGCGAATGCTCCAAGCGGACGATGGGCTGGAGTCACGATAAGTCATAATGAAGTAGAACTTGATGAGAGTAACTTGCCCTTCGGGTCCATACGATTCGATACTCCTGAAATTGAAGCTCGTCAATTCCCAGGTAAAAATCTCAATGATGATATTCATTATTACGCAGCGATGTTCGATGAGAGTTTCAACCTGACACGAGTCCATAATGTCACTGTAGAAGATCTCGATCCGAACGAAATGTTCGATCAAACGGACTTTCCTGATTTTTATCCAGATTATCTTTCTTATGGCGATAATCCCAAACGAACATTTGAAGGGAACACGACTGACATATTACTTGGTGGAGAGAATTTTACAGCATTTGTCATGACACTAGCTGAAGATGTCACCTACTATCTGCTCCGCTATGATGAAGGAAGCAACAAACGACCATTGTTTCTCACGCATCTTGATTACCAAACCTGTTACAAGGGTCAGGAATGTGTTGGTGAATTCATGCTTCCTGTTTCACCGAACGAATATAATTTTTATGCATTGAACAAGTATACTTCTTATGATTACAGGATATGGGTTGATGGAGTGGAGACTAACTCCTTCAGCCAGACAGCTCTGCCATATAATCTCACTGTGGAAGTATCAAATCTTTACACCAGTCAACTGGAACCAGGAGTCGATGTTTTAGTGGGAGAGCACAATGGTCAAAATATCTTCATCCCCTATAGGATGTCAGGGTATATCAGCGACTCCTACACTGTAGGAACGGCAGATGCTGATGCAATGGAAACGTTCCTAGTTGCACCGACAGTCTATCCATCAGTAGATAATTACACTATATTCGTAGCAGTCCTCAAAGAAGGTAATCTCTTGAGTGAAGAAGAGCTCTATGTCAATTCGAAAGACACGCTTGTACGGTTCTCAAAACCGCTCTCGCCATCAACACTATATGATAATGCAAAAGCATCAGTCAATGCAATGAGCCAGATAGCGAACTCGTTGTTCAAATGGTCAAGCCAATTCCTCTCATCAAAACGTTTCAAGATCAGCTATGATATATCCTCGGATTCATTCACTACATACGATTATGAAATCAGTAGCTATCTACCAAGTCCTATCTCGCTCAAGACAGGGGCTCCGAATGTCATTGAGACTTCTGTAACTGATGGTGGAACACCACAGTCAGATTATATGATCCGGATTTCAGAAAAGGATGGATATCTCATCATGAATCCGTATACAGAATCATCTCCGTTGTCTGAAAAGCAGAGGTATCATCGTCAAAGCGTTCCTGTATCACAGGAATTCATTATCACGCCAACAAGCCTTGGAAAGATTGATTCGAATGTGACCTTCGAAGTCCTTGATTACAGAGGAGAAATTGTAGCTGAGAAGCAATTCAATGTCACTTCAAGTCTGGTTTATACAGGAGGCGTATATTTTAACAATGACCAGCTGAAAACGATTGTAAATGCGATGAATCAGGTCTTGAGTTCGTTGTATTATTCGTTAAATTTTTAAACGCTTATGGCTGGACAATAGGTAAAAGAGTGTGAGTGCAAACATGAAAGCAAGGGAAATCACGAAAACAATCTTCATTCTAGTAATCATCACGCTCTTTACAGCATCAGTAACTGCAGAATCAGGCAGTTTCATATCACAGAATCCGATGAACCCTTCCGAATATGTTCAAGCATCATCACTTTATTTCACCGGAACAAGTTCCGATCCTGGAAACCTGTATCTGGATGCGTATGGTGCTAACGAGGACATCGGAATACAACTATGCGATGTCGGACAACGATACGTAGGCGGCTTCTACGCGATGAATATAGGAGGAGCATGGGAATCCTCGCTTGTGACGTATTCCTCGAGCAGTGAAGCACTCGCTTACACGTCAGAAGATACGGAGAGCGGCTGTTACGGCACAGTGCCTGGTTTCGTCACGATATCACCGTCTCACCTGACAACATCTGATCCGGATGTCTACAAGGCAGCTTTGCCGGGAAATCTCTGGATAGGGTATGATACCGGAGCGAACCCTGGAACTGTGAGTGATTTTGTCTTTTCAGGAGGGGATGCGAAACTACGAGGGGATTATAACGTCCAACGTTCCTTCGATCAATCAACACGACAGATTGCTGCTCAAACTCCGCAGATACAATTCAGGACATCATCAACATCATTCTCGAAACCAGCTTCGGATTCATCATTCGGCATATCCTCTTCCAGACAGATGGTTATGGGAGTCTGCGATGACGATTACGGACAATTCTGTTCAGACGGACAGTTATTCAGTTCTCCGACGTTCCCTGCAACTTTCGATACAGGACTCGGAGAGAGCCAGGTGAACGACCAGCAGATACACACGAAGTATGTTGTCATGAACGGAATCGGAAAAGAGATGTGCATCGGAGCGAATCTCAAGTCCCAGATTTCTTCAGTAACTCCTGATCCTGTCTATTATAGCCAGAATCTAGAGATACAATTCGCTATCAACAATCCACGTGACACTCCGTATGAGACCTATGGCGGTAACGTCGATGTCACGACACCGTTTGACGTGCGGTTGCGGATCTATGAAGCAGCAGACCCCTCGAATGTCGTCTACACGGATACATTCACAGTGTCAAGCTCTGTGCTTTCAGAAGGGTCCTTACCATATATCATTAACTGGCCTGCCTTTGAGCATAGTGGCATCTACACGGTAGAGATTGATGCTGATATCGGTGGAGATATCACTGAGTGTAATGAAGGGGATAATATCGCTACAATGAATTTTGAGCTACTCCCGATTACTCTTCCTGAAATCAACATTGATGGTCTGGAACTGGATTCATTCCCTGTGCCTAATGTGCCGTATAATGTCACGTTCCACATGGAAAACTCTGATGGTGATGTGCTACGAAACGCTAATGTCATCATGACTGAAAAGAATGGTCTCAACCTGGCAGCACCCACACAGACTTTTGAAGCAGACATTGATGATATGGGCAATACTGAAAATCGAGGAGTGGTTTCAACGTCACAAGCTTATTTCATGACAGATTATTATGGTAATGTGAGTTTTACGTTCATACCAACATATAACAAACTCTATTTCGATGGGTCAGGAGTCAATCTCAGTGAATATGTAGGTAATTACTCGCTCTCATTCACTGGAAACCAATCCGATGGAGAGAATTTCAAGTTCGTCCTCAATGGTTCGTTAGAGTCCGATTATCCTCTGACTATCGACAATAAGAATTATACAGGACCATACAATCAAAAAGAGCTTCCTAACAAGAATATGGTCTCTCAAGTACTTGACTATGCATACCATGCTTATACTAACTTTATCGAAACACTAGTCGGCTAAATGCATTTTCATCACATTCAGTAGGGGTTTTATGGGGTGGCAGTGATTAAAAGTATGAAACAACGACAATACCTATCACTAACGATTTCTCTAGTCGTAGCTCTCATTCTCTTGACAGCTTTCGTTTCAGCCGTAATCCCTGAACCTGAACTCACTTACCTTAATGGAAGTTCTGTGCCTGTATTCAATTTCGACAGGAAAGGATATGATCTTGATGGCCAGCCTTACGGAAGCAACTCTTATATGGATCACAGCATAACAAATCCCGATGTAGAATTATCGCTCTGCCACCAGAATCTCTCTGTCGGTGACGGGGTTGATCTGGTCTATTATTCAGAGAATAAATCCCTTATTGCAAGTGTTCTCAATTATAAGCCTCTCATCACGAATGTCACGACACACGCTGATGGGAATGGTACATATAACTGCACTGTTATCAATATTGATCTCTCTTCAACGAACGCTCTGTATCCTGGAAAAATCGCTCCTGTGCTCATTGACAATCACACTGCTAATACGCCTACAGAGTATGAATTCACACAAAACTCCACAGAACTCTTTGAACCGCTTGATCCGATGTTCAATGGTTCATATAAAATAGGGGTTCGTGTTGAAGGACCTCCAAAGACATATTATCTGTTTACCGAATATATTTACGATGAGAACAAGAAATCCATCAATTCATCTGCGCAGAAACTAGTCACGAGCATTGTTGATTCCAGTCGTATTTCTGTAGCTGAAGCAATACTCAATCCTTCAGACCTGTTGGAATACCAAGATACATTTCAGGGTGGAGAGGAAGTCATTGTCAACGGACTCTCGTCACTTGAGATCAAGATGTATGATCCCTGCACTCCAATCAATGAATCAGGATATTATATCATGAACGAGAGTATTGGTAATAGTTCTGGGCAGAATCTTAATGATACTTGCTTGGAACTCAATAATATCTCAAATGTCGTTCTCAATTTCGGAGAGGAATTCGTCACAGGTGATGATGATTCAATAGCAGGAAGCAAGAAAAATGATACTTGTGCTTTCACGATACGGAATTCTCACAATATAACCTTTGAAAGTTTCAAAACATACCAATTCTACTATGGCATTTGTGTGGAGAACAGTTCCATCAACATTTTCGGAACGCAATCATCACACAACATACATGGAGCGAAAATAACTCATAAGAGTAAGGTGCAATTCATCGATACTCGATTCTCGAATGATGATTCAGAAATACTGGTAGAGGATGATTCTAAATTATCTTTATCGCATGCACGATTCGAACTTGAGAACAGCGACCCACTCAATGTAACTCATCTTGATTCTGAAGCGAGTAACGTGCGGATACGGACAGTCAATCCACGACCGGTGATTCCGAATACTACAACACCTGACGGCAGAGAGCTCAAGGATATCGGTCAATACATCCGTTATGACAATCTCAGCTCAAACAATTCATTCGCACAATTAACATTTCACTTCCGGGAATATGCACAAAGTAATCTCTCAGAAAAAGTAGCTACAGACAATATCTCTATCTACAAATACAATGGGACTATGAAATCAGAAGACCCTGACTACGTCATGTCTGCTAACGAATCAGATGGTTGGATCAATGGAAATTGGTCACAAATCTATACGCTGGTCTATCCTGCAGAACAACTCATTTTAAGTCCGAACATGAGTAGTTTTTCAGTTTATGCACCACTCGGTTTCGTCACTAACAACACTAACCCTGAGCCAGTACCTGAGCCGACACCAGAGCCAACTCCTGACCCTGTTGCGGGAAGCGATTCTGGAGGTGGAGGGACGCCTTCAAGAAACGAATTTGAAGATGAATCAGTTTTAGTCTATCCTGAACCACCTAATTTCGAGCTTGAGATACCTGATAATGTGACTCTGATGCAAGGAGAAGCAGGAGATATAAGTTTTAATATCAGCAATAAAGGACGAGCAGATTATGAAGATGTGAAAGTAGGTCCTGTACTACCCAATGGATGGGAAGGAACAAACCACACATTCTCCATGGTCGAAGCTTATTCGAATATGTCAGCAACATTCAGCATGGCATCATATGAAAAAGCGTTACCTGGACGATACTGGGTACCTATCAAAGTCTATGTTCCAAGTGAAAACGGAACGACCGATGTCGTTACAGAATTATTGGCTGTCCATGTCACTCCACGAAAAGACCTGCGACGACTGAAAGTGGTGGAATATCCGCCTGAAGTGGTCGTTAAACCAAATTCGCGACTGGACATATCGTTCCTTGCGAAGAATATTGGTGATTTCAACCTCTATAATATCACGATCGAGCATGAACCTGAAGAGTGTATCGAAAGAATCGAAGGACAACAGAATATCAGTGTCGGGCGGGAAAAGGATCTCACATATACCTTCTATTTCGGAGATCGGAAAGAATGTGATGCGAACCTCAAGTTCTACTCTGAAGAAGAGCTGGTAGGGTTTGTACCAGTATCGTTCAAGATCACGCCTAGAGGAATCGGAGAGTTCTATCTTTCAACAAAAGATACTTTCGTGCTGCTCGTTGTTATCGCATGGACGATACTGACAATAATGATCATCTCAAGATGGTGGAAGAGAAGGAAATATCACACGAGCTAAAGGCTCGATTCATATGAGAAGTTGATGAACTATGGCTGCAAAGAAAAACGATAAGATGTTCTCGTCATTCTTCGACGAATCAGGACAATCTCCTGAGCAAGCTAGCGAAAGCCATACTAAAAGGAAAAAAGGACGGAAAAAGAAAAAGGACAAGGACACTCAAGAACAACACTCTACCTTTTTTGATGATATGCCTCAAGAGATGGATGATGATCTTTCAGGATCATTCTATGACACGCCGGAATCAAAGAGTGAAGAGGATTTCCAAGAGGATATGTATGAGCATAAGCCTCATAGGAAAGCAGCTAAGGATCATATGAATTCAATACTCCATCTGTTCGGTTTCACATGGTGGGAGTTTCTCATCGTCCTCTGTGAAGTTGCTCTTATCGTCTTGACAATACTTTATTTCATGGGACTATTCACTCCTTTCTGAAATCGGGAGAGAACTAATCACTGTCAGCTGAATATTAAGGAAAATGACTATACGAATACTGCTTGTGGACGACTCATTGTATGCTCGACATACAATCATGAACGTGTTAGATTCTTCAAAAGCACTCTCTGTAGTAGCTTCTGTGTCACGAGCTTCTCAAGCGCTTGATAAGATACGTCAGACTGGTCCTGATGTTGTTCTTATGAAAGTAGCTCCGCATGATCCGCAACCAGTCAAAGAGATAAGAAGGATAATGAAGGATTGGCCTGTACCACTACTTCTTCTAGCTACTCAAGCAGATGATAACTCGCAAAAACACATTTTTGATGCGATGGATGCAGGCGCTATCGATTTTCTCATGCAACCACCCGCAAACCAACTCAACTCTATCAAGGATGAACTCATCAGGAAGATACAACAAGTCGCACTGGCACGCTTGCCGGAAACAAGAACTGTCACTCATAGAACAAAACCGTTATCTGGCGATTTCAGCAATTCAAAAGAAAAAATCATCGTTATAGGATCATCAACCGGTGGTCCGAGAACGCTAGAACGACTTCTTGGTGAAATTCCTGCAAATATCCCTGCACCGATTCTTGTCGTGCAACACATGCCAAAAGGGTTCACTAAATCATTCTCTGAGCGACTCAACAAGCTCTGCTCCTTGGAAGTGAGGGAAGCAAAAGATGGTGAACCAGTAAAAAAAGGCGTGGCACTCATAGCGCCAAGCGGTCAACATATGCTGCTTGAAGAAGATTATCTTGATACTGCAAAAGTACGATTGACCGATGATCCTCCCGAACTTGGTGTTCGTCCTACAGTCAATAAACTATTTAAATCAGCGGCTTTGGTCTATGGATCGAAGGTAATAGGGATAGTACTTACAGGAATGGGTTTTGATGGAACTCTAGGTGCCAAAGCGATAAAGGAACGTCATGGTACGATCATAGCACAATCAAAAGAATCATGTGTCATCTACGGGATGCCGAAATCAATTGTGGATAATGGTTTTGCCGATGAGATCGTTTCGCTCGATCAGATGACTGTGGCACTCATACAATTACTGGAATTATAATACTATACATTCATTACTAAAGGCAAAAAATAAGAGGTGGTCATGTGGATCTATCAAAATATAAAAAGGAGTTCGTCATGGAAGTGCGCGAACACCTTGACAGTCTTAATCAGAATCTTCTTGATTTAGAGGATGCTCCTCAAGATGAAGATACCATAAATAATATTTTCAGATCATTTCACACGCTTAAAGGAAATGCTGCGACAATGGGCTATACGAAATTTTCCGACCTTGCTCATTCGCTTGAGAATGTTCTTTCGAAAATCAGGGATGGTGAGTTCAAAGTCACACAAAATGTCATGAACTCATTATTTGAAGGATGCGATGTTATGGAAGACGGTCTGGAAAAAATAGAGAATGATACTCCTGATGACATTCATGTGGAAAATCTTATCAACGAATTGAGTTCTTATCTGGATGTCGATACTCATAATAACCACTCTGTCGCTATAAACGAAACAATCGAGCTTGATGCTGGAGAAAAAAAGAAAATCTCTGAACTGAAAAAGAAAAAATACTCTGTTTATCGCTTGGTGGCTTTGTTTGATAGTGATAATCCTCTCAAGGCTGCAAAAGCACAGATTCTCATCAGGGATATAGGTGATAAGAATATTATCAAGACAACTCCTACTATTGATGAGATCAAAAAGGCAAAATTCAATACTGAAATAGAGATAGTGCTTTCCAGCAAGAAGAAAAAAGAGGATGTGAAACAATCTATAGGTACAATTTCAGGAATCAAGAATATTTCAGTGCTTGATTTGGATGAAGCGTATAAGAAAGATGAAAAATTCAAGCATGAAGAGAATGAACGGGCTAAGCATCATATTGCAAAAAAGCATCATGATGAAGTGACTAGACAGATACAATCAGTGAGAGTAGATATGGATCGTCTTGATAAGATAATGAATGTTATCGGAGAACTGCTCATCTATAATATCCGATTACAGGATCTTCATCAGAAGAAAGACTACAAGTCACTTGATACTATAATGTCAGGTATCAATGGTTTTGTTCTCGATCTCAAGAGCAAGATGCTTGATATACGAATGGTGCCGATGGAAAATATTTTCAAACGATTTCCTCGGATGGTCCGTGATCTGGCACAGAAAGAAAATAAGAAAGTTGATTTCCAGATAGAAGGTGGGGAGATAGAGCTTGATAGGACTATTCTTGATAAGATCGGAGAACCGCTGGTCCATATACTCCGAAATAGCGTCGATCACGGAATCGAAACTCCCTCTGATAGGAAGAAAGCTGGTAAGCAAGAACAAGGGAACGTCCGACTCATAGCACGACGAGAGAAGAATAATGCTGTTGTCGAGATTACTGATGATGGTGCAGGAATCGATGCTGATGCACTGAAAGAAAAATGTTTGAAGAAAGGTATTATCACAAAAGAGCAAGCGAACAAGATGTCTGAACAAGATCTTCAGATGCTCGTATTCTCGCCAGGAGTGAGTACCAGCGATAATGTCACGGAAGTCTCCGGTCGAGGTGTGGGTATGGATGTTGTGATGAGCTCAGTCAAAGAACTAGGTGGAGATGTGAAAATATCTTCCGAACTAGGTAAAGGCTCAACTATAACGCTCCAACTACCGCTCACGATTGCAATCGTATCAGTACTGCTTGTCAATGTGGCACATCAGCCCTATGCACTACCATTGTCCAATATCAACCAGATTCTTGAGGTTAAAAAAGAGGATGTGAAGACTATACAGGGAAAAGAAGTTTTTATCATGAGAGGTTCGGAAGTGCCTCTGCTTTGGCTTGATGAGTTCGTAGGTGAAGGTCGGAAAAGCGGTGCTGATTCTGGACGATTCACTGTTGTCGTTGTAGAACACTCTGATAAGAAAATAGGATTAGTCCTTGATTCGATTATCGGACAACGACAGATACTTATCAAGAGTCTTGATGGTATGGTCAAAGGAGTGAAAGGCTTTGCAGGAGCGACAATCCTTGGAGACGGGCGTATAGCTCTCGTCTACGATGTGCCTGGTTTTTTCAGAGCGCATATCTGAACCACTGTGGAGAAGTAGCACAGCTTTAAAAATGAATACTTCTCAGGAATTGAAATAAGAGAGTGTTATGATATAATGATCAATCTAATTATTGGGGTGTGTGTATAGTGAATCTGAAAAATATAAGTTTGAAATGGCAGATATTAGTTCTTGTGGTCTTACTTATTATTGTTCCAACACTCGTTGTAGGAATGATAGGATATAATACTGCAAATCAAGAGATGGTCAACTCGGTAGAAGGTGATTTGACACAAAAATCCCTTCTGGTAAGGGATCATGTGGAAACAGCTTATAATCTACAGAAAAGCAAAGTGACTGATGCTCTCAATCTGTTCATAGAAGAGATTACGGTCTCTGGTCTGGATTTCGCTTCAGGAACAGAAACTCTTGTTATAGAAGGTTCTGGAGAGAGAATTGATTTTACACCTCTAGAACTCAAAGGACAAGACTTGTTGCTTTCAGACTATATATATGGCCAAGCAGAATCACTCTCGTCAGACACCTTGTTTTACTTTCGGATTACAGATAATGGTCTTCTCAACATCCCTCTCACTAATCAAGAGACTGCTTTTCTTATTCCAGATAATGAACAAGAATACACCTCTCTGACCTCGAACGGTTTTTACGGAGTAATCAATCTCAATAACACTGATTACATACTCGGTTGTGCTGTTCTTGAAGCAGAAAATAAAGATGAAGCTGTATTGTGTGAAGGTACGGAAAAAGCAGCGCTTGCAAAACCGATCAAAGAACAACTTTCCGATTTTGTCATTGGGGAAACAGGATACATTGCACTACTCAATTCGGAGGGTGATTATGTTCTTTCAAAGAATATGGAGCAGGATGGAAAAAATATATGGGGTGCAACTGATGATGATGGAGAATTGTTCGTCCAGCAAGTCATCAATGATAGCTTGACATTCTCATCATCTGATGATTCAGGTATTGTCTATTATTCATGGAAAAATCCTGGTGAGCTATTCGCTCGACAGAAAGTAGGAGCTTACACTTATTTTGAACAGTTGGATTGGGTCATCTGGCCTAACGCTTACCATAGTGAATTCCTGTCCGGAATGAATCGTATCAGAGCAGTCACTGTACTGGTCATTGTCCTATCGGTGCTTATTGCAGGAGGATTAGCATATCTTTTTGTCAGTCGATTC
The DNA here is from genome assembly GCA_051819805.1 of Nanobdellota archaeon. Lineage (GTDB taxonomy): Archaea > Nanobdellota > Nanobdellia > Woesearchaeales > SKGA01 > SKGA01. The sequence goes on from JBNJHD010000001.1 coordinate 71,907, forward strand.
ACAAGTCCTTTCAAGAAGATCATTGATTCGATGAAACAAGTAGCTGATGGTGATCTCACGCAGAAATCAGCTCTTAATGGTAACAAAGAGTTCGAGATGTTAAGTGATTCTTTCAACAAGATGGTCGATAATCTGAAATCACTCATCAAGAAACTGCAAGAGACTGTGTCTGTCACGGCATCATCCTCGCAACAACTCTCTGCGAGTTCAGAACAAGTCAATACTGCAACTAATCAGGTCAGCACGACAATTCAAGAACTGGCTAAAGGATCAGAAACTCTTTCAAAATCATCAGAAGATGCAAAACATGCTTCTCAAGAAACAGCTGCTAATGCTGAACAAGGAAAGGCGTCTGCAAGTCAGATCACTGATAGGATGAATTCGATCTCACAGATCACTACTGAAAGTGCCCAGCAGATAAATGCGCTTGGAGAGAAATCCGATCAGATCAGCGAGATAGTCTCGACAATTGAGGATGTTTCGAAACAGACGAATCTGCTTGCTCTCAATGCAGCTATCGAAGCGGCCAGAGCTGGCGATGCAGGAAGAGGATTTGCAGTAGTAGCGGATCAAGTCAGGAAACTTGCTGAAGAGACTCAGGAAGCTACAGGGAAAATTTCAACGCTTATCACAGGCATACAGGGTCAGATCCATGATTCTGTCGATAGTATGGATAAGAACTCCAAAGAGGTCGCTGAGAGCACTGATAAAGTCCAACAAGCGATCAGCTTGTTTGAACAGATTCCTGAACTCATCAACAAAGCGAATGGTGCTCTTAATGACATGGCTTCAGTAGCTGAAGAGAATGCAGCGGGAACAGAAGAAGTTTCAGCTTCAATCGAAGAAGTCTCATCCTCGATGAATCAAGTGAGTTCGACGGCTCAGCAACTGACTAGCCAAGCAGAAAATCTCAAGGATCTTGCGAATAAATTCAAGGTATGATTATTTTGGACTTTCAGGAGTGATACATATGCTAGAACAAAAAAAGGAAGATACAACCTCTCAAGAGAAAGAATATCAGCTAGTGATCTGCAAGCTCAATGACGAAGAATTCGGCATCAATATTTTCGATATAATGGAGATAATCCCTTATGAGAACATTACGCCAATACCTAACACGAGTGATTACATTGAAGGTGTCGTCAACCTCCGTGGTTCGATCACAGTAATCATTGATCTGGCAAAGAAACTCAATGTTGAACGGAACGAAATTGGAGATAACACTCGAATTGTCGTTATTGAAGTCAATAACAGCAGAGTAGGACTCATTGTCGACTCGGCTACTGAAGTACTCCGTATCAAAGAAAGCCAGATAGAGAACGCTCCTGAGCTGGTCACGCAGAATCTCAATACTAAATACATTAAAGGAGTAGGTGTCCTTGATGAACGACTGCTTATACTTCTCGATCTTCCGAAAGTCCTCAAGACTGAAGAGATAGAGCACATACAAAAGGTTCAGAAAAAAGCTACTGTATCAAAAGAGTCTACCAAGCAGACCGAGAAGAAATCAACTGAGAAGGAATCAGACGATGGTGAGGCTGTCTCTGATACTGATAAGGATTCTTCATCTGAAAATACTGTTAAGGACAGCGAAAAAAAAGCTTGATTTTTTCCACTCTTTTATTTATAATTTAAAATCCGATAGCTTTATAAATGTGCTTTTGATGTTATATTAGTAGGTTCTAGCCAGTTTTCAAGGGTAAGGTTAGAATCAGTGAGGTTTGTTTACTATGGTCAAAATACTTGCTGTTGATGATTCTCAATTGATAGTCAGCGTCATCAGAAATTTTATCAAGAAAGAATTCTCGGATGCAGAAGTCATCACTGGAAAGAATGGCGAAGAAGCTATAGAGATGTATAGGAAGGAAAAACCTGATCTTGTGTTCATGGACATAAAAATGCCTGGAATGGATGGCTTGAACGCTATGCAACATATCCTGCAAGAATTCTCGCATGCTAAAGTGGTAATGTGTACTGCTCTTAAAGAGCCGGAAGAAGAAGCGCAGGCGAAAGAAGCTGGAGCAGTTGGTTATATCAAGAAACCGTTCAGCAAAGAAGATATCGTTTCAACAATCAAAGATCAATTAAAATTGTGATGAGCAGGTGAGAGCAAATGAAAGTGTTACTTGTTGATGATTCCGCATTCATGAGGAATATGATAAAAGAAGCGATCAAAGATAATGGTCACGAGATTGAAGAAGCGGGAAATGGCGAGGATGCCATCAAAAAAGCTAATGAGTTCAATCCGGATATTATCTTCCTTGATATTGTCATGCCAGGAATGACTGGTGTTGATGCATTAAAGGAAATCAAGAAAGAACATAAGGATGTGCACGTGGTGATGTGCACTTCAGTCGGTGGACAACAAAAAATCATTGACGAAGCTGTAAGCGCTGGTGCGAGCGATTTTATTGTCAAACCTTTCCAATCAGAAGATATTCTGAAAGCGATCGACTCCGTAGCAAAATAATAAGCTGAAGCAAATGGTGACATTGAAATGACTCATCCAAAAATCACGGACATAGAAAAAGACGCCCTTAGAGAAACAGCTAATGTGGGTTCGGGAAACGCAGCAAAATTATTATCTGACCTACTCGAAAAAAAAGTCAACCTCAAAATAAGCAATACTGACTTCGTTGAACTGAAACATGTTGAGAATCAGATTGCAGGACCACAGAATCTTGTTGTGGGTGTTTATACACCGCTAAAGAGTAATGTGAGTGGCAATATCGTAATCATGTTCAATAAAGATAGTGCTAAATGTCTTGCATCTGCAATTACTGCAGCACCAGATTCAGAAGAAGTCATTACAGAGCAAGATAAGAAAATTCTCAAAAAAATAGGGACAACCCTATCAGGTTCTTACGTTGAATCACTCAACACATTCCTTGATCTTGATCTGATTTATGATAGAACGAACATAATCTCTACTTTCGGAGAATCAATCATCGATATCATTATGCTCAATGTCGATCCTGATGCTTCCGATGCTCTTCTCATCGAAACTGAATTTGTCGTTGATGGAACTTCAATAGAAGGGAAATTCATAATATTACTGGCCGTCAAATCAGTTGATGTGATCATTGATGCAATCCGCAACAAGATGTGAGTCAATAACTACGTATAGTGTATGGATCTGAAATGACATTGAACCTTATGAAAAAAATCGGGGACGCTGGCGTGGTAGTTGTTGTTGTTCCCAACGAAAAATACACTGAATACATCAAAGAGATAGCTAACGAGTTAGCCAAGGGCAGCAAAGCAGTATGCTATGTGAGTCTGAATAAGCTGTATGCTTCTCTGAATAGGTTGTTTGATGCGAAATTGAAGAACAAGTTTTTTGTCATTGACGGTATTACAAAGTCAGCCATGCCTGACGCGCCATCTGCAGATAACTGTGTGTATGTCTCTTCAGCTTCAGCACTTACAGAACTCAGTCTGAGTATGAACCAAGTCCTTAATACTGGTCAGTTCGATTCATTGCTTTTCGATTCACTGTCAACACTCCTCATCTACAACAAAGGGGATGTTGTCACTCAATTCGTTCATGATCAGATGGGAAAAGTAGTGACTCTAGGTGGAAATGCTGTTTTTACCTGTCTTGAAGGAGATACCAAATCATCAATGATCAAGGACTTAGGAATGTTCGTTGATAAGGTCATTCATCTGAAATGATCAGTATATATACGTGCAGCAAAACATTTTTGCTGAGTGCTCTGGAATGCTCTTATATTCCAGTGAAAAAGAGGGTGTGGCTATATGAAATTATTCAAGAAGTTCAAGAAATCAAAACAAGATACTTCTAAAGATGCTGATGCTCCATCACAACATTCATCCCACCGATCAAAAAAAGATGTTTTCAAGAAACTGTCTGTTTCAGAACTCCAAACTCTCTTTGAAACTCTTGATGATCATTTGGGCAATCTACCTGATAAGAACGTGCAGGAATTCTCGCAATCAAAAGCATATGCAATCTACAAGGAAATTCTTGAAGAGTTGCTCCCAGAACGAGCAAAAGATGCAGCAGAATATGCTCAAGAACATCCTGGTCCTGACATGGCAGCTGTCAAAGAGCAAGTATCTCAATCTCAAGAAGAACACTCTCAAGACGACACTTCGGAAGATGAGGATAATGATGAGGGTTTGACACCTGAGCAGATGACCAAGAAGGCAGTTGATGATTTCTTTGCTCTCAAGAAAATGAGAAATGAGAACTTAGGTCGAAGGACTGATGAGAATGATTCTTCTGAAAGTGAAGGATCAACATCAGAGGATGAGAATGATGAGCATGCATCAGATGACACTGAACAGACAGATAGTGAGGTTGACTCTGGATCTGAAGACGATGTTTCTGTTGATGATGAAACTGAAGATACTCTTACACCTGCTCGAAAGAGATCCGGGCGAACATCGAAGAAAAAGACTGCTGGTCGCGACTCCCGGACAAAAACTTCCCGTAAGACTCAATCCTCCGCAAAGCGGAAAAAAGATTCTGGTCAGTCGCCAAAGAAAAAGATTGCAGCTAAACAGAAAAAATCAGAAGGCCCCTCTAAGAATAAGTCTAGCAAAGCGACCACACCAAAGAAAACTGTTTCGAAGAAAAAAACAACCTCGAAAAAGCAACAATCTCAAGAGTCATCAGATACTCAAAATAAGTCAGACGATTCTTCATCATCAGATTCAGGTCCAGGAATTGATATGGCAGCTCTCAAATCACAGATTGAAGCAAAACTCAATGGAGGCAATTGATAAAAAAAATGGGACTCCTTTCAAGAGCAACCGCTTTTCTTCACAGTCCTGAAGAGAAGACAGAGGGTCATGATGATCGTCAGGATAAATTCTCTGTAACCTCAAAGAATGCACGGCAATATGTCAAAACAGGAATAGGGGGTTTTGACAAGCTTATAGAGAAAGGAATTCCTCGAGGGTCAGCATCACTCATATGTGGAGGTCCGGGTTCTGGTAAAACCATATTCTGTCTTCAAGCAGCTATACGCGCAGCTGAAGCAGGAGAAACATGCCTGTTCATGAGTTTTGAAGAACGTCTAGATCGTTTACGAGAGCACATGCGTGATTTCGGTTGGAATCCTGAAAAACTGGAAGCACAAGGGAAACTTATTCTCAAGCGTTACGATCCTTACGAGCTCACAAGATCGGTAGAGGCGATGATGGAAAAAGCGAAAGGAGAACTCATGATAGATATTTCTCCAGTCATCTTCCCCGATGGCGTCAACCCTGACAAAGTCATTGTTGACTCACTCTCATCAGTAGCAGCAGCGTTCTCCCAACGAGAAGATGCTTACAGAACTTATATTGAACAGTTATTCAAACTCTTTGAACAAATGAACGTAACTTCTTTTTTCATCTCAGAGCTTGTTGAAACTCGCTTAGAGCAAGGAGGTAGTGCTGTTGAGCAGTTCTTGGCGGATAATGTCATTATCATCTATAATATAAAAAAACAAAACATTCGTGAAAGTGCAATTGAGATTCTGAAGATGCGAGGAACAAAGTTCCAGAAAAAGATTGTCGCTATGCAAATAGTCAATGGTGCAGGGATGGTCGTCTATCCAGAACAGAGAGTGTATGGCTAGAAATAAAGAATTGTGACTATTTTTTTTGTTATGGTTTTCTAAAAATACGGGAATCAACATCTACTTTCTCGAACCAATCTTGGCTAGGTCCTTGAAGGAATTCTGTGGCGCCAAGAACAAGAAATCCTTCTTTTTTCAATGTCTTATAGAATCTCTGATACAATCCTACTTTGGCGGTGGTGCTGAAGTAGATGACAGTATTCCTGCAGAGAATCAGATCCATATTATCTGGCATGATGTCAGTTAGAACATTCGATACCTTATACTTGATAAGAGAAAGAATGTCAGGTTTGACCTTGAGAAGTTCTTCAGAAGTCTTATCAAAGTATTTATCGATGAATTCAACACCCATCTCCTTGAATTGTTTAGGATAATATTCTCCTTTCTTCGCTTGGATAATGATGGAGGCAGCCATGTCGCTAGCAAGAATCTCGACATCGTACTTTTTGATGTTCCTGCCCAAAAGATCACTCAATAGGATAGCTACAGATATAGGTTCTTCACCACTAGAACAACCACAACTCCATATTCGGATCTTATTATCATGACCTTTTTTCGATGAGATGATTTGAGGAAGTATTTCGTCCTGTAATTCTTCCCATACACGGCGATCCCTGAAAAAATGAGTGACGTGGATAGTGAGCTGTTTCAAGAGTCTTTCCCTTTCTAGAGGTTCGTGCTTGAGAATGTGCATGTATTCGGTGTATGATTCTACTCCATTACTCTTGAGCTGAATGAGCGTCCTGCGACGGATGAACGAATCAGAATAATTATCGCAATTAAAGTCAAGAGTCTCATGAATAAGTTTCTTGAGCTTGTCAAAATTTTCAGGATCTCTAATCTCAACCATTCTTTTTTGACTCAAATCGAATGATGACCTTCAATTGTCTTGATATCAAGGATTCCAGTATCCGCATGCAAGGTCACTGTCCGACCGACAGTTTTACCAATATCTTCAGCAGAAACTCGTATTCCTTCTTTAAGGAGCGCTCTTTTTACTGCGATGGCATTATACTCTCCCACCCGCATAACATCATTATCCTTCAATGATTTGAACATATGAGAACCACCTGCAATCTTAGCGATGATCTTATCTTTTGCAGCACCAAGCGTGCACATTCTTGTCACAAGAACAGGAACTGCAATATCTGCATATTTAAGATATTTGGGGTTGATGACGTAATGAAGAATATTCTCTATCTTGCTTGCAGTCAGTGGTGTCGTGATGACTTCAGCACTCCCTTCTTTAAAATAATCGTATAGTTTTCCCGACGAATGACCTGTTCTCGTGATGATGACTATTTTCAGTTCTTTATTGATAGTTGTAAGATGTGCGATAGTCTCATCGATGGATGGTGAGAATGATTCCTCCATGAACAAGATGTTTGCTTCAGGGTTTCGCTTGACGAGTTCTTCAAGTTCATGACTTCCGAATGCTTCACCGATAATCGTAACGCTTTGTTTTCGAAGAGAATGACGAAGCGTGTTTTTTGTATCCGAATCTTTCACTCCAAGAATAGGTTTTGGAGCAATGTACTCGATCTTACTATCGCTACTATTAGGTAGCATGACATGAGCGAGACCTGCAATCCTTCTCGTTGAATCATATAATGCAATGCCGATACATGATCCTAAGCCTAGAGAAATAAGTTCGTCAGTACCATGACCTATGTTAAGGTCTCCCATATTAACAATGAACGATCCCATCACTATCCCTTCACATACCGAACTTACTCTGAAGGATCTCAAGCATTTTCTCAAGAGAAGGCTTGTCAAAGACGACAAAGAAATCTCCGTTGATATGATGACCTTCAACATTTATTTTTGTCTTGACACAAAACAATTGTTGTGCATAATTACTTATTTTTGCCAGAATGAAATCGAGAAGAGATTGGGCCATATCAGTTGCAGTGTGAGGGACAGAAGGCAATGTCTGGACATCAAGCATATTGCTTAAAGCACTAAGAAAAGCTCCTGTAAGGATGTTTGAGAGCTCGGTAAAAGCTGATTGAGACATTTCGGTGAATTCAGTGGTTGTTCCTGATTCTCTTCCCATCATGATATCAATGAGTTCGAAAGCGCCTTCTTTCGAGAAGACGAACATCGCATCCCCTGTAAGTTCACCTTTGATCTCAAGATAGATGGATGTGACAATCTTTTCAGGACCACCGAATTCTTCCGTGAATCGGGTTACATCAACGAATTTGCTTTCAGGAATGTTCATATCAATATTCTTGTTTATGAACTTAGAAAGAGCAGTTATCGCATTACCTGTTCCTATATTACCCATTTCCCTAAGAGCGTCGAGCTGGGGTTCTGAAAGATTGAGCGCATCATCCACTGCTATCATCCTCACACACAAAACATTATTATTACTATCTAACTTGAACCTCACTACTGCTTTAAAAAGATGTTGATTTTGTTCTCTGATAGAACGGATATTTGGGCGTTTTGAGTGCCGAGTGCTAACAAAACCTTTAATAGCATACTACTACTTGATGAAGATGTGAGGGAGTTGTTGTCTCAAGTCTGATCTGGAGTGAACTATGAGGTAGTATGGGTTTTGTGTGGATCGATATTCTACACTTACACGCAGTGATATTGAGGCAAGTATGGATGTGGCTCTCATGCAAAGGGCAGGGGCATGATGTCAACGAGCGAGAAACAGGGACTGCGATACATGAAGCGACGCTACGTTTCGTTATTGCTGCTTTTGACTATATTAGTTCTGACACTCCCTGCGGCTTCTGCAACGTCAATCACAGAAGTCCCTCATGACGGTTTTCTTACTGGCTCAGGAAGTATGGTCAGCGAGTACTATGATACATGGTATTATGATGAACAATATTACGGTGTCCAGACATCACGAAGTCCTGCGATGGGTAACATGAGCTTGTCCTATAATCTCAGTCATATTACAAGCAATTCTGCAAATATTATTTCTGAACTCAATGGCACATTGGTATACTGTCATACGCGAAATCCAAGGGATGGCTGTACTGGCATAGCTCCTTATTCTACTTCTGATACCATGAATATCTATTTGCAGAAAGGAGAAGGAAGAAGTATGGAATGGGATGATGTCGGCAATATACCATTCACTGATAGGGGTAATGAGAATACTGTGATGTGGGAGACTCCATCTGGCGTTGCTATCACTGACTATATCGATACAAACGGGATACTCACTGTGCGTTATGAATATATTTTTGATACTGATCCTTCGACTTTTCTCAACGATTACTCGCCTATAGAAGTAGAGTATTTTACCGACCGTGAAGATCCCCAAAGTGTTCTCATCACTCCAACAGATCAGAGTTTTGTAACGAGTCCTGAAGTCAACCTCACATGCAATGCGAGTGATGATGCGCAACTATCGAATGTCGCACTCTACCATGATGCTTCTGGAACGTTCCATGCCAATGAGACAAGGATCATTTCCGGAACAAAACACCAAAGTATATTCACTCTATCGACTCTTTCTGAAGGTATCTTCCATTGGAACTGTTTTGTCACTGATATGATTGGTAAATACTCGTTTGCACCGTCAAACTATACTTTCACTATCGATAGGACTCTTCCGAGTCTGGCAGTGGTTTCTCCACAAGAAAGCTCTCAATCATTGCTTGAATCTGTCGATCTTGAAGTCACGACAAGTGATGCGAATGGAATAAAGAATGTGACTGCAACAATAAAACGCCCTAATGGCATGATTGAGAAAATACAACTTTCTCATGATACAAGGGATACCTATATTGCAACGTATTCAGCAACAGGGGATGTCGGACAATATAACGTCACGTTCAACTCAACTGATGAAGCGGGAAACTCCCGCCTTAATCAAACGAACTTCACGATAGTGGATGATGTCGCTCCGGAAGTTACTATCAACTCGCCTCTTGATGAGTCAATGCATCCGAACGGAACCAGCATACTCATAGAGATCAATGCAACGGATCTGCCTGTGGGAACTGTTGACACGGTACATGTCACTATCAGAAACAGCACGGGCAATGTGTTTTTCGATCAGGATCTCAATGAGAGCGCTACGCCGCATATATATAATACGACATTCAACAACACCACTATAGTCGACGAGTACCTGCTCACTGTCACTGCGAATGATACATATGGGAATATCAACAACACGGTCAATTCAACCTTCACGATCGCAGAAGCGAACAGTTCGATCGTATCCCTCGATTCTCCCGAAACGAATTACTATACTAATGAGGCCATAGTGGATCTCACCTGTTCAGCACAGGATGCTCAAGGGGTAACGAATCTTTCTCTCTATCATAATGCTACAGGGCTTTTCAGGAAAGAACAATCGGTTCCTGAAAGCGGTTCTCCAGTATCAGAAACATTCACTGTTAACTTCGGAGATCCCGGTGTGTATGTGTGGAATTGTAACGCGACAAACCAACTTGGCCTGAGCAGTTTCTCCCCTTATAACCGGACGTTGACTATCGATACGATTCGTCCGGATATTGGAAACTTATCTTTTTCACCTGGTGATGATATCAATACGACTGATGAGATCAATTTCAGCGTGAATGCCGTAGACGAAACTATGCTGGATTCAGTTATTGCAGAAATAACACTTCTGGATGCAAATGCAAGTACGACAACTATCACTTTGAGTGATGATGATTCCGATGATAAGTTTGAAGCGAGCTTTGCAGATACGACACTTGATGGAGATTATATGCTTACAATAACTGCAACTGATATGGCAGGAAATACGAACTTGACCACGAAAATATTCACTGTGCATGATGTCCAAGCACCTCAAGTAGAACTGATTTCTCCATTAGAGAATGTGACTCACACATACAACACCACACTGGTTCTAGAAGCATCAGTGACAGATAATGTCGATGTCGACAATGTATTTGCTAATATCACTCTCTCGAATCAATCAACAAGGATAATAGAACTCTTCGATAGCAATGGAGATGATCTATTCAATACATCATTTGATGAAATGGTGTTGCTTGGCAACTATTCAATACAACTCTTTGTTAATGATACCAGCAATAACACTAACCAAACTGATCCTGTCATCATAACAGTTATTGATGATGTCAAACCAGAAATAACAATATATCAACCCGAGAACAACTATACTACTGCACAGAATACTACAGTTATCAATTTCACTGCAAATGATAATTACGCATCTAACATCAGTTGTCAACTATTTTTCAATGCTACTCTGGAAGAGAGTAATGCTACAGTCAGAGTTGGGGATTCTACGCAACTGGAAATAACAACTTATTTTCAGGGAACGAATAACTGGTTTCTTACCTGCACTGATCACTACAACAACACGCAAGTAACCTCCTTGCAGAACATAACAAAAGACAATAAAGCACCAAAAATATTTCCTCTTCACTTCGTCCCTGAAGATGATGATGTCATTGATCCGAACAAGACACTCAATCTCAGCGTTAAAGTGACTGATTCTTTCACATCACCGGATGAAGTCATCATCAGATATAAACACGAGAGTTCGGCTAACTTCACGTATAATATAACAACAATCTATGATGATGTCTCGCAAACCTACAACGGTTCATTCACGCCACTGCTCAATGGAACATATCAGTTCAAAGTATATGCGAACGATACTGTCGGAAATCATAATACGAGCGAAATAAGGAATGTCACTATAGACTATGATGATACCTGGACTGCAATGATGACAATTTCAGAACCTCAGTTCACCAACACTTCTACAGAATACTATTATGGAAATCTCATCATCAACAACACAGGAGATTATGCGAGAAACTTCACTGCTACTCCGAATAATGCTTCACTTGAAATATATGGTGTGACATTCCCTCTAGAACTCGCTGCTTACGAGTCAATAGCAATTCCAGTAAATATAACAACTCCTGCAGATAACGGGACGTTCAACCATAAGATACTGATCAATACGTCTCCAGAAGGAACTCCTTTCAAGAGAAACCTGACACTTGATTTCTTTGTTGGAGAAGGTCCTCTCCTAGATATCACTTCTCTCAAGATCCATCGTTTCAGCAGCAACGAAATCGAATCCTTCAGTGAAGGAGATGAACTTTCAACTGAAAAAGGATCGAGCTATGCGATTCGATACAATCTCACGAACAGAGGTTCTGAACTCGCCTCCAATGTGACTGCAAAATATACGGTTCCTGATCCAATATCATCATCGTCGTACTCAACCTACATCAATAATCTTACTGTTGACGAATCAGCCAAAAGTACTTTCACACTGACTCCTTCAGACTCAGGAACATACAAGATAACAATCAACACGTCAGGTCTCAATCTTGATAATGAATCACTGGAAGATCAAGGGAGAGCATTGACCACTTATTTTTTCATGAAAGTATATAATCCAAACACAGGAACTACTGAACCGACTTCTCCTGCAGGTTCTGGAGATACAACTACTCCAGCGCCACTGCCTGAACCCTCCTCAGGCAGTTCGCCACCTCCAAGTCTCTCTCCTGCAACAAATAGTACTGAAGAAGAATTCCTGTCAACAGAGAAGACGATCAACGTGTTGCGAGGAGATAATATCACGTTTCCTCTAGCAATAAAGAACATCTTCGAAAACGCAGTCCTGACAAACATCGAAATAGAGGTTGATAGCGAGTTCGAACAATATATCACTTCAGAACCTGACATGATATATGATATTCCTCAAGGAGAATCCGAAGAGTTTCTCATCCGCTTCACCGCACCAGAGTATCTCACACAAGATACTGTGAGCATGACATTCACTATCTATGGCGATGGGATCATAGAAACGGATGATAATGGTACTGCAACTACAAAGAAACTTATTGAAGAACGAACCATAACGCTGAGAATCAGGGAGTTAACACAAGATGAAGGAAAAATCATCAAGAACGAGACTGAACAGATAGTTGAGGAACTCGAAACGAACAATATCACTTCACGAAAAGCATCATCAATAGTGAGCTCGATAGAAGCTGCAATTGCAGAAGAAGAATACGAGGTCGCTAAGAAACTCCAGAACGATCTTGAAGACTTGATTGCACAAGCAATTGATGCGAAGAAAAAACTGGCTGAACTAGAACGAAAAGTCGAGCAAGCAGATAAGAAAGGACTTCATATCTATGAAACGAAAAAAGTTCTCAGTCTAGCGCAATCAGCCTTCGAGAGAGAAGATTATGAGTTAGCACTGAAACGGGCGAAAGAAGCAGAACTCATAGAGATGTTCGAAGTAAAAGGAGCGTTCAACATCCTCAATTTCATCCAGCGATTCTGGTGGGCTTTACTCCTAGGAGTAGGATTGCTCTCGGTGCTTGGGGTGATTGCGTATAATAACATTCTCATTCTCTATATAAACAAGAGACTAAGAAGTCTTTCAAGAGAAAAAAAACTCATCAAGAAAAATATGAGAGAACTCCAAAGCAAATCATTCAAAGAACAAGAAATAAGCATGATGAGCTATCATCAGCAGATGTTCCAGTTCGAGAAACGATTAGCTGAAATAAAACGATTACAGACGAGACTGAAGATGAGAAAATTAGGTCTTATCAATCCCTTTGAAGAACTTGAGCGGCTCAAGCAAGAACTCGAACGAACTCAGCACGACATAAAACAATCGCAAAAAAACTATTTCATAACAAAGAAAATTACAAAAAACAGATATGAAGATACGATAAACGAACTCAAGACACTGCAAGTAGAAATAGAAGAGACAATAACACTCATCACGACAAAACTCGTCAGGAAAGGTCACTTGGCTGTTGATCTCCTTGATAAGGATGCGCGTAATTTAAGCAAGAAATCACGGGGAAAAGTCCTCATTGACACGTTTGCCTATCACCTGCTTAATATACTCTCCTCGCTGCGTATTGACAAGCTTTTCAAGAAAGGAATGTCTAGAAGAAAATGATTTCCAAGGTTGCAAAAAAGAACTTGTTTTCACTTCTCATTCTAGTCATGACTCTTTTCACACTAACTTGTTCTGTCTTAGCTGTCAATGAAACGACTCTCACTAATACAACAATCAATACAACAGATACGGAATCGTCTGTGACTGAAGAGGAAGCAGCTGAAACGCTTCAAGATGCTAGGAATCATATTACTCAAATGGAACAAGCGGGATTGTCAACAACCCTTGTTGAAGATCTCTATCTTCAGGCAGAGAAAGAGTTCGATGGACAAAACATAACTAAACTCTATAAACGAGCGCAAAATCTTCAAGATGCTGATCCGCAAGCGGCACTTGAACTCATGGAAACACTCTCGAAAGCAAAATTAGAAGGGACGAAAGTAGGTGCTAATTTCAGTAAAGCTGTAGAACGGGCTGAGGAGATAGAAGCACGTAAAGAACAAGCTTTCGAAATAATGGATCGCCTCGCCTTACTCGAGATTGAAATAGAAGAACTGCAGGATAACTCTACTGATATAAAGAACTTGACAGGGATAAAAGAATCATATTCGGCAGCAAAAGAAGCGTTCTCTTATGAACGATATGATGAAGCGCAAACCTATATGGAGGAGACGTCAACAGCGATCGGTGAAGCGCTAGTCCAGTCATCACGACTCAAAGCTATGGCCAAAGCCTCACAACGTTCTGTTGAACATTATCTGAAAACATATTATATCGAAATAAGTATAGGGGTTGTTGTGCTCGCTATCCTTTTTATCATCTCAAGGAATGAATTTCTAATCTTTCGAAAGAAAAAGAAACTCTCTGATCTTGATTTTGAGTACTCTACTATTTCAGACCTCTATAAGAAAGCACAATCTGATTACTTTCATAAGAAACTATTATCCCAATCAACCTATAAGATGAAACAAGAGAGGTATAAGGATCGTATGGCGATGCTCAAGAAACAATTGCAGCTAGTCCATGATGAAATCAATTCCCTCAGATCGAGACGAAAAGCCTATCTTATCGGAATAGTGTATAAACAATCAGTTCGGCCTCTTTCAAAACAAGAACTAGGTCTTATTGTCGTTTAAGGGAATGAAGAAGTATTATTCTTGCAATGATTTGATAATGAGTTTTGTCTTCTTTTTCAATTCTTCCTGCTTTTGAAAAGAAAGTTCGACATCTCGATACGAGATATGGATGATATCGTTAAAGAAACCAATAAGGAGTTCTCGCATATCCTTACTGATAGAGGGAGTGTTTTTTATCTGCTCAACAGCTTCAAAGTACGATTTAGCTGAAAGGCCGAACTTCTGTTTCACTCTGAGAAAAATGGTTTTTGTGATATCATCGAGACTGGTTGTTCCCTGGCCGTTTGTCATGCTTGAAAGTTTCTTCTCAATATCAAGATCTGAGAACTTATCACTTATTTCGGATGTCATGTCATCAAGACGCTTATTGAAACGCCATAACATGTACGCTGCTCCTCCACTTATAATAAGAGCAACAATCGAAATAATGAGTGAAACAGTCATAAGACACCTCTTTTGATTACCATTCGGGTTTCAACCTTTAAATACTTTTTTATCATAATGCTCCTATTCGACTATACAAGTACAATTCCGCTATTGAAATGATCATGATGAGAAGAGTGATGTAATAACTGCTATTGAGAGGAACGCTGACTTCCTCATAGGTCGCTTCATTCAAACTCTTTTTCAAGTCAGCCTCATTCTCGACTTGATAGGCGTTACCGCCTGTCTGAGCAGTGATGTTCTGTAGAAGAGTGAAATTGAACTCTAATGCATCATAGAATTCGCTGTATTCACTGGGGATATCTTGTTCTTCTTGCTTTCCTATGCCAAACGCGATAATCTTGATGTTCTCATCAATAGATTTATGGATTGTGTCATTAGCGATAGGTTCAGTTCCGTCAGTCAATAATAACAAAGTCTTTTCTCGAGTAGATTCTTGAAGCAGATCAATACCATAATTGATGGCGTGATCAAGATCTGTTCCGCTCTTACCATAATTGATCTCGATATCATCGATTGCCCGGGAAACTTCTTTTTTGTTCGTAGTCAATTCAGCACTGTAATCAATATTTTTTGAAAATGAAGCCATGCCGACTTTCGTGCTATTAGGAAGAACGGTAAGCCAACGCTTGGAAATCTCCTTGGCGGAAGAGAGACGGTTAGGATCATAATCGCTTTTTGCCATGCTGGAAGAATCATCGATCAGAAGAACATAATCTGTTGTTGTCACTGGCTGTATATCGGTCATCGCAACGGAATTAGTTCCTATCATGAATAATAAGAAGATAACAATGATCTTGACGATGAGAACGACAATACTCACATGAAACACTTTGAACCCGTGTGTTCGCTGCAAGGTCTTGATGTTACCGAAATATGTAGCTCTCTTTTTACGAAGATTACGCATCATGTAAAATGAGAAGATAGTCAAAGCTATGAGGATGATCAGGAGAAACGAATCCCTCAACGGATTGTCAAGTGTTATCGCTAATGAAAAAATGTTTATCGTTATAATATTTCCACTTCCTCGTCGCCCATGGATTTAATGAATGTACGGCTGAAATCCTCTCCTGTAGTGATGGAAAAACAACGCTGCCCATATTCATGGAACAAGTCCTTGATATGTTCTATCTCCATACGAGCACGGACTTCATATTCTTCTTTAGTATTGTCGATATCAACAAGGTGTAATTTGCCGGTCTCAGGATCCTTTAGATACATCTTACCGACATTATCAGGAAGTTCATAATCTGATGGATCGCGAACCATGATACCATATACCTTTGAGAAACGGCTTGCCAGTTCAGGAAGAAATTTTTCAGGGTTGCTATTGATGAAATCAGAAATGATGAACACTATAGAATCCTCTTCGTAATTGCTGATAAGCTCATTGACAAGTCCCATCCAGTTTTTTGAACCTCCATAGAAGTGTTTTGTACTCATGGTGTCCATGAGGTGGATGAAATCATTATCGGGATCGACAAATTCTAGAGCTTCACTGGAAAAGACTCCACCACCTGCCTTATCTCCTGCTTCGATAGCAGAATATGCAAGAATGCCTGCCACCAGAGCACCGTACTCGTTTTTCGTATATTCTTTCGTTCCCAGAAGCATGGAATCGGAGACATCAAGAACAATAACTATATTCAGTTCACGCTCTTCTTTATACGTTCTCAAGAACAACTTATCAGTACGGGCGAATATTTTCCAATCGATACGTCTCGTGTCGCCACCTGGCATATAGCGCTTGATACGATCGAACTCAAGGCCTTTGCCAGAGATAAGTTCATAATATATGAGATTCAAACGGAAGAATTCTGTTAAGTAACCTGCCTTTTTGACAGTTTCCTGAATAAGAGTCTCGAAATTGAAGGTGTTGACAATGGGGCTCTTTCTCTGTTCATCTGACATATTCGCTACCTGTGCGTTCGATTAAATAGCATCAACTTTAGCAAGGACTTCTTCAACGATCTTATCTGAAGATATGTTGTGAGCCTTACCACGATAGTTCATGCTGACCCTGTGCCTGAGAATCGCCGGAGCGACAAACCGGACATCATCAGGAAGAACATAATTACGTCCTTCCATCATCGCTTTAGCCTTAGCGGCAGCACCAAGATAGATACTAGCACGGACTCCTGCACCGTACTTGATGAAACGAGTGCCTTCAATATTCTTGTTGATACCGCGAGTCGCTTCAACAATATCAAGGATGTATGTTCTTATCTTCTGTGAGAGATAGACGTTCTTTACTTCAGACTGGATCTTGAGAAGCTCTTCTTTTGACAATACTTGCTTGACTTGCTTATGGATGGTCTGGCTTTTTGTCGTCGCGTTCTCGGTGATGATCTTCAACTCATCATGACGCTCAGGATAAGAAAGGTCAACCTTGAACATGAAACGATCAAGTACTGCTTCAGGTAAGGAATATGTACCTTTGTTCTCAAGAGGGTTCTGTGTCGCTAGGACAAGAAATGGTCTGTCAAGGATGAACTGATCATTCTCGATATTTATCTTTTTCTCCTGCATCGCCTCCATGACAGCCGCGTGCGTTTTCGGAGGTGCACGGTTGATCTCGTCAGCGAGGACGAAGTTAGCGAAGATAGGACCTTTATATGTCGTGAACTTAGCGGTTTTCGGGTTGTAGATCTGACCTCCGATAACATCTGCTGGCAACAGGTCAGGAAGGAACTGGATACGTTTGAATGACGTTCCTGAAATGGTCTTGTTCATGGTCTCAACAAGAAGTGTCTTAGCAAGACCTGGGACACCTTCCATCAAGGTGTGAGCATCACACATCAAAGATAGGATGACTCGTTCTGTAACGTGTGTCTGTCCGATAAATACTTTCGCGATCTCGCGAAGGACTTGCTTGAGAGCTTCTGAATAAAGTTCGCATTTTTCTATGCTGATAACGCCGCTTTTGCTCTTGCTCTGATACTCTTTCGGATCCAACTCTTTCTGAGGTTCCGGTTCGTCTTCTTTTTGCTGATCCATTGCGTCATCTTGTCCTTGTTCTGTTTTCTCATCGGAAGAGTTTTCGTTAGGGATATCGCTGATATTCATAGTAATGCTGTCGTTCTGTTGTTCAGTATCTTCGCTTGTCTGATCTTGAGTGTCAGTCGTTTTCTCGTCAGAAGGGTTTTCTTCCTTCTTTGATTTACTGATGATGTTCTTGAGCTTTGAAAGGATGTTCGATTTATTGACATCGTTCTCCTCAAGTGACTCTTCGAGTTCTTCAACTTCATGAACAATGTTCTGCGCTTCAGGCTTTCGCGACTCCGAAACCAGAGGTTGCGCTTGAACTTGTTGTTCTGTATTGATGTCATTAACTTTTTCTGAAAGTCGCTTGTTATCTTCTTTTATTTTCTCAAGCTCATCAAGAAGACGTGTCACTGCGGAGTCTTGCATAGTGGATGTTGATTTCTTCGGTGGTCGGCCCGGCCCTCTTTTCTGCTTTTTTGGGGATGGTGATCTGCGGGCAGTAGTGGGCTGAGTACGGCGACCAGCAGTCTTTTTCTTAGAAGTGGTTGTTTTCTTCGGAGGTCGTCCTGGTCCTTTCCGCTTCACTGGGGACTGGGTTCTGCGTGCTGCTGTACTGCCTTTTGCTGTTTTCTTCGGAGGTCGACCTCGACCACGTTTTGTTGTGGTTTTCTTAGAAGCAGTCTTTTTTTTCGAAGGACGTCCTGGTCCTTTCCGCTTCTCTGGGGACTGGGTTCTGCGGGCAGTAGTGGACTGGGTGCGGGGAATAGTTTTGGTCTTGGTTCTGCGCGCTGCAGTCTTTTTTCTTGATGTTGTTTTTTTCTTAGAATGTGATGATCTTGATTTTTTACTAGTATTCTTTTTAGTCCGCGGCACTCAACCCCACCTCTCTTTGAACACATTATCGTGATGTATAGTGTAGATTCTTCACACTATATTATATATGCACTTGATTATTTTGACGGGTGCATGTTTATAAATATTTTCTTTTCTATCTGTTGTACTGGTGCATAAAGACAGAATAGTGTCTTCTCTGAACAGGACTAACATAAAATATTTTAAGTGTTGGTTCGAAGGTAATATCCTGTTTCATTTCAGTAAATTATGCTTTGAATATGTCAAAGTGTGATTTACACTGAACAGTTAACACACAAGTTTATAAAGAACCTCTACCCGAATATAGGTAAAACCATACTGATGTATGTTTTAAGTGTTGTTCGCACGGTGGTGTGTGAACAATAACTTGCATATACCAGAAAAAGTGGTGAGGTGTTAATAACAATGAAAAAACTAACAATGGTAATGGTTGCGCTAGTAGGTGTGATTCTGACTGTTGGCATGGCTTTCGCTGCATCATCCGATCCGCAGCAAGCTAGTTCTTCAGGTGTTACTGATGAAGGAATCTATGATTTCGGAGGAACGGCAACTGTTGATGTCAATGACGGACATGTCTACTATCTAGACCTTGATACGAACGCATCCACTCTAAAGTGGGCAGGTTTGTACGGTAACGTAAGCGGTAACATCGTACTAAGTGACGATGACCAGGATATGCTCTATCACTGGGCAGCAGAAGGTCGAGTTGTGTATGCAACTGAAGCTTCAACAACATGGAATCTTTCAGATGCTTCACCTGCAGATGTAATGGATAATTACACACATCTAAATCTTCCTGATGCAGATAACTATACTGAAACCTTTACTGGTACTGGTGATGTTGATTCGGCAATCTTTACAGATATTCCTGCATCAACAGATATGGCTCTGACTTACACTAGTGGTGAGTCTCCTCTTTGGGAAACTTACAGTCTGAAAGACGATTCAGATAACATCGTCTTCGCTGGTAAAGTTATCGAAGGTGGCGACTTAAGCTACAAAGGTACGAATGTCAACTACCAGATGATCCTTCCAGAAGATGGAACTGCTGGTGACGTTGCTGCAACTACCTACAACTTGTACGCTGAGCTACAGTAAGCACAGAGGTTTTTTACCTCTCTTTTTTATTTTTTTTATTATCTTTACATTGGGTGTAAAAACTGAGGGTGGAATATAGTAAAATCAAAACGCATACAGTGAAACAACAATCACACTCAATCGTTTGTTACTCGAGCGTTGAGAACAAACCTTATAAAAGCACGATGTCCAAAATGTAACATCAGTGCTTTATGTTACTACAAACATAACAATCAAACAAAAACATGAGGTGTTTTTAGAGATGAACGTGGGAAAAATATTCGTATTCGCAGCGGTCTTCCTGATGGCTGTCTCCCTAGCTTTCGCAGCTCCTGGTGGAGCAAGTACCACAGAAGGTGCAAGCGAACAAGCAACAGGAACATCATCAACGACTGTTGATACAGAAGGTGGAAATGTCACATATGTTGACGTATCCGGAACAAGTATAACTGGACGATGGGCTGGTTTCTTCGGAAACATCAGCGGAAACATCATGCTCGGTGATTCTTCAGATAATCAATTCTTCCAGTGGACTGTAAGCGATCTTACTGGTGCAGTCGTTTACGCGGCTAACACTACCGTCACAGACTGGACTCAGGCAAACTTCGATCCAGCATCTAATGCAGTGATGCCAAGCTATGTGCAAGGAAGTCTGACTGATAACTTCACGAACACATTCACAGCAAGTGAAGAGTTCTCAAGTTCTTCACTTACTGTTGCAGATGTTCCATTTGCAACAACGTGGAACTCAACCGGTGTAGGAAATCTCAAGACATACGCTCTACAGAGTATAGCTGATAACGCTCTTGTATTCGGTGGTCTTGCAGTAGATGATACTGATGGTTTCAACGGAAACTCTGTTGACTATCAGATTCTTGTTCCTGCAGAAACAACCACATCATACAGTTTTTACCTAGAGCTGCCATAAATGGTGTGAATATGTTTTTGTTTTTTCTTTATTTTTTCTCTTTTCTCTAACTGGTTTTCTGTTGTGTGATTATTGTTTGGTCTCTTCACTAAAGGGATTTCATCGAAATATTTATAAACTAAGTATCTCCTCAATAAGATGGGGTTGTCCAACAACGGTTGGGTTGGTAAAGGGATATACAATGGTAACGTTTCACAAAAGGCAGTTATTCGTAATAGGGTTGATGTTTCTAGTATTTTTTACAGTCGCTTCACAAGCCAGCGCAGTGGACATTGCAGTAGCGAACTCTGAAGATTGGAAAGATGTCTACAGTGTCATGATGATGAGCTCTCTTGAAGGACAGAGAGGATTCTTTCTCAACTCTGACTCAATTACAGGATTTACGAAAGTCATTTCAGAACGAGACACCATTCAAGTGTATGAATCGAACACTCCTTATATCAACAATCTCGAAAGCCAATTATCTTCAGTAAATTATGATGCTGAACTAGTGAGAGAATCATCCCAGCTCAATCTCGATCTCGATCCACAAACAGGAAACTATTATGTGATTTCAGCAGACAATCCACGGATCAGCGTCTCACTAGCACCACTCGCTCTCAAAGAAAATGCTTGGGTGCTCATCGTTGATAATGAGAATGTGGCTCAAGTGGCTGGTAGGCTCGAAAATGCCGATTCAGTAACTGCAGTCGGCAACTTCAAACGAAGCGTGCTCGAAGAGATAGAAGATACATTCACTGAGAGAATAAATAATGATGATCTCTTCAAAGACAGTCAAGATATCGCAACGCGATTCGGCGTTGAGGATTCAATCGTTCTCGCAGACGGGTCTTTTATTGAAGTTGAGTTCTTCAACCAGAAAAACCCTGTCCTGCTCTCAGGACACAATAAGATTCTTGACGACACCTACACATATCTTGAAGAGAATGATATCAAGTCAGTTGTCATTGTAGGTAACAAGCTATCAGTCATCGGTGAACAGATAAGATCATCAAGCAATAAATCAATCAGCGTGTTCATCAAGTTCGGTCAAAGCGATACGTCAAACACAGGAACTGTCTATGCACTGACTATGTTCCCATTACCGAAACCTAAAATCGCGCTTACTGTAGAAAAAGCTATGTATGATCCTGAGGAGGAGCAACTCATTGCACGATTCAAGAACCTTGGTACTGCAGGAATATATGAGCTTTCAACAATCGCTATCAAGAACGGAGAGCAAGAGCTTGCAAGCGCTTCAGATGATGAAGTGAGATACTTGGCAGCTGGTGAGGTCTTGCCTGTCCCATTCAATATCAGTCTCTCTCCAGAAGATATAACTAATGAAACTAAAGTCGAATTCTATACGTCATTTGGTGTCTATCCTTCACAACTCGATACATTCCTGACGATGGAAAATAAGTTCGGACCACCATTCTCAATACCATTATCTTTTGAAGACCTAGAGGATGATGGGACAAAAATAGAACTGGAAGATGCTGCATACTACAAAGGACTCAACAGAGTAGGTGTTACTCTTCTGAATAATGGTTCTGAAAAAGCATATGTCTCCGTGAAAGTTCACGATATCATCATCAATGGTCTTGAAGAAACACTCTACAAGAATGGAGAGATCGCTCCAGGACAATCAAAGACGCTTTACATGCCAGTATCACTTGATAAGGTCGATATTGAAGAGAATGATCAATTCTCACTCGTTGTCATGTACGGTGCAGACGAGAATCTCATGCTCAAGAACATAAGGGCTGACTATCCGTTCAAAGTTGTTGCAGGTCTCAGTACAACACTCATTATCATCGTCATTGTCATCCTACTGCTTATTGTAGGTGGACTCTTTTATTTCAAGAAGAAGAAACCTTCCGAGAAAGGCGGCGCTAAACAAGTGAAAGAAGAGACGCAGACGACTACGAAGAAATCTTCGAAAAAGGTTGCTAAGAAGGCTAGCAAGAAATCTTCAAAGAAAACAACCAAGAAATCTTCAAAGAAAGCGAGCAAGAAAGGAGCTAAAAAATCTTCGAAAAAGGCTGTTAAGAAAGCATCAAAGAAAACGAAGAAGAAGCGATAACGCTTCATATTTTTTCTCTTTCTTATTCACTTATTATTCTATGATATTGTTCGCTTCTAGCACAATCTTTAAAAGGAAGTATCTCCGGTATCTGTTACAAGATGGTGAGACGAAAACCAATTCCTGCATGGATTTTCTTCTTCATAGGAATACTCATCAGCGGCTATTCATGGTTCGTGAAAAACAGGACTGAAACAGCCAACGCTGAAGCGATGCAACTGTTCATCTACATTGGACTTGGTTTTATCGCTATCGGAGTTCTCAAGCTGCTCTTTCTCTATATCAAGAAAGCGATCTCGCCCAAAGAGAAGAAGCTGGCAGAACGGCTCGGAGGCGTTGATGAGATCGATAAGGATGAAGCGGCACTACGTGAAGAGAAAAGACAACGACTTCTTGAGAAGCGAAAGAAACAGTCTCAAACGGCTTCCCGTGCACAGGGTTCCGCTAACAATCATGGCAGTCCTCAGAACACTGCTCAGTCTACGCCACGCATCATCTTATGCCCTCAGTGCCAGACGAAGAATTACAACACGTCAAACTATTGTCACATGTGCGGTTACCAGTTGAAGTGATTATTGATGCAATCATAGAAATATTTTTAAACCTATAGGTCTCATACTATATTTCTAACGCTTGAAATTGTTTTCAAGCGATTATTTGGAGGAATACACTATGGTTGAAGAAGATAATACTAAACTTGTTGCAGTGCTTTCATACTTTTTGGTGGGTATCATTTGGTTCTTTGCCGATGAGAAGATGAAAAAGAGCACACTCGTCAAATTCCATGTGAAGCAAGCCTTGTTTCTCATCCTGCTAGGTATCGCTATAGGGATTGTTAACATGATCATTATGTTCATACCAGTTATAGGATGGTTATTGACAATACTCCTGCAGATCGCAATGTTCGTACTATGGGTTCTAGGGCTTATCAAAGCAATAGAAGGGAAAAAGGAGCCCATACCTATTGTAGGGAAATATGCACGTGAACTCTTCACGTTCTAGATGTTTTCAAAAACTGTATCTGTAGAGTATAATAATCTTTTTAAGTATCTTTTTTTCTTTTTTCCAAGTTGGTGTGCAAATGGGCAAATACGATTCTTATACAGATCATATTCGACGTAAGTGGACCGAACTGACATTCTCCTTAGCGAAGAATAGGGGAGTCCAAATAGCCCTCCCTAATAGTTTCGTCTCGCCTTCACCACCAGAAGGGATTTTTGATCACGACCAGTTCTACTGGGATAGTTACTTTATAATTATAGGTCTTCTCGAGCAAGGTTTTGTTGATTTTGCACGAGGGATGGTGGATAATCTCGCATATCTGTGTGATCGTTTCGGTTTGGTTCCTATGAGAAACAGGATGTATAATCTTGGGATTTCCCAACCGCCATTGTTTTCATCGATGGTACGTCTTGTTTTCGAAAAGACACGCGACATCCATTGGCTTTCAAAAATGGTTGAAACGGCTCGTATAGAATTATCTTATTGGAATGATAATCAGAAGAAACATACTATTTTTAATGGTCTAGCAAGATATTGTGATCACTGGCACTTGCATTCGACTGCCGAACATGAATCAGGATGGGATATGACTTCTCGATTCAATAACCAATGCCTGAACATCCTCCCGGTCGATCTCAACTCGCTCCTTTTCAAGAGCGAATCAGATGTTGCATTCATGTATGAGACAATCGGAAACCATGACCTTGCCGATCACTTCAAGAACAAGGCAAATGCGCGTAAAGCAGCAATACAAGAACATTTATGGAATGATGATCTGAACTTCTTTTTCGATTTTAACTGGAAGCAAGAATCATCATCGATATTCTATTCATTAGCATCATTCTATCCATTGTGGGCAGGAATAGCGACTGAAGATCAGGCTCGAAAAGCAGTTGATAAACTCTCGCTATTCGAGTATGATGGTGGTCTTGCAAATACTCAGGATAATGGTCTGAGTGAGGAATTCAATCAATGGGATTATCCTAATGGTTGGCCGAACCAACAATTAATAGTCATTGAAGGACTTCTCAGATATGGTTTTGAAGAGGATGCGAAAAGACTTGCTGAAAAATGGCTTGATATGAATGCTAAGGTATTTGATGAGACTCAGAAATTCTGGGAGAAATATGATGTTGTCGATCTCCGGAAAGGAAAAGATGGCCGCTATCCGACTCAACATGGTTTCGGATGGACGAATGGTGTGTTCGTGAAACTAGTTTCTCTTTTCAATTTTTAAACTGGTTTTATCCAAAAACATTATAAACAACTATTTCCCTTATGAACTACATGGCTATGGATACGTTCAAAGCGATATTCTCAAGACGGAGTTATCGGAAATTCAAACGAAAAGCAGTGCCTAGGGACTTGCTCTACTTTCTCGTCGAAGCAGGGATGAAATCACCCTCGGCAGGAAATCTGCAAGACTTCGCATTCGTAGTCACTCAAGACAAGAAGATAATCAACAAGCTCCCTGATATGTGTATGGACCAGACATGGATCAGCAGCGCTCCAGCAGTCATTGTCGTCTGCTCACAACCTCACAAGCTCGCGCAGTGGTATGGAGAACGGGGACGGCACGTCTTCGCGATACAAGATGCTGCAGCAGCAACGCAGAACATTCTATTGGCAGCTCACTCTTCAGGACTCGGTGCGTGCTGGATAGGAGGGTTCGATCAGGAGAAAGCTGATGCACTCTTCAAGACCGAAGGCAAAGCACGAGTCGAAGCGATCATCCCTATCGGCTATCCTAACGAACGACCTGCACCAAAGCATGAGAAGGGCATTGAGCTCATGATGTATTTCGACAGTTACGGTAATGACAAACTGGATAAAGTCATGCTCAACAAGGATTATTCGGTCAAGCTAGAGCAACAGCTCGAACGAGCTGAAGATAAGGCTCAATCATTTTCTGACAAGGCGAAAATATTTGTCACTGATGTGGCGAAAAAGTTCAAGGAAAAACAAAAGAAATAATACGTTATTACCTTTAAGTAATGATAAAAAAGAAACATTTATAACTCACTTATTCTCAAGATACAGTCATGCTCCCTCGAAATCTCCCTCTCAATAATTTCATTGTCGATAAACTGTTGATGAAACATGTTATTGAAAAGAAAGAACGTCTGTGGCAAGATTGTCTTGAAGGAAAACTAGAAACAATTAATATAGCGAATGCTAGAAAAAAACATCAAAAGATCAGGAAACTTGCAGGATATTATGAAATGAAAAGGGAATATGACTCTGATGCAGGAGAATCAAGAAAAGAAATGTTGATTCAGATTGAACAAGGATGGGAATATCTTACTAGCGGTTCTTTCAATCCATACGCTATTACCCTGACTGATGTTGTCAATGTAGGAAGAATAATCTCTAAGAAAGTCCAACAAAAACATCCTAATGGTTTCCGGAATGAAGCGATACATATTGGTCAACGAATTTATGACGGGATAGGAACAGATCAAATCGTTGATAACATGATATATCTCGTCAACAAAATTGATGATCCGCTCAAGAAAGCACTTTATCTGCATCTAGAAATCAATCACATCCATCCTTTCATTGATGGTAACGGTCGAACAGCTCGATGTTTTGAAGGCAGGCTATTAAAAGAGGAAGGTTATCCAATACCTTTGATTTCTCCACAGCAAAAACAAAAATATAATCTGCTTATAGAGAATGCTTGTCAAGCTGCTGACGGGATGCATAATCCGAAACGAATCCTTTGCGCCACTTCTTTCATGCTAAACAATATCTCAAAATCGCTTGATGTTCTCAGAGAAAATGGTATCGATAATTACAGGAAAGGAACAAATAACTTCTGATCATTATCGTTTTTCTCTCGTTTCCGGAAAGTCCACTGGGCAAGAGCGCACAACCTTTTTAAAGATGCTTCTGTTTCACACGAGCTATTCACGATGGAACCATCTTCTGAAACACCAAAATCAACGCCGTATCACGCACTATTCCCGCATGAGAATGTCAGACCCATACAGGATGAAGTCATCAAGGTAATCGCAGACCAACTCGAGAGCAAATCAAACGCTGTTATCCACGCACCAACAGGACTCGGAAAGACAGCGGCAAGCCTCGCACCAGCGCTCAAGAACGCGCTTGACACTGGAAAGACTGTTTTTTTTCTCACATCAAGAAATACACAACACAAGATAGCGATAGAAACACTCAAGGAAATCAAGCAAAAGCACAACATAGAGGTTAAAGCAACAGATTTCGTGGGAAAGAAATGGATGTGTCTCCAAGCGGGTGTCAATCTACTCAGTTCGTCAGAGTTCACTGAATACTGCAGGGCACTACGCGAAGACAAGAAATGCAATTTCTATGAACGAGTTAAAAACGGCGAGAAACTCACTGTTGAATCGAAAGCAGCACTCGAAGACCTAGGAACTCTTAGTCCTGTGACTGTCGACCAGATCGTCGCTTCAGGACAACAATATGATCTCTGCCCATATGAGCTTGCATTACTGCTTGCAGCAAAATCGAATGTTATCATAACTGACTATTACTACCTCTTCCACCCTGACATCAGGGAACACTTCCTCTCAAAAAACGATAAGACACTCCAAGACAGTATCATCATCGTCGATGAGGCGCACAACCTGCCATACAGGATCAAGGATCTGGCAAGCGAGAACCTGTCAACGACACTGCTCAAGAGAGCAATATCAGAAGCGAAGAAGCACTCCTTAGGAGAGGCACAGACGATACTCGAACAACTATATACAATCATCAACAAGATGGCACCTCAAGCAGGAGATGAGAGACACCTGACAAAAGGAGAATTCACAAGCAGGGTCTCGGATGTTGCGAGCTATGACCAGATCGTCGAGAAATTCCACAACATCGGAGACGAGATACGTGAGGAACAGAAACAGTCAGCAATAGGGGCAGTAGCGACATTCCTCGATAAATGGTTGGGGTCAGATGATGGCTTCACGAGAATCATCAACACGAAAAAAGGAGTGACAACCGATGTTACGACAATCAGTTATCGATGTCTCGACCCAGGAATCATCTCACGCGATGTCATTGCACAAGCAGCGGGAACAGTGCTTATGAGCGGAACGCTCACACCACCTGATATGTATGTCAAACTGCTAGGTTTTCCTGAGAAACAAACAGTGACAAAAAGCTTTCCATCACCATTTCCCGAGAAGAACCGGCTCAACATGGTCATTGCGAAAACAAGCACGAAATATACGCACAGAGGAGCGCAGCAATACAAGAACATCGCTGACACTATCACTGACATCATCAACGCGACACCGGGAAATAGCGCAATATTCTTTCCAAGCTACAAGTTCAAGGATGACGTTGGAGCGTACATGGAAAACGTCGAGAAGACGATCTTTCAAGAACGAAAAGAGATGGATCAATCTGAACGCGAAGATATGATTGCGAGATTCAGAGGATATCACAAGACAGGAGCGGCACTTCTTGGAGTGGTCTCAGGAAGTTTTGGAGAAGGGATCGACCTTCCTGGAGACGAACTAAAGACAGTTGTTGTCGTCGGACTGCCGCTTGGACGACCGGACCTCGAGACGAAGGCGCTCATAGACTATTATGATACGAAATTCGGAGACGGGTGGAACTACGGCTATGTGTATCCTGCCTTCAACAAGATCATACAAAGCGCAGGACGGTGCATCAGGAGCAAGGATGATAAAGGGGTCATCGTCTTTCTCGATGAACGATTCACTTGGCCACGATACTTCAGATGCTTTCCTGAAAGCTGGAACATGAAAGTATCGGTCAACAGATATAAGGAACGCATTGAACGATTCTTCAAGGAGAATGGGAACTGATGATACGACATAAAGAACGACCTGAGGATTTCATCGTTACAGAACTTCCACGAGACGACCTCGTACAGGAAGAAGCGACAGCGTATCACATCTACCTTCTCGAGAAACGAAACTACACGACAGAACGAGCAGTGACACATATAGTAAAAGCGTTACATATACCGAGAAAGAACATCGCGTATGCAGGAACGAAAGATAAGAATGCAGTGACGAGACAATACATAACGATCAAAGGAGTGTCTAAGGAGAGCGTAGCATCACTGGAACTCAAAGACATAACGCTCACTTTCAAAGGATACAGCACAGAAGCGATGAAGCTCGGGCATCTCAAAGGAAATTCGTTCGAGATACTGGTTCGGGGGTTGCCAAGAGAGTACAAGTTACCGTTTGAACATGCCAAGATGGTTATCGTTCCGAACTATTTCGATAAGCAACGATTCTCAACAGCGAATATTGATATCGGCAAAGCAATCATGAAAAAAGAGTATAAACAAGCAGTAGATATTCTCATCAACACAGATCAGGACTGGGCGCAAACGATAACTGAACATCTCCAGAAACAGCAGAACGATTACATCGGAGCGCTGAGATTACTTCCCAACAAGACGCTGCTTTTTTTCGTCCACGCACTCCAAAGTAAGATATACAACGATCTGCTCACACAAGAGATAGAACATATGTTCACGAGAACACACGACCTCGAATACGATTTCGGAACACTGGCAATCCCTGACATCAACGAACTCCTTGAAACAAGATCCACTTCTCGGTCCGAACTGCCATTGGTTGGCTATGAAAGCGATCTGACGCGAGAACAAGAAAAAACAGTTGAAGATCAAGGGCTATCAACAAGAAACTTCATCAACAGGTCGATACCGCAACTATCGCTTGAAGGATCAAACCGAAAATCATTCACGACAGCAACAGATGTGAAGCTGGAAGAAACGATCAATGATGACGAAAAAACAGTGAAAGCGACATTCACATTACCGAAAGGATCCTATGCCACAATCGTTCTCAAAACTATTCTCGCAGAGACTCTTGCCACTGAACAATCTGATCTATAATCTGATCGCTCTCAGTCTTCAAGTTGAAGTCACCAGGAATCTCAAGCGAAGGAACACACTTCTGCTCGAAGAATTCAAGGACAGGAGCTGTCTTTTCATGATAGGTATGCAGACGATCACGAATAACTTCAGGCTCATCATCCTTACGACGGACAAGTTTGCCGCCGCACTTATCACAGACTCCTTCCTTCTCAGGGGCTTTGAATCTCAGGTGATAGCCTTCATCACAATCCTCACAGATCCTTCGTTGAGATAAGCGATTGACAATAGTCTCATCATCAAGATCGACAATGATAACTCCATCAAGACCAGTGATGTGTGAGAGGAACTTCGCCTGTTCAAGATCACGAGGAAAACCATCCAGCAAGAACTTCTTACAGACATCAACTTCAGATAAACGACCACGAATGATTTCTTCAGTTATGTCGTCAGG
This sequence comes from Nanobdellota archaeon, assembly GCA_051819805.1. Lineage (GTDB taxonomy): Archaea > Nanobdellota > Nanobdellia > Woesearchaeales > SKGA01 > SKGA01. The sequence goes on from JBNJHD010000001.1 coordinate 102,189, forward strand.
GATGAGCTTGCCGTGTTCAACTTTATCTTTTATCTCAAGACCTACTTCATCACCTGCATCAATATGATCCCGAAGCATGTCACCAGTAGAAATATGCGGTATGCTGAGTTTATCTTCAATAAGCTCGCTTATCGTACCCTTGCCAGAACCAGGAGGTCCGATGATGACGAGTTTGTACTCATATTCTTTTTCATATTCCATTTCAACACCACACTCAACCGAAATATGCCTGTGAAGGCTCTTCACTTTCCTGAAGCTTCCACACAGAAAGTATCCTATCAACATACTGCTGCAACTGAGGGTTAACTTCCTTCCAGAAACAGATCAATCTCTTGAGATATTCAAGACGATTATCTTCTGAAGGAGCAAGTGCGACTTTAAGTGATTCTCTACGGTAATAGGTCAATTGCTTGAATAGAGAATACACTTCTGCACGAGTCGCGTCATCGATAACACTTGACTCTTTCATTGCAACTAGTGAAGAATCAGGCTGCAAAAGATTTTCAAGGAATGATGAATACTTATCAAGATAATCGGAAATATGATCTATGAGGATGCTAATAGGATCGTCACTATCTTCAAGATCGATATGTCCGAACAGGATTTCTAATTCTCCTTTTGGAGGGAGTCCTCGTTCAACCAAGTGTTGTTCATATACCATTACTACCACTCCTTCAAATGCAACATTGTGGGAGGGTTTACTGTTTTTAAAGCTTATGGAGAGTTCAATTTATAAATGAACTTGCTCACACTCACACAAACCTTTTTAAATGGCGCGCTCTCAAAACGTATCACTATGGAACTTCTCATGCTAATAGGAATTATAGCAGTGGTGCTCTTGGCAATACTTGCTTTCAAATTATTTCATAGCATCCTGAAAGCTACAATAAGTGTTGTTATACTCTTGCTTATCATAGGGCTTGTTGGAGGATTCTTATTGGTCAGCGATGCAAAGGAATTCAAGGACGAGTTCACGAGCAATTATTCCACATACGTGCTACAAGAGGATGGCACGTTAATTACTGCGTTTGAAGCGAGAGCGTTCAACTTCACATCATTCAGACCAGTGCACACGGATGAATTACCTGAATTTACCGAGAATTTTACAGGGGATCAAATCTATATTTTCATCGATAAAGAAGCGCTAGTCATACCTGAAGATCCTGAAAATGAGATGGTGATGGGGGTTAAGGGCTTGCTTGAGTCAAAAGATGAGATGATGCGATCACAAGGATTCATGATGGCAGTCACGACAAGCATCATGCAGGAAGGACCGACATTCCTCTTCAAGAACATACAAGAAGATGAGATTTCAATACGACCACAAAGAATATCTTTTGCACTCATTGAATATACGCCAAAGAAGGTGTGGGGTATGGCAGAAGAACAATACAATTTACAAAAACAAAAGATAAAAGGCAATGTGAGTGATGTCAAGAACATGACAAACATCTCCGGCTGATACAAAAAAATACTGGTGATGCTCATGAGTTTTTTGGATAAATTGCAATTCTGGAAACACTCTGAAAAAGATGATATGTTCTCAGATTCGGGATCGGATATGGATTTTGATACTTCATTCACAGGAGCGAATGAACAATCAGGATTCTCGCAAGGGATGGATTCACAAGGAGTGACTGGACAATCCGGAGATCTGCCCCCGCTTGATATGTCAAGCAACGATCCGCAACAACAAGCAGGACAGAACTACGACCCGATGCAACAGAACATGAACTCAGACAGTTTTGTCAATCCGAATGCGCACTTGAATCAGCCGCAAGCACAAGATCAAAATCAGCAACAATTTCCGCAGCAACAGACTGGTAGTGAGCAAGTGACAATGGCAACCGATGATGGTGAGAGGAAAATCGGAAAGCAACTTGCAGAAGAATACATGAACCACCAATCACGATATGAACAGGGTGCAAGCGGACAGCAAAATATCAGTGGACCGGATTCTGTGCAGCAAGGTAATCAGGGAATGGCTTCACAACAAGGCTATGGTGGTAAGCCAACGCTTGAGCACAGTCTTGAGCTTATCAACGTAAAACTAGATTCTCTGAAAAACGCTACTGATGCGATAGCACAGCGACTGCTCAAGATAGAAAATGAAATCGAGAAAGAACGCAAACGGACTTGGTAATTCCGACAAACGCATTCCATTCCTTTATCTTCTCATTGCAGCAATAGTGCTTATCATCGATTTCTTCACAAAATATATTATCAAGATGCAAGATGTCCGTACAGAAGGGATTGTAGCGATAACACCAATTACCAACAAAGGATCCTTGTTCTCCTTATTCTCGAACTATACTTCAATCAACATAATCTTTATCATACTCAGCATTATTGCAGTCGTTCTCATAACACTCATACTCAGAAATGATAACGAACTCAATTCAAAAAAACTTGTTGTTATAGGGCTGGGTTCGATACTCGGCGGAGTGCTCGGAAATCTTTATGATAGGATATTCTACGGAGCAGTCTTTGACTGGATCAACTTGCACTTCTGGCCAGTATTCAACATCGCAGATACAGGTATTGTTGTCGGAGTTATACTTGCAATACTCACGTTGCTACCAAAACCGAAAAAACGATCTTTTCTCGGAAAAACATTCAAAAGGCAGAAACGAAAAGCTGTGAAACCATGAATGTGACACTTGTACGCCACGGACAGACGAACTATAATGTCAAAGGTCTCTGTAGTGAAAGTCCTGGAACGAATGTGCACTTGACGTTGAAAGGAGAATTACAAGCCAAACTTCTCGCGAAGCAGTTACAGGATAATACATTCGATATGATCTACACGTCAGAACTGTATCGAACACAACAGACTGCTGAACTCATCAACAAATATCACAAAGCACCGCATAAAACCGACGGCAGACTCAACGACCGCTATACTGGTTTCGATGGCAAACCGATCAATGACTTCTACGAAACGATACGACACGACCCTCTCCATGCAAGACCTCCAGGAGGAGAGACCTTACAGGAAGCAAAACAACGAGTGAACGAGTTTCTCAACGAATTGAAAACGAAACACTATGATAATGTGCTTATTGTCACGCACAGCATTGTTGTCAAGCTACTTCTCCTGCTTATTCAAGGTAAATCTGATAATGCGATTTTCGCAATGGAGATCTCCCCTGGAAGTGCAAGGACGATCACGATCTAAACGAGTTATTTTCATCCGACAAGTATTTAAACTACCCATAGTTTCAAGGTATCTACTATGGCAAAGAAGCCCACTTATGAAGAATTACGAAAACAACGAGAAATGGAAGAGATCAGAAGGGTCAGGCTTCCACGCGACGATGAAGTGATGGGTCTTCTAGTTGCACGACTAGGCGGAAGCAGGTGTCGTGTGCTGTGCATGGATGGAAAAGAACGAATATGCCGTATTCCCGGACGACTCAAGAGATCGCTATGGGTAAGGGAAAATGATATCGTGCTTATCAAACCGTGGGAATTCGGCGGAGACGAGAAAGGAGATATCATCTTCAAATACCGACCATCGCAAGCGAAATGGTTGCGGCGAAAAGGTTATCTCGACGATCTGGAATCCATGGATGAATTCTAAGCGTTTGCATATTCGTATCGAGTCGCACTCGATAAAATATATAAACTCTAGATTCTTCTCTCAAGATAATGGATGTTTTCAAAGAATATAATCTCAATCTGCCTCAAGAGAAGCGCATGATTATAGATGGTAGGATCGATAAACGAGCAGTAGGATTTCTTATTGATCTAGTACTGCTCTATATCCTAATACTACCACCTCTTTCAAAATTGGTTGTTGGAGCACCACAAGGTATTAGTGGTATTTTCAACTATGTAACTTCCATCCCTTTAGGTGTTCTCACAATCATCAGTGCAACAGCCGGACTCGCACTTTTACTATATTTTTCATTGTTCGAGCACTATCTCGGCTATACGCCAGGTATGAGGCTTATGGGACTGCAGACACAAACACTCTCGCTCTCACAAGCATTCATGAGAAACCTCTTTGTAGTACCTGTATTTCCCTTTTCCCTACTTTTTATCCTAGAACTCTATTACTTGTTCAAATACAAGCAACGATTCCTCGAACAGGTATCGGATACAAAAACAATAGAAGTGCTTACATATTCAACATGATATTAACGGATGTGAAACGCTATGCCATCAAAAAAGACTTCAAAGAAACAACAGGAAATACCGATTACAATCAAGCCACGGCGAAACTCGCTATTCACGACAATAACGATAGTAGTTTTCTTGCTCTTACTGGTAAGCATAATTTCAGGATGCACGTCACTGCTTTTACCTGAAGAAGAAACTGGTAATGTGGCTGTCATTCCCATACACGGGATTATTGCTCCTTCAAGCTCATCAAATACATTCAACGAAATGACTGCAAAAAGCTCCACGATAGTGAAGCTTATCGAAGAGGCGGATGAGAATGCTGAAATAAAAGCGATCGTGCTTGACATCAATTCAGGAGGAGGAGCACCGGTAGCATCGGCGGAAATCGCGCAAGCAATTGATGATGCTAAGAAACCGACCATAGCATGGATTCGGGATGTCGGCGCAAGCGGTGCGTACTGGATAGCATCAGCAACAGATACTATTGTCGCTCATGAACTTTCAACAACCGGATCGATAGGAGTGACTGGTTCATACATAGAATTTTCAGGATTGCTCAATGATTACAATGTAACCTACAACAGGCAAGTATCGGGATATTATAAGGATATGGGAACACCGCTCAAAGAAATGACGCCTTCAGAAGAACGAATATTTCAGGACTTGCTTGGTCAAATGCATGATGTATTCATCAGGCAAGTTGCTGCTAACAGGAACATGTCAGTAGAACAAGTTGACGAGCTTGCTGACGGACGAGTGTACCTCGGTCTTGAAGCGAAAGAGAATGGACTTGTCGATGCACTTGGTAGCAAGAACGAGGTGCAAACTATAGTCGCATCTTATATCAATGAAACAGTGGCTTTCAGGAATTTCTATCCTAAACAATCATTTCTTGATGTCTTGCCTTCTATATCGGCAGGTTTTGCCCAGAACATAGGTAAGGGGATGGGTGAACAACTGACTGAAACAAGTGCTGCGCAGCAACGACCACGAATATGAGTTTCACCTATTTTTTTATTATTCTCACTTTCATTTGAACATTGAATCGTATATTGACTCATATTTTTCAAGACTTATTTAACTTAGTTTTTAGATTTTGTTTAGTTGTATGATAGAAATAGTTCTAATTTTTCAATCAGTATTGGGAGAAAATCGTTCGGTTTTTCTTTAATTATTTGTCTTATTTCATCTTGTGAAAACCATTTTATCCGTTCTACTTCCTCATCTTGCTTTTCAAATTCTTCAATTGACTTATCTACTTTCGCAATAAACCATTGGCAGAAATAATGATTTTCTTTTTTCACTTCTTCTTTGAAAATTGTTTTCATCTCAAAATCAGTGAGGTTTATTTCTTCTTCTGCTTCTTTGATGATATTTGATTCATACGATTCGCCTTTATCATTTGTTCCTGCAACTGCAGGACCCCATTTACCAGGATGGTTTCTTTTAGTGAACGCTCTTTGTGCTAAAAGTATGTCTCCTTTAGAATTGTTGACCCATAATGCTGATACTCTGTAAATATCGTCTTTATTGAGCGTTCCTCTTTCTTTATGACCTATAGGCTTATCGTTTTTATCAACAATGATTATTTGTTCTTCAGTCATATTCTCTGATGAATATTTTTTATATATAAGAGTTTGTACTTTTAAAGAATCAATTAAGAATCAGATTACATCAAGTAAAAAAGAAAAAGGATGTGTTCACTCATCATCCTCATCATCGTCTTCACGACGGATAACCTTGACAGCATCCATGCGAAGAGTGATAGGAATAGGAACAGCAGCTTCAAGAAGCTCGACAACAACCTCTTCTTTCTGACGATCGATACGAGATACTTTAGCTTTCTCGCGCTTGAACGCACCACTGATAATCTCGACGATATCGTTCTTCTTGATATTCATTTCTTTGGAGACTTGCTCAAGCATGTGATCGATCTCGTCGTAACCGACAACGCTAGGGAGTATTCCTTTAGCGTAAGGTACACCGAATGCTGCCTGTTCAGCATCGCTACGACTACCTGCTTCAACGAAGATGTAACCGCGCATACCGTGTGGTCTAACGATGGAATAGACTTCCAGCTTCTTACGCTTAACATTGCTAGCTAGGAAACTGAGAACCTGGTCTTCGCGGTTAGCAGTCGTCCTTAATGCATAAATCTGAGCTTCTTGAGGTTGTTCGTCTGTCACTTCAAACTCACCTTGTGATGATTATATGATTATATATGTCTAGATGAAATGATCAATCAAATGAATCAGGAAACCAATAAGACCAATAAGCAAGATACCTAGACCTGAAACTTTCAGGATTGCCTTATACTCGTCTTGGGATGGTTTCTTGGTAACTTTGAACACCCTGACACATTCCTTGTAAAATGATTTCAATTTACGTGATTTCATCGTAACTCTCACTAGGAGAAAACGCTCTCTTTTAAATATATTGTTTTCACAGTGTAGTATGGGTATTATGGGTGTATGTTCATATGAATTCGATACCTAGGTCGGTCTCGATTTCTTTTTTACCCTCGAACTTATCGGATTGTCGACCAGTGATTTGAGAACTCTTGACACCGGTTACGATAAGCATGACACGAATAGTATTCTCCAAATCCTCGCTGATCTGTGCACCCCAGATTATTTTAGCATCGTCAGATAACCGTTCGCTGATAGCCTCAACAACAGTCCTTGCTTCTTCAAGACGAAGATCAGAACCTCCTGCAACATTAATAAGTGCGCCATTAGCACCTGCGATATCAACATCGAGAAGTGGATTGTTCACTGCCTTATCAACGGCTTCAGTAGCTCGCTGGTCAGTATCGGACTCGCCGACACCGATAAGAGCGACACCACCATCACCCATGACTGCACGAATATCTGCAAAGTCTAGGTTGACAAGACCTGCCTTCGTGACTAGCTCTGCGATGCCTTTGACCGCGTTAGTGAGAATCTCGTCAGCGACCTTGAATGCAGTGTGTAGCGGAAGATCGTGAGCGATTTCAAGAAGCTTATCGTTAGGAATGACAATGAGTGTATCAACATTCTTCTCAAGCATTTCAAGACCGAACATGGCGTTTTCACGACGCCTGCCACCTTCCATCTCGAATGGGATGGTGACGATAGCAACTGTCAATGCGCCTGCTTTCTTTGCGATTTCAGCAACCACAGGAGCAGAACCTGTACCAGTACCTCCACCTAGACCGCATGTGATGAACACGAGGTCGCTGCCTTGGATGCTGTTTCGGATGTCTGCTTCAGATTCCTTAGCAGATTCCATACCTACTTTCGGCTGACCACCTGCACCAAGACCTTTGGTCAAGTCACGTCCTATGAGCACTTTCTTATCCGCACTCGTATACAAAAGATCCTGAGCATCAGTGTTGACAGCGATAGTTTCTGTCCCTATGACTCCTACTTCAGAAATCCTGTTGATTGTGTTACACCCACTACCTCCTGCTCCTATGACTTTGATACTTGCTTTTTGGTTAGAAAGAAGTTCTTCAAGTTCCTGATCGACAACGTTATCGGGCATCTTGAGCTGTTCTCTTGGTTCTTGACGTTTACTATCCTGATTATCTTTTGCATCCTGAATAAATGAATCCAATGTAATTTCCCTCCGCACACCTTTTCAAACATACTATGACTTTGTGATACTGATGTCTTGAAACATCCTATTGCGTTTTTCAGGTCTGAATTCTCCCCTCACAGACCTGTTATCACTAGAATTAATGTCATTATCTATATTTATAAATCTTTGTATTGGTATACTTGATTATTACTTTTTGACAGGACCTATAGTATTCTTGTTTTGCAGTTCTCTATATTGCTATGTCATGCCGTGTCGCGATACGTTTTTTTAAATGGGTTGATTATTCTCTTCAGTTTATTCATGGGTCTGATCGGTTGGTGAAAGTATTCTCTGAAGTCTGTTTCGTGAGTGAGAAAAAAATCATCGATTGTTTCTTTATTCTGTTTTCTTTTTTCAGAAAATGCTAATTCCAAATCATAATCGCAAGCTTGACGATATTGTGTGTATTGTTCAGCAATAGATTTCCTGATAGTCTCCACTTCGTTAAAATGTTTATCTTCATAGTGTTCAATACTGCCTAACAAACAATACTCGAGAATATGGATCTGATCTTCCATACTCAAATGAGTGTTTTCTTGTTCCATCATCACACCACCTGTATGCTATATTTACTCTAGTTTATAGGCATGGGTGCAACACAATAAGAAGCATCAATACGTTTCTTTGCCCAATACATACTTCAGTCATCTTTCATTTATAAGTATTGGTATATACTTGTCCTCAATCAAAGGTAACTTTTGATCTTTTGTTTTTGATGGATTATCGATACGTCCTTTATCAAGAATACTACTACAAAGAAGATAAAAAAATAAAAGCCAGTCAGTGATCAACACTGGCCTGCAGCTGGTTGCGCGGTTGCACTATCGCTTGTCTCAATAATATCATCGCAAACGGATGGAGCATTATCGAACTCGCTGCAAAGCGCATTCTTCAAGCTGTCAGCATCACGACCACCAGAGTATGTCTTACCGTTGATGAGGAAGGTCGGTGACGCGGACGGTGAAGTCAATTGTCCCTGACGTTCACTCTTAACACTCTGGATGATGGAATCCTGCTCGCTAGCGTATGCAAGGCGATTCTCCTCGTAACACTGCTTGATGGCTTCTTCATCTACGCCTGCAGCTTCAGCAGCTTCGGTCCAGCATGAATCCGCATCCTGTGAACTACACATATCATTTGCTGCGAGCGTGAAATCAAAGAATGCTTCTTTACCGAGCTCTTCAAGAGCGCACAACTCACGAACACCCTGATTGCCTTCCTGCTCGCCGTGAAGCGACTGGATGGAATCGCCGGACTGGCTGATGATGTAGTGTGGTACGATTTCTACTTTATCTCCGAAGAGGTCAAAAAGCTTGCTTGCAGCCTCGTCAGCAGGATCACCATATGGACAGAATGCCATGACGAAGTAATCAAGCCGAGGTTTGTCTCCAGTTGCACCAAGCGCTTCAAGGTTTGCTTTAGGGTAGTTTTCCATCATAGCTTCCTGTTCTGCACGCTTCTCCTCGTCAAGGTAATAGGTTGCACCTGTCACCTGATCAAGGAGTCGGTAGGAACTGTCGCTATGCTCCTTGAAACTCAGCTGGAACTGTTCATCCTTCCATATTTCAGTGTTGATAACTTCTGGAGCGAAGATGTATGCTGGAGCCATCTCAAGATCATATTTCTCGATCATTTCTTGACCTTTCTCGCTTGTGGCTTCAACTTCCCTGATTTCAACCCCTGGGAATAGTTGCTCAGTCGTTGCTACGATCTGACCTGGATTGCAGTTGTCACACTCTTCTGAGTTAAGAACTGTCATCTCGAACTTGACTGGTTCAGGAACATCTGCACAAGCAGCTGGTTTCTCGTTCTCGAACTCTGCACAGAACGCTCGCTTGAAATCAAGCTCTTCACGACCTCCATTGTATCTTTCCCCACCAATATAGATTGTAGGACTTCCTGAAGCATCTGCAGCTTGAGCTCGCTGTAAAGACGCTCTGTGAAGATTATTACCTTCGTCACCCTCATAACAAGTCCTGATTTCTTCAACAGGCATGTTCATATCCTTAGCACAGCTCTCCCAATTACCTGGAATCGCATTCATATCCTTGTTCATGCAGGAGATGAAATCAAGATGCTTTTCAGGAGCATGCTCTTCAGCACATAACTGGACAATGTTGCCTTCAACTTCTGGCTGTCCATGAAGACTACTGAATGTGTCGTCACCATTATCAGTAGCTATGTACTCAATCTGAAGATCGAAGTTCTCTTCACCAAGATCTTGGATTGCAGGAATGATCGCATCTTCAGCCTGAACTCCGTACGGACATTGGCTCATGACATACAATTCGACAGGAACCTTTTCATCGACCGATCCGGACGATTTCGATGGTTTCTCTTTCTTTTCAGTAGCAGAGAGAGTCTCGACTATCACGCTGTTTGTCTGATCTGCTTGCGACGGCGTAATGATGCCTTTTTCAGTCAAGGTGGATGTGATGTCATCAGCAGAAGATCTGATGTCATCAGCAGAAGCAGTGATGCCAAATCCGCTGGTAGCGATTGAAGCTATAAGGAGAATTGCCATGATGACACTGATTGTTTTCCAAGCGAATGCGTTTTGAGCCTCGTTTGAAGAGGGTTTCTTCGCTTTGTGTTTGGTAGTGCTATGGTGGCTCGGAGAGCTCTTTTTCGCATGTGATTTATGACTGTCATGCGAATGACTACCACCTGAACTATGACTCTCATGAGTCGTGTGGGTTTTATTGTTTTTTTTCTTATGGGATTTTACCATTCATATCGTGCCTCACACTAGTATTATAGGACAAGAGTAGTATTACAAGAGATGAAGTTGTTGTTTGACCCTACCACCCTGAACTTGCCCCACGTCTTACTATGTATTGGTTCAGACGTAGTGTTGGAGAACGAAGCATTTAGGGGTTATATAAATTTTATGTATGATTTGTGATGATACTTGTTGAGAATTACATTTTCGCGAGCAGAAGCTTTTAAAAAAGAGTGCTTCGTAACAGGCAGTATCATGAGAGCGTTAGTTATCTATTACACGAGAAGCGGTACCACGAAAAAAGCAGTGGGAGAACTCACAAAGCACATAAGGGCAGATATGTACGAACTTGTAGATCATAAGAAGAGGTCCGGACTGCTCGGATGGTTACGATCAGGAAGAGATGCGGCAAAGAAGAAGCTGACAGGGATCGACAAGCCGACAAACGTACCGTCAAGATATCCTGTTGTGATACTGGCAACGCCGAACTGGGTCGGCTCGATACCGCCTGCAATGAGAATGTATATCAAAGAATATCTCACTGGAGTGAAGAAACTGGCGTTCATAGTGACGCAAGGTGGCAAGGGTCAGGAGAAGATCCTGACAGAACTTGAGGAGTTGACTGGGCAGAAGCCTGTGGCTGCTGTGCAACTGCGCTCGAAGGATGTGAAGAAGCAGACTGAAGCGTTCAAGACGTCGCTGAAAGGTTTTGTGGAGAAGCTCGCGAAGTGAATGTATTATTGTTTCTTTTATTTATTGTTCTTTTTCTTCTTTTGCGTTATTTTTTGTTGATTTAAAGTCAACAACCGAAATATTTATATAGTAAACTAATTTACACCTACTTCGTTGATTTGAAATCAACACATATTAGTTTTGGGAATGTCGTCCACTCAGTACATTGTAGAATTTATGGATGACACTGCAATGAAATCATGCGAGGTCATACTCATGAGCAAGAACAAAGACGAAGAACAACAAGATGAAGATGCTGTAAAGCAAAAAGCGACTGCTGAAGGTAAGGATGAGGAGCTCAAAGAGTTACAACAACGACTTAATGAGACGAATGACTCGCTCATGCGACTCAAGGCAGAGTTCGAGAACTATCGCAGACGAACTGATGCTGAAAAGAAGGATATGTATAACAGGGCAGTTGCAGATGTGCTCAAATCACTGGTGAATGTATTTGACGACTTCGAATTAGCACTCTCGCACAAGCAAGATGGGGAGGACTTCCGAAAAGGAATGGAACTCATCTACGCGAAACTCTACCAGATGGCAGAAGACCATGGCTTAGAACGGATCAACACGCTAGGTAAGATGTTCGATCCGAATAAGCACGAAGTCATGCTGGCAGAAGAGAGTGACAAGCCGTCACAAGAAGTTCTTGAAGAACTGCAACCAGGATATGCTGTGGCTGGTAAGGTCATACGAAATGCCAAAGTCAAAGTGGCAAAATGAGAATTATTACAATACTATAAGGTGATAGAATATGGCAAAAATGATAGGAATAGATTTAGGAACAACATTCAGTGCAGTGGCTGCACTGGAAGGCGGAAAGCCTGTTATCATACCGAATGCTGAAGGCGCACGGACAACGCCGAGCGTTGTAGCATATAAGGATGGAGAACGACTCGTAGGACAAGTAGCTAAGAACCAAGCAGTCCTTAACCCTGATAATACTGTCAGATCCATCAAACGATATATGGGAGAAGACCACAAGGTCAAATTTGGAGATGAAGAGAAAACGCCGCAGGAAATAAGTGCTATGATCCTCCAGAAACTCAAGGCTGATGCAGAAAGCTATCTTGGCGATACGGTCGAAAAGGCAGTTATTACGGTACCTGCATACTTCACTGACGCACAAAGGCAAGCGACAAAAGATGCTGGAAAAATTGCAGGGCTTGAAGTGGAACGAATCATTAACGAGCCGACAGCAGCGTCTCTTGCATATGGTCTTGACAAAGGAAACGACCACACCATTCTCGTATTTGACTTTGGAGGAGGAACCTTTGATGTCTCGATCCTGGAACTAGGAGATGGTGTGTTTGAAGTCAAAGCGACAAACGGAGACAACCACCTCGGTGGAGATGATATTGATCAGATACTCATCGATCACTTGGCAGAAGAGTTCAAGAAAGATAATGGTGTCGACCTCAGAGAGGATAAGACAAGTCTCCAGCGACTCAAGGAAGCTGCAGAAAAGGCAAAAATAGAACTCTCGACAAAACAATCCACTGCAGTAAACCTGCCATTCATCACAGCAGATAGCTCGGGACCGAAACACCTCAACCTAGACATCACACGATCGAAGTTCGAACAATTGATTGCTGATGTCATCAGTCGACTACGGGATCCTACGGAACAAGCTCTCAAAAATGCTAAGATGGGCAAAAATGATATAGACAAGGTCATCTTCGTAGGAGGATCGACACGAATCCCTGCAGTGCAGAAAATGGTCAAGGATCTTACAGGAAATGATGGAGATAAGTCTGTCAATCCTGACGAAGCAGTGGCTATGGGAGCAGCGATCCAAGCAGGAATACTCGGTGGAGATGTCAAGGATGTGCTCTTGCTTGATGTCACGCCACTTAGTCTCGGTATCGAAACGCTCGGAGGAGTGTTCACGAAAATCATCGAAAAGAACACGACCATACCGACAAAAAACAGTCAGGTTTTCAGTACGGCAGCAGACAATCAATCCGCAGTAACTATTCGTGTCGGACAGGGAGAACGATCCATGTTTGATGATAATAAGGAACTCGGACGATTCGACCTCGTCGGAATACCCCCTGCACCACGAGGGGTGCCGCAAGTTGAAGTCACTTTTGATATAGATGCAAACGGTATTGTCCACGTCAGTGCAAAGGATAAGGGAACTGGCAAAGAACAATCAATCAAGATCACCGCATCATCAAACCTCTCTGAAGAAGAGATCAAGAAGATGCAGGAAGATGCCGAAAAACACGCTGAAGAAGATAAGAAGAAACAAGAACGAGCAGAAACACTCAACAACGCAGAAGGTCTTGTCTTTTCAGCAGAAAAACTCTTCAAGGACTTCGAAGGTAAGGTCGATAAAAAAGAGATTGAACCTGTGAAAAAAGAGATTGAAGAGCTGAAAAAACTTGTCGATGCTGAAGAGAAAGACTACGATGCCATCAAGAAGAAATATGATGCTGTGAATGAGAAAATCCAAGGTCTCTCGTCAAAGATGTATGAACAAGTGGCAAAAGAGCAACAACAGCAACAAGCAGCTGATGGTGATAAAACATCTTCGGACTCCAAGGACTCTGACTCCAAGAATAAGGATGAAGATGTCGTCGATGCTGACTACGAAGAAGTCAACGATGACGACAAGAAGGGAGACGACAAGAAAAGCGAGTGAACCTCGCTGATTTTTTTCTTTTTTATTTTTCAATCGGTTCAGTCCAGAATAGCGGTCAGTGTTTGTTTGCAAGAGGTCGTATTTCCCCAAACTTGAGTTGAAGATAGGAGTTGTTTGTGCTTTTACATGCATTGTGTTTGCACAGTCGCCGACAGGAGCATTTTTACCTACAAAATGCGACTGAGGGACTTCAGGACAAACAGTCCGCACAATCTTCTCCTGTGTAGTTACTGTGAATGGTTGGTTTGGTGTTATCAGGGGATTTTTTGTCAGCAACTACCTTCCAAAAACACCTGAGTAAGGTGTTTTTCCTCCAATCATTGAGCAAACTAACACTTAACCTTTCATTCACTTTACAAAAGTCCTTTCTGGACAGGGCTTTCAATGAATAGATTTAAAAGACAGCGACAGATAGCGAAAATAGACTATATGAAGAGGTCGTTATGCCGTGGCAGAAAAAGATTATTATAATGTATTGGGAGTCTCAAAGGATGCTTCTAAAGAAGAGATCCGAAAAGCATACAAGAAACTAGCGAAAAAATATCATCCTGACCTCAACAAAGATAATCCTGAAGCTGAACAGAAATTCAAGGATATCAATGAAGCTGTCAGTGTCTTGAGTGACGATACTAAACGACAGCAATACGATCAATTCGGAAGCGAAGGAATGAAAGCAGGAGCTAGTGGAGCTGGAGGTTTTGGCGGTTTCGGTGGTGGCTTTGGTGGTTTCAGTGGGGGAACTCATGCAGGATTTGATCTTAACGATATTTTTGAATCGTTTTTCGGTGGCGGTTTCGGTGGAGCACGAGGACGAAATAAAGGACCTCGTCAAGGAGCTGATCTGAGGTATGATTTGGATGTAACTTTGGAAGATGCAGCGACAGGTATTGATGAGACGCTCAACATAAAAAAAGACGACCAGTGCGATACTTGTGGCGGTCGGGGCGGAACCGGACAGGAAACTTGCGATCAATGCGGTGGTCATGGGATAGTCGAACAAGTGCAACGGACACCCTTCGGGATGTTCAGAACACAACAACCATGTCCTAAATGCAGTGGTACAGGAACGACTGTCAAAGAAACGTGCAAGGACTGTGGCGGTAAAGGATACCAACGAAAAGATAAGGCTATCAAGATACAAGTGCCAGCAGGAGTCAAGGATGGCATGCGACTACGTGTCGAAGGAGAAGGGGAGCCTGGAGAACCGGGAGCGCCGCAAGGTGACCTTTATGTGTTCATCAGCGTCAAGCCGCACGAAGATTTCAAGCGGGATGGTGATGATCTCTATATCACTGTGCCGATAACATTTGCACAGGCAGCGCTCGGAGATTCGATAGAAGTGCCGACAATCACTGGAAAAGCGCAACTGAAAGTTCCTGCAGGAACACAACCAGGTACTTATTTACGCATGAAAGGGAAAGGGATGCCGCACATGAGGGGCTCAGGTGATGGAGATCAGTATGTGAAGATAACGATTGAAGTGCCAAAGAACCTCACGAAAAAACAAAAAGATATTATTAGGCAGTTTGAAAAGCAAGCACATGAAAAGAAACCTCACCAGCGACTCTTCGAAAAACTTCGCGGTAACTGAAAGATTTATAAAGTTCCTTTCCATGAAATGGGTTATCTACTGAACTATAGGTGTTAAACTACAATGGCTGAAGATAATATTCAAGAACAACCTCAAATGAGTAAGGAAGAGCAAATAGGATTCCACAAGGGGTCGCTAGCGACACTTGCTAAAGAACGTGAAGAACTCGCACGAATCCTTGGTATCGTAGAGCAACTCATGCAAATGCATATAGGTTCGCTCAAAGAACTGGGTGTGGATATAGAAAAGGATGCGCAAGTACAACAAGCAAAACAAGGAGAACAACAAGCGCAGCCAGAGAAAAAAAGACCTATTGAAGACATTCTTTAATCAAAGGTGATTTTTTCTTCTATTATTTTTCATTTTACCTCTTCTCATATATATTAGTGTATTGTGGTTGTGCAGAAGGTAAATCAGATGGTTGTTGAAACGACACTCAAAAAACTCCGCGAAGCGACAGTTGCACATACAGATGCAGGTCCTTACTATGTGATTGATGGGAACTCCTGCAAGGAAGTTATTGTCAAGGGGGTTGTTAGGCACATTCGACCTGCACTCTGCTATATAGATATAGATGGAGAATCATTTACGACAATGAAAAAACAAGGAATCAAGCAAGGAGATTCCGTGAATTGTAGATTATCTCTAGGATATGAGAATGATACTAAGAAATTCACTATATTATCTATAGAGAAGAGTTGATAGAATAATGTCCAGAAAACAATTCTCGAAAAAAGATATCAAGGAATTTCTCGCCAGTCACTCTGAAGCAGAAGATGTCATGACAAAGAAATCGGATGTCGTGCAGGTTAGCGAGATGCTTTATGTCAACGGAACGCTCTCCTATATATATGTCAATGAACGGTGGGTCCCTTCCTTAGTGCTCCTTCAAGTAAAACCTACTCTGTTACCTCGAGTGACCGTCGATAAAGGAGCAATCAAATTTGTTGTCAACGGAGCTGATGTCATGAGACCGGGAATAACGGCTGCTGAAGAATTCGATGAAGGGGATGTCGTGACAGTAGTTGATGAAACGATGGGAAAACCTATAGCGGTATGCAAGACGTTGCACAACTCGCACGAGATTCTCAAAAAGGATTCTGGTAAGGTGCTTGAAACCCTTCATCATATTTCTGATACATTTTGGGAACAAAAGAATGCGTGATGTGAGTGATGTTGCTTATTATATTATGACTGTTTATTGATAATTTCTTGTTCTTGACACTGTTATTAGGTTTTCAGGTATGTTCAAGCACCTATATCTGTGACATATGAAGTTTACACCACACATACTTTTTTAAATGAACTGGCTTTTCTACGTGGCCGCACCTGAAAGAACCATCAGGGGCGTGAAATGGTAATGTATCTTATAAGGTATGCATAGTCAATGACAAACGTCATTCGCTGTGTGTCTGCAAGTATGATAACAGAAAACCTTATAAATCATGTGCCGTTTCTCGATAAAGTTCGAAACGAACGCCCAAGCACAAGAATGTGCTGGTGTAACGTTGTAGGTCGGGGGTATATGCAACGCAGAGAAAAGGAAAACCTTTTTAAAGCGCTTGACATTCCTCGGTCGCTGTCTCGCACACCACGTGAGGCGAAATCAATCTCCTCCAATTCTCAGACACCAATCGCTTACTGATTGAGGTCGATATGTTCACGTGCTCGAACGAATGTTTGAGTATGAGGAAGGCAATGACGCAACCAAGCAAATTAGACAATTTGTTTGTGATAATTCCAATAAAGTATGCGATTGTACGTAAATAAACGAAGGATAAAAAACAATTAGTTCCCGTTGATCCTGCGGGAGGTTGCTGCTATTAGGATTCGACTAAGCCATGCAAGTCTGATGACTTCGGTCATCGGCGGAATGCTCAGTAACACGTCGTTAACCTGCCCTTTGGTCATCGATAACTTCGGGAAACTGAAGGTAAACGATGATAGGAGATTTTTCCTGGAACGGTATTTCTCTGAAACTCGTGCCAGAGGATGGGACGGCGGCCGATTAGGTAGATGGTGGTGTAATGGACCACCATGCCATTGATCGGTACGGGCCTTGAGAGAGGTAGCCCGGAGAGGGACACTGAGAGACTGGTCCCAGCCCTACGGGGTGCAGCAGGCGCGGAACCTTTACAATGCACGTAAGTGTGATAAGGGGATCCTAAGTGCTCATGCAATGCATGGGCTTTTGCCAAGAGTAAATATCTTGGCGAATAAGTGGTGGGTAAGACCGGTGCCAGCCGCCGCGGTAACACCGGCGCCACGAGTGGCAACCGCGTTTATTGGGCCTAAAGCGTCCGTAGCCGGTGTGGTAAATCTCATGTGAAATCGTCAGGCTCAACCTGACGGCGAGCTTGGGACACTGCCACGCTTGAGACCGGGAGGAGTCAAAGGTATTCCAGGGGGAGCGGTAAAATGTGATAATCCCTGGAAGATCACCTATGGCGAAGGCATTTGACCAGAACGGATCTGACGGTGAGGGACGAAGGCCAGGGGAGCGATCCGGATTAGATACCCGAGTAGTCCTGGCAGTAAACGCTGCGAGCTAGATGTTGCGCATCTTAAGAGGGTGTGCAGTATCGAAAGGAAGCTGATAAGCTCGCCGCCTGGGAAGTACGGTCGCAAGACTGAAACTTTAAGGAATTGGCGGGGGAGCGCCACCAGGGGTGCGGCGTGCGGTTTAATCTAACTCAACACAGAGAACCTTACTAGAAGCGACGGCAGGAAGAAGGTCAGTCTGAAGGGCTTACCTGACGAGCCGAGAGGTAGTGCATGGCCGCCGTCAGCTCGTGCCGTAAGGTGTCCAGTTAAGTCTGGCAACGAGCGAGACCTATGCCCACTATTGCTAACGGCTGTTTACAGGACCGAGCACTTTGTGGGGACTGCCTTGGAAACGAGGAGGAAGGTGTAGGCAACGGTAGGTCTGTATGCTCCGAATCTTCTAGGCTACACGCGCGCAACAATGGCAGTGACAATGGGCTGCAACTCCGAAAGGAGAAGCTAATCCTCGAAACACTGCCTCAGTTCTGATTGTGGGTTGAAACTCACCCACATGAAGCCGGAATCCCTAGTAACCAGACATCATCAGTGTCCGGTGAATATGTCCCCGCTCCTTGCACACACCGCCCGTCAAACCAACCGAGCAGGACTCTGGTAAACCTCACTTTATTGAGTGAGTTGAACCCGAGTTCAGTGAGGCGGGTTAAGTCGTCACAAGGTAGCCGTAGGGGAACCTGCGGCTGGATCACCTCCTTTCTTATTTTTTCCTTAAGGAAAAAATTTGCCTGAACTTGATTCAGGACTTGTAACAGTAACAACGGTTAGCGTCATTGCCATTTCTCTTTTCACTTTCATTATAAGGTGATGGAATGCCCGTCTTCATGGGCTCGTAGCTCAGTCCGGTAGAGCACCGCCCTTGCAAGGCGGGGGCCTCGGGTTCAAATCCCGACGAGTCCATTTCAGGACAAGTCGGTCCAGCAATTGTTATTGCTGATATCACGAGTCCATTTCAGGACAAGTCGGTCCAGCAATTGTTATTGCTGATATCACGAGTCCGCTTGAGTGATTATTCCATCAATTAATCAATCACAAATCATTTTCATCAAATTTCAATCAATAGATGATGAGTTCGGCACTGAAATACGTGTCGGATGAAGGGTCGAAATGTTGCAGGTAGCAACCTGTAGTAAAGAATACTATACTATTCACATTAATGACGCCCGTGCAAAGGAAAGAAGACAATCCTAATTAGTACACCAATTAAGTCTTTTTGCTATGTGAATACAAACATAAGACTGGCAGGTGAATGGCTTGGCTCGATAGTCGATGAAGGGCGTGGCAAGCTGCGATAAGTTCCGGCGAGGCGCAAGCAGCCTTTGAACCGGAAATACCCGAATGCGACTTCGCTTCAAAACCCTTAGCGGGTGGAGAACGCGGGGAATTGAAACGTCTTAGTACCCGCAGGAAAAGAAACCAACTGGGATGCTGTTAGTAAGAGCGACTGAACGCAGCGTAGGGCAAACTGAATCCTCATCAGAAATGATGCGGAGATGTGGTGTTGGCCGCTGTTGGATCTTCGCTGACCAATCTGAACTTCCTTGGAACGGGAGACCATAGAGGGTGATAGTCCCGTAAGAGAACGTCAGAAAGATCTTGGCGTGTCCGTGAGTAGCGTCTACTGGAAACTAGGCGTGAATATGGGAGACATCAACTTCCAACCCTAAATATACATCGAGACCGATAGCGTATAGTACCGTGAGGGAAAGCTGAAAAGTACTCTTGACAGAGAGTTAAAAGTCCTGAAACCTGTTAGTTATGGTGGGATGCTCATCTTCGGATGTGCATCGTGCGTTTTGAATAACGTGCCAGGGAGTGTGTCTTAGTGGCGAGATTAATCCGTAAAGGAGTAATCATAGGGAAACCAAGACCCCGCAGTTTACGAGGGGGAAGGTGTGAAAGTGCCTTGAGTCACTTGGACACTACCCGAAGCCGGTCGATCTATTCCTGGGCAAGGTGAAGCGCTGGTAAGACAGCGTGGAGGCCTGAAGTAGTGCTACGAGCAAGTGCTTTCGTGACCTGGGAATAGGGGTGAAAAGCCAATCGAGACCGGTAATAGCTGGTTCCTACCAAAGTTGGCCGTAGTCAAGCCTCGATCGAGATTACAAGGAAGGTAGAGATACGGATGAGGAATTTAGGGGAAGAAATTCCTCGGTTCCTTTTCCAACTCCGAATGTCCTTGTATTGTAGACATCGGGAGACGGCGGCTCGTCGTAACGGTGAGTCGCGAGAGGGAAACAACCCCAACTTTAGTTAAGGTCCCTAAATATCTGCTAAGTGTTAAAGGGTGAAGGTTGTCCATAACCACAGACAGCGAGGAGGTTGGCTTAGAAGCAGCCACCCTTTAAAAAGTGCGTAACAGCTTACTTGTCAAGGTTGTGGGCGCCGAAAATGGACGGGGCTAAGCAGATTACCGATACTAAAGGCCTCAGAAATGAGTGCAGTAGGTAGGCGTATTGTCAGAGTGAAAGCATGTCCGCGAGGATATGTGAATCTGGCTGTAATGAGAATCCTGGTGAGAGTAGGAACATAGCAGTGTGAGAATCACTGTCGCCGAAAGGGCAAGGGTTCCTTGACAATGTAGTTCAGTCAAGGGTAAGTCGATCCTAATCGTCTTCATAACTAGAAGATGCGAGAAAGGGAAACAGGTTAACATTCCTGTACTATCCGGATATGCGTGGTAACACAAGCTTTGTTCTTGACGCTTCCGGCTAAGCCAACAAGCACCGTCGTGTTTGCTAATGAGTGCAGGTCGAGGGAGTAACGTAATGTTGAGAACTCGAGCAACGCTCAGAATGGCAGGCCTTATGGTCTGTTTGGCCAATGCCTGGAGCCCCTGAAAAGAGAACATTGAAAGATTCCGGATATTCGTACCCAGAACCAGCACAGGTGCCCCTAGGTGAGAAGCTTAAGGTGTGAAGGGAAAATCTAAGTTAAGGGAATTCAGCAATATTGGCCCTGTACCTTCGGTATAAGGGGTCCCTACTTTTGTGTTCGTATGGATGCAATCGTAGGGTTTGATGACAAAGGTAGTCCGACTGTTTAACAAAAACTTAACTGACTGCAAGCCAGTAATGGTGTGTATAGTCGGTGACGTCTGCCCAGTGCTTGTACTTCAAACTCCTTTTCAAGGGAGCTAAGAGCTAGTAAACGGCGGGGGTAACTATAACTCTCTTAAGGTAGCGAAACGCCTTGCCGTTTGATTGACGGCCTGCATGAATGGCGCAACGAGATTACCGCTGTCCCTAACTAGAACCCTCCGAACACTCTTTTCTGGTGCAAAGGCCAGAGAATTCCAGTGGGAAGCGAAGACCCCGTGAAACTTTACTGTAGCCAGTCGTTGTGACGGGAAACTCATTGTATAGCGTAAATGGGAGCCATCGAAGCAAGATCGCCAGGTCTTGTGGAGGTGCCAATGTAACACCATTCTTTGAGTTTCGCGCCGCTAACCGGCAAAGCCGGGACAGCTGCTGGTGGACAGTTTGGCTGGGGTGGCACGCCGTTGAAAAGATATCAATGGCGCCCAAAGGTTGGCTCAACCGGGTCAGAAATCCGGTGTAGAGTGCAAGAATAAAAGCCAGCCTAACTGGAATCGTACCACAATCGAGTCCAGTAACGAAAGTTTGGTCTAGCGAACTCCTACTTGTCCTTGACTGGGCGGTAGGCATGACTGAAAAGTTACTCCGGGGATAACAGAGTTGTCGCGCCCGAGAGCTCCTATCGACGGCGCGGTTTGCTACATCGATGTCGGCTCTTCCTATCCTGGCTGTGTAGAAGCGGCCAAGGGTGGGGGTGTTCACCCATTAAAAGGAATCGTGAGCTGGGTTCAGAACGCTGTGAAGCAGTTTGTTTGATATCTACTGGAATTGTTAACGGGTCTGAGAGGAAGGATCATTTAGTACGAGAGGAACGATGATTCGAAGCCTCTGGTGATCGATTGTCCGACAGGGCAAGTCGAGCAGCTACGCTTCACGAGGTAAGTGCTGAAAGCATCTAAGCACGAAACTCCCCTCGAAAAGAGACCCAGAACCCCCGTAGAAGACGGGGTTGATAGGACTGGGGTGTAAGCGTCGAGGCAACGAGACGTTCAGCCCGCGGTTACTAATAGTTCGTCTTTGTATTCCTGACTTTTGGAGTACTGATTATACATGTCTTCTTTCCTTTGTGCGGGTATCATTTTTTTCCCTTCACTTTTTTCTCATTCATACAAAAAAACGTATCAGTCGTAAGACTATTATTTCACACCTTTCACTTCTGAAATTGCAGTTAGTCTCTTTTCCTTTCTTCTTTCCTCTACATTGCCTTCCTCTCTCGTCATTCAAACAAACTGCCTTTCTGCCCTACTACTGTTCAAGCTCACGATCAACTACACTTCTTCACTGGCCGCTTTCTCAAGTGGTCGATTACACCGGAAGGTTTCCGGCAAATGTCACACAACTGTTTTTAACAGTCGAAGATAATTTTTTCAGTCATGGGACGGAATTTCAAGAAACTGAAAATCTACGAGTTAAGTTACGCGTTCGTTCTCGAAATCTATGGAGTTCTACCATCGCTTCCTGAAACAGAACTCCGCAACATGTACTCGCAACTGCAACGTGCAGCGACAAGTATTGTTCTCAATATCGTCGAAGGTGCTTCCAACAGGTCGAACAAAGTATTCTTCAACCACTTGCAATACAGCTATGGTTCGTGCCGGGAAGTCGAGGTGCTCTTGCAATTGGCGAAGGATCTCAACTTCATCGAAAAAAATGTTTTCACAGTGCTCGAGAACCAGCTTGAAGAGCTGAAAGCGACATTGTATCGATTCATGGAATCAGTGGATCGCGAGGTTCGCTATCATAAGACTAACTGGGAATTCAAGAATTGATCATTACTCCTAAACATTAATAAATAAGGCAGGATTCGTCTTCACAATTGACTATGGCATTTCTCAACAAACTTAAACGATTCGTCTTTCGACTCAAGATAGCTTTGATGCTCGTGGCACTCTCAGCGTCAAAACCAGTCTATGGTGGCCAGGCAGTCATGGAAGGAGTCATGATGAAAGGGACACACTGCTATGTCACGACAGTCAGGACTTCAAACGGTTTCAAGAGACAGATAAAACCGCACAGATCGCTCACGAAACGATACAAGCTCTTGCGGTTTCCAATCCTTCGTGGGATGATCGTTCTTATCGAGACATTCTCAATCGGTTACAAGTCACTCTCTTACTCGTCAGAAATAGCAATTGAAGAAGAGAACAAGAAGCAAGAAGGGTATATGGAGAAGAAGAACAAGGATGGTGAGTCAGAGACTTCCTTCGGGGATCAACTGCTCATATGGGGATCAGTCGCTATAGGTATCGTCTTTGCCATAGGGCTGTTCAAGTTCCTGCCACTATTAGCAGCAAAAGGAGTGGATGCACTGTTCAATGTTCCTGACGTGGTGTTCAACATCGTTGACGGAGTCGTAAAAGGAGGAATCTTCATACTCTACATGGTCATCGTAGGAAGGATTCCTGATATCAAAGAACTATTTCGCTATCACGGCGGTGAGCACAAGACGATCAACTGCATGGAAGCAGGTGATAAGCTGACAGTGAAAAACATATCTGGACACTCACAAGAACACCTTCGCTGCGGAACGACCTTCATGTTCCTCGTCCTGTTCATGAGTATTCTCGTGTACTTGTTCATACCAAAAGACTTGCCATTTCTGGTGAACCTCGGACTGCGACTCGCTCTCGTTCCTGTCATCGCAGGATTGTCCTATGAATTACAACGGTTCGGAGCATTATACTCGAAAGGTTTCGGGAAGATAGTGCTTCGACCGGGATTATGGTTGCAAGCATTGTCTGTGAACGTACCATCACCGAAGCATATCAGGCCAGCACGAGCGTCACTGCAGGAAGCGATGACATACGATAAGAAGAATTCGTGAGCTGGTTCTCAATCTTTTCCGGCATATTTCTGCCATGTTCTCTCAAGCTCATCGTGATGCATGAAACCCTCGAGATTCCACTTATCGACAACCTCCTGGAGGGCTTCAAATTCTTTAGAATTCACTTTGCGTTTGAGTTGATGTCCTAGTGAGAAAATAGATTTACGTAGCAATTCACAGTCTTCATTAAGTGTTTTGAGGTCATCACTAGCGTCATTAATTTTTTTTTTGAACTCTTTTCTCTTCGTATCAATGGTCTTGTGCTGGTCTCTGACAGTATTGAGGAGTTTGAAGTCTTCCTTCTGTAAATTATTCATTCTGTGAGCGAGTTGATGTATGAGCTTGTTTTTTTCATCTTTCTTAGCAGCTGCGTCTTCCTCTTTTTGCTTCTTAGAAATATGTTGTGTTGGAATGGTCGTTCACCTCTTACTATCCATTATTGAGAGTTGCTCTTTTTAAGAGTTTTGAATAGTTTCCATCTTATTTCTCGATTCTATTGAGGATAATATGTTTTTCATCTTTTCAGCAATGATACGATGACTGAAATGTTCTCTCAATATTTTCAGATTCCCATTAGCTAATTGTTTTCTGAAATGCTCATTTTCCAGAAGTAATTTTGATTGGGAAATAAGGTCTTCGCTGATAACAAATTCTTCTGTGTCAATAACATTGAATTTGAATTGTTCAATATCTGTCTTGAAGACAGGATACTTATAGATAACTGGAATCAATCCTGCTGCAAGCACTTCCAGAAGGTTATTGCCAAAACCCTCAACTTCACTGAAGTATGTTGTCAGTCCTCTCAAATGAGCGAATATAACAGGATAATCGAGAAAGTCCATATCGGTTTGTCGACTATGATCTTTTGCAAAATCAATAATAACTTTATCTGTAGAATAGCGTTGTTTTAATTCTTCATATTTGCTGATGAGTCTTTCTTTAAGATTGTTCGTATCGTTTCCTGAAATGAAAAAGTAAATGCCGTCATACAAACCTTCACGTTCAATCTCTTCTAAAAGCTTAAAGGAGTATTCTAGCGCAAAATCAATCCGTTTACGCTCAACCATTCTTGTCTGTTGCAATACGAAAAGAGGTTTTTGAACATCTTTTGATGCTAGTTGTTCATCAACAGAGAATTCTTCAAAGAAACGTTTTTTCTTTTCCTTGACAATCTCGCTATCAAGTTCTGAATAATCAGAAATGAATATGTCTGTAGTGTTGTAGATGATAGTGTGACTATTGTCAAAATGGTGGACTAGTCCTGGAAAGTGCAATTTTTCTTCGACTTCAGCAAAATAGTCTCGTGCAATTTTTGGTTGTATTGAGTTGATGAACACTATGTGATCAACGTAAGGTCCTGGAACTCCTGAAATAATCTGTTCTTTGATCCACTCTTGAGGGTTCGTGAAACTTTGCCGTTCAAGATGAGAATCGTGCCACCATAAGATGTAAGGTGGTGTTTTCTCATCATCATTATGCTCATAATACGAAGATAATGATTTTGCTAGGATGAAATTGACCGGATAACAAGTGTTATGGGCAATAATCACATCAATGTTATTTTTTTCTATGAACTCGGCAATCAATTGCTCTCCTTTACCGATCATCTCATCAAGTTCTTCTTTCGTATCGTTAGGTAGCTCGTTTTCATAATTGTTCTCTATGAATTTATTTAGAGGGTGTTCAAAATCAAATGGTTCCCATTCGGTAACTCTAGAATTTGAAAACCCGCTCTTGCCACAGAGATAGAACATGTTGGTCGGTTGTACATTCATATTGCGCGATAGTGAATTTACCATCTGATCGATAACTACAGAAACACCATCAACAAAACCAACTCTACTGTGCAAGACTCCTATCGTTAGTGTTGAAGAATCGCTATTACTGTTCATGACAAATCATTCAAGAATTGATGTTCTTATTGTTTAAAAATATTTAGATTTGAGAATGGTGTTTTGCGAACTTTTTTTAAACGATAAGGTGTTTACACTTACTATGGGGGTCAGATTCAGAAAGAAAGAAGAGCCTGACAAGTCAATTCTATACCATAAGCCGGGAATGCTCAAGAAAAGAGCGAAGAATTATTTCTCCGGGAAAGTGCCGAACATTCTCATCGGCTCCTATGGATATCCTGACGTATCAACAGGAGCACTGGTCGATGACATTGGTGGTTCGGTGGATGATCCTAAAGATATCGTGGCAAAACGGCATGATATTGACAGGGTACTTCAATCACGACAATCACTGGTAAATTCAAGGGTCACGACAAACGTCAAGACTATGGACTCCCGATTTACTGAACAAGCGGGAGATCTGGCGAAAAGTAAGCGATCAGTCGATTCGGAAGTATTCCTGAAAAAAGCAGTCACGCCGGGAATGTCCTTTGATGAGCGCAACATGCCGCACGGCCCGTCCGGAGAGCTGCGAAAGCTGATGCTGACATCAAATCCCCACATTCCTCGACCGATAGAGCGATTGACCTCTGACACTGATGTGAAAGCAACAACTGCTCTGCATGAGCTTAATACTAAAGGGTTTGATGAACATTATCTCACCAAATTATTCAGTGTGGGAACACTAGGGCAGAAGCGAAAGCTCGTGCCGACGAAATGGTCGATCACCGCAGTGGATGACACGATCTCTGACCGGTTCAGGGATGAAGTGCTTGATTATCAGGAGAAAGATTACCGCGTGTACACTGGTGAGTACCTCGGTAACGAGTATGTGATACTGTTCCTTCCAGGGCCTTGGAGTTTTGAACTTTTCGAGATGGCAGTGCCGCATTGCATCTACAACAGTACTGATGAGGTGACGATCACTCAGGATTATGAGTTTCAACAAGGACGGAAAGATTATGCCTCGAACACTTCAGGAGCGTATTACGCTGCCAAATTAGCAGTGCTTGAGAAGTGCAAGCAGGAGAAGATGCAAGCGAGAGTGATCGTGTTCAGGGTGATCACAAAGAAATACACAGTGCCGCTTGGCGTGTGGGTGGTGCGCGAAGGAGTGAGGCAGGCGCTTGAGAACATTGATGATGCAGATGTGAGTTCGACAACTGAAGCGAAGCAGTATGCTGCGAAACTGGTGACGCCGAAGATCGGAGAGGACGCTTCACAACTGCTCAAAGTAAGCAAGCTGTTTGTGATGTCGCAAAAAAGCCTGTCTTCATGGTTGTGACTGAATTCTGATAAAGCAAGATTTAAAAACTCTTGAATCAATGATTATTCTATGGTCAAGGGAGAATCGGTGACGATAAAGGAATATACTCATAAGTGTCGAGGGAGAGTTATGAGACTGCTCTCAACGAGCTGGACTGCTCATCATCGTCATTTCAAGCACAAGCCATCGATGAGTGACCTCAAACGGGATGCCAATTTCTACTTCGGTACAGACAAACCGCAAGCGTTCGTTGCAGTCTCGAAAAAAGGAGAAGTATTAGGGGTTGCGTTCGGAAGCTTGCGAAAACAACAGACAAAAGCAAGGTTGAAGAACGTCAGTGATGTCTTCTATTATTCTTTCAGGTTCATCGCGCACGCGTCAAGCTATTATCACTATCGTATCAAACTAGCTTGGAGAAATATGCTCGGGAAGTCAACGCGAGCGAAGCTGAAAAAACCAAAACGATATGGGCGATTACAAGTGGTCGTGGCACCGAAAGCGAGAAGTCTCGGCGTGGGAACGAAGCTGCTCGACCGATTCGTACGACACGCGAAGGTCAACGAAGTGCCAGTGCTACTCTGCATGGATACGATCGTAGAAAGTGATGCTCACACGGAAGCGTTCTGGAAGCACAACGGGTTTCACGTAAGAGATAAGAAGGTTGAAGAGGAAACAGAAGTGTGCACGAAGAAATCAACAAGACCGCATGAAGTGGCAGTGTTCACGAAGAGATTGTGATTGTTACTTTTTTCTTATGGTTTTTTCAATTAAAGACCAAAATATTTATATATAATCATATCAATATTTGTTGATATGTCTACACAAAAGAATCTGATGTTACTCAAAGGGTTGAGTGAAGAATCAAGATATAAAATAGTAGAAGCTCTTCTAGATGGTGAGAAATGCGCTTGTGAATTGCCTGCAATGATTGACCGGACACAATCGAACACATCAATGCATCTTACAAAACTTTCTGATTTAGGTATTGTAAAATCAAGACGTGAAGGAAAGAAAATGATCTATTCAATCAAAGATTCAAGGGTTTGTGATGTCTTTAAAGCTCTCGGATATTCTAATAAGAGACTTCAGAACTCACCTTGTTGTATGAAGGATAAACAATGATTAACCGATAATGAACCAGTATCAACAAAAAATGAAGTGTTTGCTAGAAACTTCCAAGGGGCAGCAATTAAAATGAAAATTATGAACTCGATCAATAATTTCTTTTCAACAAAATTCAATATCTATCTGGTGCTGATTCTTCTTATTCTCGCAGGACTCTCTTTTTTTATCACAGGTGAGGATCCAGTTCATCAAACTACAGATGATAACCTCGCTGTTCAGTTCTTTTATATGCCTTCATGTCCTCATTGCAACGAACAAAAACCGATCTATTCTGAAATAAAAGAAGAACGGACAGATATTGATTTCAGAGAGTATGATGCTTCATCACAAAAAGGTTCTCGGTTATTCTATGAAATGGCCAGAAAGGCAAATATGGATACCTCAAGATTAGGTGTCCCGACAATATTTGTGGGGAACCAACCACTTGTTGGAGTGCATTCAAAAGAACAAATAAATACTGCTATCGATGAACATGTCCTTAATTCTAGTATCGGAACCGTTCCTATAAGAACAAGCTCTGGAAAAAACAATGAGTTCGTAGAGTACAAACTTCCTTTCTTAGGAAAAACCGATCTCACAAAATGGTCGCTTCCGACTCTAGCAGTAATCCTCGGTCTTATTGATGGATTTAATCCCTGTGCTTTGTGGGTTCTCATATTCCTCATAACCTTGCTGCTTGGGGAAAAAGATAAGAAAAAAATATGGTTGGTGGTAGGGAGTTTTGTCATAGCATCTGCGATTTCATATTTTCTTTTCTTGACTGCCTGGCTGAATGTATTTTTACTCATAGGATATGTGGAAATCATAACTTTACTCATAGGACTCTTTGCAATAGGGATGGGTGTCATACAATTGAGAGAGTTCTTCATGACCAAGGGAAATCTGACTTGCAAAGTCACTAACCCTCAAAGTCGAAAGAAAACAATGGATAAGATCAAAAATCTCGTTTCACAACCAATAACGATAAGTGTCATTATAGGAGTAATAACTCTTGCTTTCACTGTCAATGCAATCGAGTTCGTATGTTCTGCAGCTATTCCTGCAGTATTCACTCAAATTCTTACGTTAAGCGGGATTTCGACTTTTCAGCACTACTTGTATATCGGATTGTATGTTCTTTTCTATATGATCGATCATATAATACTATTCAGCATGGCTGCTTTAGCTCTCAGCAGTAACTTCGGTCAAAAATATGCGAAAATATGTACATTGCTTGGGGGATTCATAATGCTGATTTTAGGGTTGATAATGGTGTACGCACCACATCTATTAAGATAATTTATGGAAATTGAAGTGATCCAAATGAAATATCCTTTGATAATGAACGCAGCTATTTTTATTAGTATCTCTTTATTATTCTTATCAGGTTGTTCTCTGACATCCGAGGTAGTTCTAGAAGATGCTAAACGGATCAAAGAACATGTGGTTTTAGGTCATTGTCCGACAATGGCTGAACATGCCCATGTGATTGAAAATGAATACGAACGAGTTTCATCAGAGCAATTCAGCTCAACGGCCTCAGCTGTTGCTGCATTGAAGAAGGGTGATGTCGATGTTATCCTTGTCGGCCGTGTTGTTAAAGAAACTGAATTACAAGATGCCTTCGAGAACCGTTTACGAGATGGTCTGACATTGGTTGGTTCGCAAAAACAATTCATTTCACTTGATAGGTTATATGCCAGCAGTATTCATACTGCAGTATCTGAACAGGATGTCAAACAATATCTTCCTAGTCATGTGGATGTCATGTATTATGACTCTCTCGAGTCCTCTCTTCGTGAAGGATTGCATGATGTTGTTCTTATCAATTGGAGTGATTACACTGAGGATATGGAACTTGTTATTCCTGTTGATAGTTCTATGAACAAGATTGAGAAATTCAGATTACCTATTCTGTATTCTTATAATGAGTCTCTGACTAAGCTGCAGGTTTAATATGCATTTTGATTTCAAGCGACTGAACTATAAAAACCATTAATTTTAAATAAAACTTCATATCAATATGTGTTGATATGAAATCTGCGTTTGAATTATGATGGGTGAATAATATGAAAATAGAAATATTAGGAACAGGATGTCCGAAATGCAAGACACTTGAAGAGAATGCAAAGAAAGCTGTTGAAGCATCTGGTGTGGATGCGGAGATTACGAAAGTCACCGAAATCGATAAGATTATCGAGTATGGTGTCATGTCAACACCTGCTATCGTTATTGACGGGGATGTGAAAAGTTCAGGTAAAGTTTCTGATGTTGAAGAGATAAAAAAATGGTTGTGAGTAATATGAAATCAACGTTGAAAATGATGGTCTTTGTTCTGGCGTTATCAATATTCGTGACAGGATGCACTGGTGGAATTGATTCTTCTAATACCACTGGTGATGCTGTGGCTGATGTTAAGGGTTCTGAACAAAATATCACTATAGAAAAACTTGAAATATACCATTTCCACGGAGCCAATCAGTGTCATTCGTGTGTCACGGTCGGTGATTATGCTGAAGAAACGGTGAATACGTACTTTGAAGATGAGCTTGAGGACGGCGTGATCGTTTTCGATCACGTGAATGGTGAGCTTCCAGAGAATAAAGAACTTGTAAAAAAATATGGTGCTACAGGATCCTCATTATGGCTCGGAACATATGATGATGGAACTTTTACGGCTGAAGAAAATACACGAGTATGGTATAAGATCCAGGATAAAGAAGAGTATATGAACTATCTCAAAGGAGTCATTGAGCAGAAACTCTCAGGTAACTAGAAAATGGGTCTAATGGCATTCATGGAAGCGATGGGCACAAGTGATATCGTGATATTAGCGGCCTTTTTCATAGGGTTGATGACAGCGATAAGCCCGTGTCCGTTGGCAACGAACATTACAGCAATAGCGTATGCAAGCAAGAGACTGAAAAATAAGAAATACACACTCCTTGTGGGATTTTTCTATACGCTAGGTAGAATGCTCACTTATGTGCTGATCGCATCAGCGATAGTATGGTTCGGATTGAATACACAATCAATATCGTTTTTTCTCCAGGAATATGGTGAGAAAATATTAGGACCGTTGCTGCTTGTTGTCGGTATTGTCATGCTTGATGTAATAAAGATTAATACTTTAAAGTCCAGTGATAGACTGCAAAAGCTCAAGGAAAAACTCGCTGATAAAGGATTTCTAGGGAGTTTTTTGTTAGGGGTCATATTCGCTCTTGCGTTCTGCCCGTTCAGCGCAGTACTGTTTTTCGGAATGCTCATTCCATTAGCACTGCAAGCGGGAGATGGTATCATAATACCTTCGGTCTTTGCTTTCGCCACAGGGCTTCCGGTTATCATCTTTTCATTCATACTTGTATACAGTGTCTCAAAACTCGGTAAGATCATGAACAAGATCGGAACGTTCGAGAAGTGGATGCGAAAGATAGTGGCTGGAATATTTATCATCGTAGGATTATATTACATAGGATTGATGGTGATCTAGTGATGGAAAAGAAAGAATGGAAGAAGGTAGCGATCATTGTCGCTGTATTTGCAGTATTCTATTTCCTGCCTCAAAATGCAGAGTGGCTCAACGAGTCAATTACAGGAGGAGTGAACCTCTTAAGTGAATATGCGAAAGAACACGTGCTGACTTGTTTAGTACCGGCACTCTTTATCGCCGGAGCGATAGCGATTTTTATCAAGAAAGACGCTGTCTTGAAATACCTCGGGCAGAAAGCGAAAAAATGGAAATCATACAGTATCGCTTCGGTTTCAGGAGCTATTTTGGCAGTCTGCTCATGCACTATATTACCATTATTTGCAGGTATCAGAAAGCGAGGAGCTGGACTCGGTCCTGCAATCGTATTTCTATTCTCCGGACCGGCAGTCAATATCGCAGCAATATTTCTTACCATTAGTGTGCTCGGATTTCAGATAGGTATAGCGCGAATAATAGCTGCTATCGTGCTATCGATCTTGGTAGGATTGACAATGAGCTTCATCTTCAGGGAAAAGACAGAGAAAGGAAAATTATTCATGCAACAAGACGAAGGAGTGAATGTCTCAAAAACAGCAATGATCATATTCTTTCTAGCGATGGTAGGAATCCTTATCGTCAATGGGTTACAGATCGATGCTACTCTGAAATACGTCCTCATGGGAGTGTTAGCATTGAGCGTGGTGGTAATTGCACTCTTCAAATTCGCAAAGGATGTGAGAAACCAATGGCTTGAAGAGACGTGGAATTTCTCGAAACTAATATTGCCACTGCTCTTTGCAGGAGTGTTTGTGGCAGGGTTTATCATGCCACTACTTCCAGAAGCGATGATCACGAATATCGTGGGGCAGAATACGATACTCGGAAATGTGGTCGCTTCAATCTTCGGAGCGTTCATGTACTTCTCGACACTCACGGAGATACCAATACTTCAAGCGTTGATGGCTAAGGGGATGCATTCAGGACCGGCATTAGCGTTGCTGCTGGCAGGGCCTAGCTTGAGCTTGCCAAACATGCTAGTGGTGCGAGGAGTGCTCGGCACGAAGAAGACGCTCGTGTATGTGGGGCTTGTCGTTGTGTATGCAACCCTTGGAGGACTGGTGTTCGGAAGTATAGTCTAGATGACTGTTTTTTTATATTTTTATCAATCACGCCAGGTGACTTCAACATCATCAGTACGGAGATGAGGGTCGATGTGAGCTTTAGTGACTGGCGTGCAGAATTCTTGTTTGATATTATTACTGTCTTCCGTTCC
>JBNJHD010000002.1:0-18561 GCA_051819805.1 Nanobdellota archaeon
ATTGTCGATCCGCTTGAAGCCAGAGATATCACAGTAGTGACTTCCGAGTTCCACATGCTAAAAACCCAGTATGTGTTCAGACTCGTATTTCCTGAAGACCACTACAACATCGAATTCATCAAGAGCAAGAACGGCGATGTCGATGCAAAGCAGCTTGAAAGCAGAGAAATAAGCGAATCACTTGTCCTCACATTCTACAAGAAAATGTTAACCAACCACTACCACATCACACCAGGAGATATGGAAAGCATCAAGGAATACATGTTCGAGCACAATCCGGCGTTCACAGGAGAACCCGACGAGCACCATAAGCGATTGACTGAAGAGATCACGAAAGCGCTACGTGAACACAAAGATCCATTGTATTAATAGCACTGGACAGATGCTCGTGAAGCTTAAAAAGTACACCGTTTCTTACTAGTACATGTCTGTATCTAGCGATGAAGAGAAAAATATAAATAGCCATCTTACTTTTCTTACTTGTAAGATGACACTCCTTGATGTGAAAACAGCTACAATCACTGGAAAGGGCCAGATTTCCATCCCAAAGGAACTCAGGAACAAAAAAGAGTTCAAGACAGGGAAGAAAGTGGCAATAATAGCTTATGAAGATCATTTGGAGATACGACCATTTGACGAATTCACAAGACGCATGCAGACAGCCTACGCTAGTGAGAAAACTCTCGCTAAAGAATGGAATAATGAACAAGAGGATGCTGCATGGAAAGACCTCTGAGCATACACAAAGGAGATGTTGTCGTCATACCGTTTCCATTTTCGGACTTGAGCGCTGCAAAGAAACGACCAGCCGTAGTAATTGCCACACCATCAGGTAACGATGTTATTCTAGCGCAAATAACGAGCAAACAGAAAAATAAGAACTATTCTGTGGAGTTAACAAGAGACTCATTTGCACATGGACAGTTACCTATGACAAGTTATGTGAAAGTCCACAGACTATTCTCGGCAGACACTGCAATCATACTGAAAAAATCAGGAACACTCACAAAAAAAGCAAAAAGAGCAATACTTGACAAAATAATCGATATGCTCCAAGCAGAGTAAATGTGCGAACCTTGAAGCTCACACCTCACTTTGCAGCAATCTACAAGGTATTACGGTTCTCGGTTCAATGCTATTTTAATCATTACACATATTCACACGAACAAGCCACTCAAACCAAGGACTGTCATAAGCGATAATAAGAGCAGCAAGGTGATGTTGCCGAGAACGGCAGGAATGACTGCTTTCTTATACGGATACTTGACAAGCGAGAGCGAGATCATGAGAATATCACTAGGCAAGGGAGTGAACGCGCTATACACGAAGATGAACAGCATGATAATATGACTTTTCTGTCTTGAAAGCCACACACTCATACGATCAGCACTGCGTTTGAACACTCCAGTAAGAGAGACGCGAGAGCCATAGCCGAGAAAATAGAATAACGTATCACCGATAAGAAGACCCAGACCACCGACCAGAGAGAGGAGCACAGGATGAGAACCGCCCAGAACGAAAGTGACAAAGCTCGTGTAGAACGCGCCTACCGTGAAGGTGCTCAAGCCACCGATAGCAGCAAAGACGAAAAGAAGAAAGTATGTATTCCGGACACCGATCGTATCAACGACTTCAGTTGGATTGATTAGTGCAAGGAGTATGTAGATGCAAACAACAAGCAATAGAGCGACGAGAAAGACGCTGTAGCGTTTCAACCATTTCATAAGAGTATGAATAAAGCGCCAGAAGTATAAAATTGTTGTGAAAAAAATAAAAAAAACAGGCGGATCACTCCGCCTGCGCTGCAGCAAGCTCTTCGCCGGTAATAGCTTCCGGCTCTTCAGACGCATTGCTTTCAAGGACTTTCTCAAAATACTCAACCGGACGGACTGTCGTAATGATAGTCCTGTGGATGAGATACTTGCCATCCTTACTCTTCGAAAAGACCGATTCTACATTCGGCATCTTGCGAAGCTGTTCTTCTTTCTTACTTGTTAGACCCATAGTGGTGTCACCTCAAATTGTTTTGTTAGTCATTCATTTCTTTGACGGCATACAAACCGTCAACACTTAGAACACCATTACAAGCAAGTCTTAAAAGGCGTTGCGGAGGTTTTTCCGGAAAGTTTACGAGAATGGGAGAAAAACATATAAAGGATAACACATAAAAGTAACATATGTTACAAAAATGTAGTTTATGGTCTGTTGCTCACTGTTTTTTCAAAGAACCCGCAACACCCCACTATGTCGCTGAATTATCAAGAGCGACAGGATTAGCCCACACTTCAATAACACTCCATCTGAAAACGCTAGAAGAGCAAGACATCATCTACCGATATGAAGAACAAAAAAACACAAGACAGTTTCCCTATTATAAGGCCAAACGAGAATCAGAGCAATACAGAACATACAAACGCATCTACAACTATTCGGTTCTTTTTGAAAGCGGTCTTGTTGAGGAATTGAAAAAACTGTTCGCACCCGATGCCATTGTCGTTTTCGGAAGTCATGAAAGAGGAGAAGATACTGAAACGAGCGATATCGATATTTTCGTGAAAGCTGAAGCAGAACATGTCGATCTCAATCGCTACGAAGAAAAGCTTGGACGAAAAATAGAACTCCATGTTAAAGAATCATTACAGAAGTATCCGAAAACGCTTCGAGAAAACATCATGAACGGATGCGTTCTTGAAGGAAGAATGTTCTGAAGCACTGCACAGGACAAGTGCGTGTGAACTATTTAAATGAAACTGCAAACGAACATACTGATGAAGTCATACGTTCAAGAAGACCCTAAAAAAGCACAAGCTCTTCAAAAAATGGCAGCAATCACGCTCGAACGATTGAGCACAACAGATACCGAAAAATATCCATCGAATACACTTATCGATTATTACGACATCATCCACAAACTCCTCGAAGCCCAGTTATTACTTAGAGGAGTAAAAATCAAAGGTGAAGGAGCACACTATGAGCTTATCGAAGAATCATGCAAACACAATATCATCGACGAATCAACAAGACACTTCCTGCAACAAATGAGAGATTATAGGAACAGGATTTCATATGAAGGTTTCAGCATTGCAAAACAATACATACGAAGGAACAAGAAAAGAATAGAACAAATCATAGGAACGCTTTAAGAATGATCGAGAACAAGTAATATCTCTATATGAGGCGTGTGTGTAAACATTGAGACACTGCGTGTCGAGATGTCCAGTCAAACCTAGGAAGAATTAATCTGGTCGAGAACCAACAAGGATTCAACATGAGGAGTTTGACTGAACATATCGCTAATTACTTAGCGGAATGTTGAGCATACTCAACCACGGACATGATCCAAGACTAACAGAGTTTCGACGTGGGGAGTATGCGTAAACATATCATATCCTTCCAGTTCTTTAACTTCATACTCGCCGTCTTCGAGAAGCATGTCGAGATCGAGTTTCTGAGTCTTGGGATTGCAGGACATGTACACGATGCGATCAGGAGCGAGAGCGAGGATCTTCTTGACGACTTTTTTTGTCAAGCCGCTGCGAGGAGGATCGATGATGAGCGTGTCAATCTCAAGAGGAGCGATGTCAGGCAAGGTCTTCATGTCACCGGTGAAAAACAAAGCATCATCAACGCCATTGAGTTTAGCGTTCTCACGGGCAAGACAGATAGCATCATCAACGACTTCAAGACCGACTAGAGATTTCGTGTGCGAAGCCACGAACAAGCCGATGGCACCCACACCGCAGCACAAGTCAACAACGTTACCGGAAGTGAATTCCTTGATCCGTGAGAAGATCCGCTTAGTGACTTCAGTGTTCGATTGATAAAAACTGTACGGAGAGATACGAAGACGAATACCATCAAGATCATCCTCGATGAATTCTTCACCCATAACTTCTCGCGTGGAGTTCTCGATCGTGGAAGTGTCAGTCATCGTGTCGTTGACAAGCCAGTATACGCTATCAACACTCTCAAGCGTTTTTTCACGAAGCTGTCTGAAACGAGAGAGCAGATCGTCATCATCAGTTTCCGCTGTCGTGAAGGCGATCATGAGCTCTCCAGTACCCGGAGCATAGCGAAAGATGACATAGCGCAAGAAGCCCTTATGCTCGAGAAAATCATACGATAGAATGTCAAGATCGAAAAGAAGCGATTTGACTTTCGCGAATACAAGCTGCACAGTTTCAGGAAGCAAGTGACACTCATCAATATCAACGACAGTGGAAAAATCACCACGCTTACGAAGACCGAGCTTACCATGAGCATAGACGAAATCCATCTTCGTCCGATACCCGTAAGGAACAGGATTCGGATGGACCTTGACGTCGCGACCGAATAATGATTCAAGATACTCAGTCTTTAGCTTCAACTGATCATCGTATGATAAGTGCTGGAAGCGACAACCACCACACTCGCCGAAGTGAGGACAACGCGGAGTCACTTCTGAAAAAACACTATAATCATACGTGTCAAAGAACGATTCTTTCTTTTTCTTACGTCGTCGTCTGGATGCCACAGGATAGTAAGCAAAACAAGATTCGTTTATAAGTGTGACGGGAAGACGAAATAATCACTCACTAGCTTTTTTTAGCTTCGCTATAAAAAAGCCTTCTGTATTTGTCTTTGGTGGCCAGAAGCGACGGGCTTTCGAGAGACGAGAATCAAGCTCGTTGCCAAAGACAGATGTCAAGCCAGGATCACCCGTGTCAAGACCTGTGTCAATAATCTCAATATCATCGTTTTCGCTCAAGAACCAGTCGATGACAAGCTCGTTCTCTTCAGGCTCAAGAGAGCAGGTGGAATACACGAGCACACCACCAGGAACGAGGACTTCATACGCTGCCTGGAGGAGCGAACGCTGCAAGCGAGAACGATTCCTGAAGTCAAGAACGGAACGCTTCTTCAAAAAATTCTTTTCACCACAGATATTACCAGAACACGGAGCGTCAAGAAGCACCCGATCAAAAGTGAGACCCAAATCGTCAACGAAGCGAGCATCCTTTCGAAACGTCGCTACAGAAGAAACTCCCATCCGCTCAAAGTTATACTCGAGAGCTTTGAGACGAGGACCTTCATTATCGCAAGCGACTAAAGGAATCTCATCTCCAGAAAGCTGTGCGAGTTGAGTCGCTTTGGAACCGGGAGCGGCACACATGTCAAGAATGGAAGAGCCACAGGACTTACCGTCATCAAGTAGGATTCTCGCAGGGAGCATGCTCGCCACACCCTGTAAGTAGAAGTATCCTTTGAGATACTCGATAGTGGAAGATAAGGAAAAGGAAGATTCGTAGTAGAACGCGTCATCAAGACCACTCACTGGTTCGAGTGCCACACCGCGACCCTCAAGAAGAGCTTTGAGCTTCTCAGAAGATATCTTGAGCGTGTTAGTGCGAAGCGCTGGTTTGATAATGGGAAGTGAAGAAGGATCCAACTCAACACCGAGACGCTTGTACCGATCAAGGATTTCAACCATGAAAACAAGAACAAGCAAGGAGTGTTTAAAAAGATAATGGTAGAGTATATCAGCACAAGGTTTAAAAGCAAAAGAGAAAAATATACAAGTATCATGACAACGGTACTAGTGACAGGAGGAGCAGGATACATCGGAAGCGGAGCGGCAAAGAAGCTTCTCGAAAAAGGATACAAGGTCATCATCATCGATAACCTGAGCAAGGGAAAACAAGAGCTCGTGCCCGAAAAAACACTATTTATCAAAGGAGATCTCACCGATAAGGTGCTTGTCGAAGATGTGTTCTCTAAACAAGATATTGATGCAGTCATGCACTTTGCAGCGTACAAGGCAGTGGGCGAGTCGATGGCTGATGCAGTGAAATATTCGGATAACATCACAGGATCACTCGTGCTTCTCAACGCCATGGCCAGACATGGTGTGAAACAAATAATTTTCTCATCAACAGCAGCAGTGTATGGGGACGGAAGCGACGAGCCGATCACAGAAAGCACTCCGGTCGATCCGAAAAGCTATTACGGGGCGACAAAATTATCGGTTGAAAAGAATCTCAAGTGGTACAAGCAAATCCATGACATCAATCATGTGATTCTCCGTTATTTCAATGTGGCGGGAGATACGGGAGCAGGATATGTCGATCCGAAAGCAGAGAACATCTTCCCGATCATCAGCGAAGTGCTGACCGGAAAACGTGAAGAACTCACTGTGTTCGGCGATGATTACGACACGCACGACGGAACTGGAGTGAGGGATTATATCGATGTGAATGATCTTATCGATGCTCATGTCAAGGCAGTAGAGTTGGAAGGATCAGCAACCATCAACCTTGGAACGGGAAAGGGATACAGCGTTCTCGATCTTGTCAAGGCGTTCGAAAAGGTCTCGGGAACAAAGATACCATACCGTCTCGGAGCTCGACGGGAAGGTGATCCCGCACTTGTCGTCGCATCATATGAGAAAGCAAACACACTGCTCGGCTGGACACCGACACGAAGCATTGAAGAAACAGTGAAAGCGACACTTGATGCGTATCACTCGAGATCGAGCTGAACAGTGCCGTTGTGCTCATCAATCTTCTTGATGACAGGATTATCCTTAACCATCTCCTTGATTTCAGCCCACGAACGATCTTTACGAAACTCTTTGAGCTTGGAAAGCAGATGGTCAATGTCAGCGTAATGCGTGTAGATGAGCTCTCCTTTCTTCTGGTTCTCATCATACGCTTTTTTCAAGCCGTCAAGCTGCGCTTCCTGGGATGTGATGATTTTCTCGAACTTAGTGGATGTCTTTGACGCTTCTTTCTCCTGAGACTTCTTATCCTCACGCTCGAGATGCTCGAGAACGACAGCTCCGACAGCATCATGAAAGGAATCAACCGGAGTGCAAGCGGACATATCAAGCGATTGCAACCTGAACGGATACGGACGACCATTACAGATGACAGGATCAAGCTCCATGGAAAACAATTCTTGAAGCGCATCAAACAATAATCCAAT
This sequence comes from Nanobdellota archaeon, assembly GCA_051819805.1. Classification (GTDB taxonomy): domain Archaea; phylum Nanobdellota; class Nanobdellia; order Woesearchaeales; family SKGA01; genus SKGA01. The sequence goes on from JBNJHD010000002.1 coordinate 6,964, forward strand.
CTGATTATCAGGAACGTCACAGGGCTTCAGAGTCTTATCGATGCCAGCGCGAGCCACTGTCTCTTCAGCGTACACGCCACCGAGACTGCACTGGATAGCAAGCATCTTGACAACACTGTCCTTATCGCTTTGCGAGACGAGCTCGTGAAAGTCCTCACTGGATAGCGATTTCGGATTGAGCTGTGCCGGCGGAAATTCATACTTCTGTTTAGGAAGGAGTTTTCGCGCATCACTCCACACCTTGTGGGAGAAGACTTCCCGTATCGTGTAATCCTCGTCAGAGAGGATGATATTGCCAGGATTGAAGAGTTCGAAGATGAGCTTGAAATTCTTATGCTTCGTGGAGAATGTCATCTCGACGATACGCTCGAAGCCTCGCTGGACAATGGATTGCAGACGAGCATTAGAAAGACGTTTACGGAGCATGAACGCAAAATGAGGAGGAGTATCAGGGAATACGGGTTTAAACGAGCTCAAACAAAAGACATCAGGCAGATTGACATAGATAAAATGCTTTCCCTTACCGGAAACGTGAAAGGAGAAAAGCAGTTCGGAAGATTCGGACTGCTGGAACACTTTCTCAAGCTTCGCTCCTTCCATGAAACCCAGTTCACGGACCATGAATACAACATCCATTGACGATAGTGAAACAACCATACTACTAGTGAGAGAACAGACAAAGTTTTTATATGTTGTGACCGTGAACACTATTCTGCGAAGACACTTGTGCAACGAGTGTAATCATATACAGAAATACTTTTAAACAACAGGAACCAGTATCAATAACGCTATATAGAAGGTATGAAAAGGTGTGTGTGCGCTACAGATAGCGTTCTTAAAGAAGATGAAATGGTGTTGCAGAGTGGTAATAACAACGAAAGTGGGAGACAAGGGCAAGACAAACATCCTATTCGGACATCAGATCGACAAGACAGATTTCCGACTGGAAGTCTGCGGTACGGTCGATGAACTGAATGCAGCTATCGGTATCGCGAGAGCGTCAGTCCAAGCTCCTAATCTCAAGCAGGAACTGCTCACACTCCAGCACCAATTGTTCATCATCGGATCGGAAGTGGCAACGCTCCCTGAAGATGCGCAACTTCTCAAGCGAACAATCACCGAGAACGATCTCACCCACATTGAGCAGGAAATAGGACTTCTCGAGAAATACAATCGTATCGACAACTGGTTCATACCAGGAGAGTCAGTGAGTTCTGCACATCTCGAGAAGGCACGAACGATAGCGAGGCGTCTTGAACGGCACTTGCTCAAGCTAGGTCATCATAACGATCAGACAAAAATCTATCTCAACAGGATCTCCGACTATCTCTGGCTACTCTCCCAGAAGGAAGAATACTATCTTCGAGGGATGGAGCGAGAGTCCACAGAGGAGCATCCGTCAGAACAGCAGACGACAATCTGAAACGATTTCGATTTTTTGAGATTTGTTTTTTCTCAGTTTTTAGTGTCAAGAATAGTTTTGAGATCATCTATTGAAAGCTCGCTGAACTTCGAGATGATACTATCGGCATCTTTGAGAACATCATCATTATTAACTGATGAACGTTTGCCAATAACATGCATTTTAGCATTCTTCGCAGCCTTTATACCGTTATGAGCATCCTCAAAGACAATGCACTCACTAGGTTTGACACTAAGTTTTTCAGCACAAGCGAGAAAGACATCGGGCTCTGGCTTGTGAGCAGTCACATCATCGGAAGTGACAAGAGCATCAATCTTATCAAGCACACCGATAAGAGAAAGTATCTCTCTAGCTCTCTCTGCATGACTTGACGTGCCGACAGCAATCCTGAAACCATTACTGCGGAGAACTTCTATGAAATCAAGCACATCAGATTCAGGTCGAAAATACTCATGATAGACATTATCCTGCAATTCATACAATGCATCTTTGAAACCAAGATAAGTCAAGGAAGAAGGTAGACCGAAGTTGATCTGCCAAAACTCGAAAGCTCCCTGTAAAGAGCGACCAAGCGTCTGCCTGAAATGATCATCAGTGAGAGAAACATCCCATCTAGAGAGAGCTTTGTTAAAGAGCTTCCAATTCACAGGCACAGAATCAACTAATACACCATCCATATCAAAAATGATCGCTTTCATCAGAATAAGGAGAAAAAAGGAAGAATAAAAAGGTTCGGGTTGGGATAATCATCACTTCATGTCGCAACTAGGGTCACTAACGCTCTCAAGATGCGATATTCATCACTTCATATCGCATCCGCCTTTAAAGCCGCAGCCAGCGCTGCATTCTGTGCAACCGCCGATCTTGACCATCGTGCCTTCTTTACAGTTAGGACAGGTGTTGCCGACTTCAGCACCATACACGATCTCCTCTTCATCCTTGCTTTCAGAGGATTCCTCAGAAGTAGTTTCCCGAGAGGATGGTTGCGAAGTGTCAACGTCATCAGGGACCGCCTGACCCGCACCTTTGTCAGCAGCGTTCTTCTTCTCAGTATCCTTGTCAGTAGAAAGGACTTGCTCGTCACGGGAACCGTCACGGTAGATAGTCACACCCTTGCAACCGAGATCGTACGCATGCTCGTATAAGTTCATCGTATCCTCGACAGTGAATCCTGCAGGAACGTTAGCCGTTTTCGAGATGGATGAGTCAGTCCACTTCTGGATGGTCGCTTGGACCTTGATATGATCACTAGGACCAAGACCCATCGCGCTGACGAAGAAGTCAGGGAGACTGCCATCATCATTTTTCATATACTCTTTAGCAAGGTCTATCTCGACCTCGTGGAAACCGAGACGACTCTGCTGATAATACTTGAACGCGAAGAACGGCTCGATACCAGTAGAGGTGCCGAGCATGGAACCGACAGTACCTGTAGGCGCCTGTGTGGTCAAGGTGACATTACGGATACCGTTCTGACGAACGTTCTCACGGACCTCATCAGGCATCTGCTTCATGAAACCGCTCTGAACGAACTTCTCACCGTCAAACTTGTCAAAACTACCTTTCTCCTTAGCAAGCTCAACAGAAGAATTGTAAGCAGTAACTGCGATTTTCTTATAGAGTTTATCAACGAAATCATTAGCCTTATCACTTCCGAATCGCAGACGCAAACGGATAAGGACTTCAGCAAGACCAAGAGTACCACAACCCACACGTCGTTCAGAAAGCTGGTTCTGCTTGTTCTCATCAAAGATATAAGGTGTCAAGTCAATGACATTATCGAGAAAGCGGACCAAAGTCGTAGCTGATTTCTCAAGCGCAGACCAGTCAAAGTCATAGACAGGACCCAGATCGTCCTCTCCGGTCTTGTAGACGAAATTATTGAGAGCGAGATGACCGAGATTACACACACCCCACGGCGGCAATCCCTGCTCACCACAAGGGTTCGTACAGACGATAGGATTGTAATACCACGAATTACTCAACTCGTTGTAGCGACCGATGAACACAATGCCAGGTTCTGCACTCTTCCACGCAGAGCCAATGAGCTTTTCCCATAGGTCACGGGCACGGACTGTCTTGAAGACAGTAGTCTTACGACCCTGTTTTTTCCACTTCATAAGATCGCCATCCCACTCTGCATCATATTGTTTTTTTGCTTCAGGATCATCAATATCAGGGAATTCAAGGTTCCAATCAGCATCAGCTTTTACGGCGTCCATGAACTCATCAGAAACAAGAACGGAAATGTTAGCGTTATCAAGGAATCCTATTTTATGTTTGGAAGCGATAAATTCTTCAATATCAGGATGCCAGTCTGCGAGCATGAGCATGAGAGCTCCGCGACGGGAACCTCCTTGCTCGATAAGACCAGTAGCGTTAGAATACAAGTTACCCCATGAGACTGCACCACTTGACTTACCATTGACACCTTTGACGTGAGCGTAGCGTGGACGGAGTGTGCTCAAACTGATACCTGCACCGCCACCACGACTCATGATCTCAACCATCTGGTACAATGTGTCACGAACGATAGACCCGCGGGAATCTTTCGGAGATGGTAGGACATAACAATTATACAATGTGAGATTGGACGTGTATTGACCTTTTTCATCAACGTTTGCACCAGCCATGATACGACCAGCAGGTTGAATATAACCATTGAGAAGCGCGTCACGGAATTCTTTCTGATATACTTGCTGCTGTGTTTCATCCTCAACGCTAGCGACTGCTTTAGCAACACGAGAATACGCATCATAAATGCTCTCGACAGGCTTGTCGCACTTCTTGGAAGCGACAGTGAGCAGCTCCTCACCTTCCTTGTACACTCCTGTTATCATGCGAAGCTTGACAGTATACTCATCCATATCAGTGATGATACCAAGATCCTTTTTCGGATATTTAGGATGGTCTTTCGAGACAGCGACAACCAAATCACCAATTTCTAAAGGACTCCGATCCTTGATCGAATACCTGTCAAGAAAGATGATAAGACCCATCTCCTTGAGATGAGTCGAGTTATTGAGAATCGATCTCGCGAGATCGGTCAGCACGACACCTTCTTCGTTCAAGGTCCTGACAATCTCAACGTCTTGTTCATTCCATTCTAGAGATTTCTTAACTTGCTCCTGCACCATGTAACACACCTTATAACATATATATTAAAACAGGAAAAACAACAAGAAAACACTATATCTAGTGTTTGATGTGTTTTATTTCCACTATATTTAGCATAAGTAAGACGAATATTTATATAGTTAATGGAATAAGAATCCAACTATCATAATATATATATTCTACTCATATGAGCGTGCAGGTTCATCGCTGTTCAAAAGCAGAAAGACGAGTCTGGCGTCGAGTCATGATGGCCTGATCGCCACGACAACCATCCCTGTAGATAGTGATTCCCTTACACTCAAGGTTGTGAGCGCGCAGCATGATTCGTTTGATATCATCAACAGTCGCTTTGTTAGGAAGGTTGATGGTCTTTGAAATAGAATTATCAACATACTTCTGAAACCGTGCCATGACGGCCAGATGATCCTCAGGAGGAATGTCCATTGCCGTCCGGAATACGTTCTTGAAATCATCATCAAGCCAATCGATGTTCTGAAGAGAATCGACAAACTGTAGCTGTATCTTAGCAGTCCGATCGATAGCAAGACCATCGACAGCATTCTTGAACGCCTTGTTAAGCACGGTGAACTCCTCACCATCACTTGTTGATGTCGTGAAGGAAAGAGCATATACAGGTTCAATCGATTGCGAAGTGCCAGCGATGAGACTGGTGGAGCCAGTGGGTGCTATAGAAGTGATAGTGGCATTTCTCATTGGTTGCTGCCAAGACGATTTGTCGAAGAGAGGGAAAACACCTCTTTTTTCAGCAAGCATTCGAGACGATTTTCTTGATTCATCACGAATAATGGTCATGATCGAATCAATGAGCTCAAGCGATTCAACAGAACCATAAGGAATCTCCAGCATGAACAACAGTTCTGCAAAGCCCATGACACCAAGACCTATTTTACGAGATCGTTTTGATTGTTTCTCGAAAAAAGGATCGATATACTCATGCATATCAACAGCATTATCAAGAAAATGAACCGCGCTGGAAACGACTGTCCGGAGTAAATCCTTATCCAAAGAGAGAGTCCGGTCAGCATTCTTTTTTACCATTCTAGAAAGATTCACATGAGCATAAGGAACACCTTCAAAAGATTCAAGCTCATACTGACCACACGCACTTGTACAAAGCACGCTCCGATTATCATAAGGATAAGTCCGATTCATCTCATCAATAAAAATAAGACCTGGATCACCAGTCTTCCACGCTTGTTCAGTAATAGCATCAAACAAGGAACGAGCAGGAACTGTCTGAACGATACTTCCATCGCGAGGATTAACGAGGTCGAAGGTAGTATCTTCATCAACTGCTTTAAGAAATTTCTCATCGACAGCGACTGAAAGGTTGAAGTTCTGCAAGATGCCAAGATCCTGTTTCGCTTCAATAAAAGAAAGAATATCAGGATGAGAGATGGAAAGAATTGCCATGTTCGCACCACTACGACGACCACCCTGTAAGATGGCATTAAAAGAAGTATCAAAGATCTTCATGACATTAAGCGGTCCGAAAGCGACTTTTTTCATGCCAGATACTTCGTCGTGAAACGGCCGTATCTGTGAGAAACTGAAGCCAAGACCTCCACCATGTTGTTGGATGGTGGCAGCTAATTTGAGCACTTCAAAAATATCCTCGATACTATCAGGGACGTCAAGTGCGTGATCAGAGAATAGGAATTGAAGCTTATTACCAGCGTTCATGAGGATAGGAGAAGCAGGAACAAAGTGCAATCTTTTGAGATGATAGGAAAAATCCTCGAAAGCATCATCAGAATCACCACCATACTCTGCATCAGCCAAGGCAATGTTTGAAGCGACTCGATTCATCATGGCAAGAGGAGTCTCTATTACATTACCATCATCATCACGATTAAGATAGCGTAACTTGAGAAGGTCAAGAGAGACAGGTCCAAGACCAAGAGTCTCATCATCAGGATTTCTGGTCGAAGGAAAAGCGATGTTCATGAAGATATCCACCTATAAGTATACTTAACACAAAAGAGAGCAGAGTATAAAAAGATTGTGGAGAAATGACTGTAAAAAGACGTTCAGAGGTGCCTGCTCCGGAAATGGTGCGAGCGTTGCTTGACAAAGAACCGGAACATGATCGGAGCGATAATAGTAGTGATGATAGCGACGAAAATGACGCTCGAAAACAAGTTGGCAGGAATGATTCCATAGTCGCGAGCGATTTCAAGAACGATGAGAGCCATCGCTCCACGAGCGCCAAGGCCCCAACCTATAAGATTAGCAAGACGCATAGAGATCTTGCCTTCGGCAATCCGATAACCGAGTAAAGCGCCAAACCATTTACCGAAAAGCCCAATAACGACCAATAATGATATGAGAAGAGGTTCAAGAGAAGAGAAATTGATGTTAAGACCGATGGCTATGAAAAAGAACAAGATAACAAAACCGAACGTCACTGTCCTGAACATATCGTCAATCTCGCGCTCTTCAAGAAGACCTTTCCGACCAGCGCCTTCAAAACTCGATCTGACAATTACTCCTGCAAGCAACGCGCCGATCGCAAAGCCGAAACGGAGAAAATAACTGAATGTCGCAAGCAAAAGGACGAGAATAAGAGTTACTGTAAACAGATCATATTTCTGACGAAACTTCGTTCGAGTATAATAGCGATGAACAAAAGGAATGATAACATAATGTAATAAGATGAGAAACACCATAAGAATAGCTGCTTCGATAAGAAGCCTGACAAGACCAATACCCGCTGATTGAGAAGAGGCAAAGACAACTGCGATAATGCCGATGAAAAATACGCTCAGAACATCATCAAGAACTCCAGAACTGATAATGAGTTGTCCGACTTTTGTGCGAACGAGTTTCGATTCATCAAGAAGCACCAGCGAAACACTCTCATCACTGACTGCCAGAACTGCAGCGATACTGAGAGCTGCAAGCCAAGAATACCCTAACCAATGAACGAGAAGAAAGGTCAATATGACAGGAATGAACGTGCTGAGTAAGGTTATGAAGGTCACATCACTAGTTGATTTCTTGACACTATGAATGTTGATTTTCAGACCAATATAGAATAATAAGAGAATAATGCCCAGATCAGAAAATACTGAAAACAAACCAGAAAGAGCAGTAACAGGAACGATCGATTGGACTTTAGGAATAGCCAGAATTATCCCTGTAAGAAGCGGTCCTAAAAGACTTGGCAGAGAAAGGCGGATAAATAGTCTTGAGAGAAAGAAAGCCATCGTCAAACTGATGAGAAGAACAACTATCGCATCCATAATAGTACTCGAAACAAGAGAGGACTTTTATATAGTTTTTTAAAAATGAACACTACTCCCTAAAAACAACATCACTACACTCTCATCATGCTTTCAAGGCGCTTAACACGCTTAGAAAGACGAGGATGTGTCGATAAGAGTTCAGCGATACCTTTCATCGAGAACGGGTTAGTGATAAAGAGAGCGGACGTTTCTTTTGAACCCATATGCATAGGGTTTGACGAGACGCCGTGATGCAGTTTCTTGAGAGCTGAGGAGAGATGCTCAGGATGACCAGTGAATGAAGCGCCAGTCTTGTCGGCCAAATATTCTCTATTTCTTGAAAGAGATAACTGCAAAAGAGTTGCCATGATAGGCGTCACTATTCCAAGAACAATAAGCTCGATAAAACCCCCTCCATCATCATCAGCACCGAAACCACCAAAAATTGCAGTCCAACGGGCCATAGTAGCGACAAAACCTATGACACCAGCAATAGTAGAAGCGATTGTCTGGATGAGAGTGTCACGATTCTTGATGTGAGCGGCTTCGTGAGCGATGACACCTTCAAGCTCTTTTAGCGAGAGAAGCTTGAGAATTCCTTCAGTAGCAGCAATAGCAGCATGATTAGGATTACGTCCGGTCGCAAAGGCATTAGGAGAGTTCGAAGGCAGTATGTAGACTTCAGGCTTAGGAATCCTTGCTTTTTTCGCTACTGACGACACGATTGGATGGAGCGGATGATTTTTGGGCGCCGCTTTGGCCCGATACATGCGCAGGATGATCTTATCACTATAATAATAGCTGCCGAAATTCATAAGGATAGCGAAAGCGAATCCTATAGCGAGACCTGTAGCTCCACCCAAGAGATTACCGACAAAAAGCAACAATGCTGTAAGAAGGGCGAGCAGTATTGTCGTCTTGAAACGTCCATCAAGTCTCATTTCTTATCAAGAAGAGGAGATGAAAATTATATTTATAAGGGTTGTGAATGATGAAGCGACACATCACTCACCGATAACTTTCAGGAGCACTCGCTTCTTGCGCTGACCATCAAATTCGGCGTAGAAGAACTGTTCCCACAGTCCGAGATCGAGATCGCCGTCAGTGACTGCCATGGTGACTTGATGACCCATGAGCATTCGCTTGAGATGAGCGTCAGCATTATCCTCGCCAGTCATGTGATGATGATAGTCAGGACGGGAAGGTGCAAGTTTTTCAAGCCATTCCTTGAAATCTTTGATGAGACCGTCTTCAGCGTCATTGATATACACTGCAGCGGTGATGTGCATGGGATTGACAAGAACAAGACCTTCTTTGACGCCAGAATCTCTCACGACAGCGCGGACTTCTTCAGTGATGTTGATGAAATCAACTCTTTTTTCAGTGTTGAAATATAAGTACTCTGTATGTGTTCTCATGGTAAAACCCTCTAAAGTCAACAAGAGAGATTTTCATTATTAAGTATTTCGAAATATTTCCGGAAAAACCATGGAGAAATTCATAAAGGAAGGCGCCAACAATCAGTTTCATGAGACTCCACGAACAAGCACCACAGGAACGACCACGAGAACGACTTGTATCACGGGGAGCGAAAGCGCTCTCGACAGCAGAACTCCTCGCAATCATATTACAAACAGGAGACCGGAAGCATTCTGTTGTCAGTTATGCACAGCGACTACTCAAACGATATCCGCTGGAGAGGATGCAACAGGCGAGCGTGAGAGAACTTACACGATACGAAGGGATAGGGCTTGCGAAAGCGGCAAAGCTCAAGGCTTCGTTCGAGCTGAGCAGCAGAGCAGGAGAACTGAATTCTGAAAACGAGAAGCGCATCACATGTGCAGCGGATGTGTTCGAACGGGCAAAGGAGATGCAATTGCTCCGTCAGGAAGAGTGTCGAGTGTATCATCTTACTACGAAAAATGAGGTGACAGCAGAAAAGACAATAGCGAGAGGGACGGTCAACAGTGCCATCATACACCCGCGAGAAGTCTATGCGAGTGCCATCAAAGAGCATGCAAATGCCATCATCGTCGTGCACAATCATCCTTCAGGAGATCCCGAACCTTCAGAGGAAGATAGGATGATAACGAAGCAATTGAAAGAAGCAGGAAGGATCGTCGGCATCGAACTGCTTGATCATGTCATCGTCGGAAAAAAGAAATATTATAGCTTCCGTGAAGAAGAAGAATTATGAAAACAAGGTTCAATCTTTAGCGAATAGTTTACGATACTCTTTGACGCTCAAGGCAGATGCTTTGATGTTACGACCGATAAGAGTGTGAGCCAATTCGTGCGACAAGACTCCTTGAGAGCAGACGACAAGATAATGCTTGTCTTTTGAGAACGTATCCAAATGGTCAAGAATCTTCGGAAACGGAGTTCTGATAGCAGCATCAATAGGGTGTTTCTTCTGGACCGAAGGAGTCCGGATGTCAACGACTACTACATCATCAGCATCAATGTCAGCACACGAAACGGATGAAGCAGTATCAAGATCAAGTATCCCTTCATGGATTTCTGTTGATGAGACACATTCGTCAACAATGCTGGTGAGATCAGGAATCTCGTTGATATCCTCATCTATAGGAACAGCCGTAACCGGACCTTCAGAGAGGTTGCACTGCTCCTTCACTTTCTCAGAAGCACCGAATGTTCCTATGAAACGAGCTATTTTGATAATATCAGTCTTGTCACGAGTGATAAGCGGCCGAAGGACGAGCATTGAAGTGGAAGTATGGATGAATGAAAGACTCGGCAAAGTCTGGCTTGATTTCTGGGAAAGCGATTCGCCAGTGACAAAAGAAGAAAGATCATTCTTTCTAGCAATGCGATCACTAATCATATACAACGCCCTTTTGAACGCGATCTGGCGCAAGCGTTCAGGAGTGTTCTCCTTAAGATACGTCGCAAGCTTACGACCATCAATATGGAAGAAGCGAGGAGTATGATTATACGAATATTTGGAGACAAGATAATCGTAGACTTTGGAAACACTAGGCAGCATAGAGTCACCAACCATGTTGATGAACAAGTAGTCAAGAGCGCAACCACGCTTGAGCATCTCAAAAGCAGCAACAGGACTATCAAGACCGCCACTGAACAAGACCAATGAACGACCGACGCTTTTGGGAGGAAGACCTCCAAGACCGAGCGTATACTCGTAAAATACATAACACTGATTGTCACGGGCTTCAACATACACGGTCGTTTGCGGGTTATTGAGATCGACACCGGCACTTGACGGACCTAGAGAAGCGCCAACGTCACGAGCGAGTTCCATGGAGGAGAAAGATTGCTTGCCAAGACGTTTTGCAGTGACCCTGAAGGTTTTTCCAGAAACAGCATTTGAAGCGATATCAGTGACAACATCAATTATCTCTTGCTTGCAAGAGAAGGAAAAGCGTTTTGATGCAGAATAGCTTTCTATGCCTGGAACGTGATCGAGAGCGTTACAAGCCGCATCCACTTCTTCAGTGAAGATAGCATACATTTTCCCCAGATTCTCGATACGATCGAAATGCACTTCGAAACGATCCAAAGCATCCCTGATAGCACTCAAGTATAAACGTTCGAAAAAAGGTCGTTTACGACGACTCTTAACGGCGACTTCACCATATCTGATCAGGATGCAATTTTCCATATCAGTCAAAGAATAAGAAGGGTTTTATAAAATATAGGATTAGAATAGTCAAAGACAGAGGTTTCTTGTATTCGCAAATACATTGTGTTTGCACAGTAACTGACAGGAGCATTTTAACACAAAAAAATGCGACTGAGAGACTCAAGGACGAACAGTCCGCATAGTCG
>JBNJHD010000002.1:18661-22490 GCA_051819805.1 Nanobdellota archaeon
AAAAAATGCGACTGAGAGACTCAAGGACGAACAGTCCGCATAGTCGTCTCTTATCTAGTTGCTGTTAGTGGTTTGGTCGTGTGACGTATATATTTCTTTGACAACAACTAGAAAAAGAAAACGTTCAGTCGTAAGGAGCTGCAGCCTCGCTAATATACGATTTCAAGGTCTTGAGAATCAAACTTGAAGAAGCAGGTTTCTCTAAAGCCACATCAAAATATGTTTTCACAGCTTCATCAGCACCATATCCATGAAAGGCAGATAAACCGACAATAGGAATATCAGCATTATACTCTTCTTTAATAGTTCTTGCAAAACTAGCTCCATCCATCATAGGCATGATATAATCAGCGATGACAATATCCGGATTGGTAGTATGATAGTTTTCCAATGCGACAACAGGATCATTGAATGTTTTGACACTGAAATATTTTTTCAGAGAATGCTCTTGAAGAATAAGAGAACAGATATCATCATCAACAACCATGAGAGTCGGTTTTTCAGAATGATGATTAACAGGATTATCTATCGAAACCATAATATTTACACCACCTAATAAAATCTTACCCCTAACAAATAATCAGGAAATAATTACTATAAAAAACTATCGAAAAAAACAACTATGAAGATGAATATTATCCACTCCAGACACACTCATCCGAAGATCCTACACCACTCAAGATAATTAATCATTATCTACTCGTGGTATTCTCACCAAAAATTCGGGAACCACTCCTCACAACTAATCGTTGTCGACTCGTGGTGCTAATATGAAGTCGAGTTCGACTTTGTCCTTGACAACATATTCAATACGAAGAGGATAATCCTTAGCGAACTTGATAGCGACGTTGTCAGAAAGCTTGCCGCCCTGCATCATCTTTTTCAGATATTCAATAGAATATTTTGCCTTGACACCATCATCACTACAAGAGATCTTAGTAGTCTTATCAGCAGGGATCTCAACAGCAGCTTTGGTCAAGTCACCTTTGCTGCTCACGTAGAAGTTCTTCTCATCAGCACCGATAGTGACACTCTCACCAACAACATCAACGTCATCAATAGCATCGTTGAATACAGATGCAAGCGTGTTGACTTCAGCAGAAAAAGATAAATCAGGAACGTTCTGCTCTTCCTCATCAGCATCAATGAGCGGAAGGTAAAATGTACGCTGGCTAGTTGATTGCAATACTACTTTAAGCTTATTCTCCTCAACTTCCAAAGTCAGCGTGTCACCGCCCTTGACTCGACGAAGAACTTGCTTGAGGTTATTGAGGTTCACAGTAAGATCGGTAGGGCCATCAATCTCGTACGTGACAAAGGCACTAGAAACGAGACGGAAGACGACCAATGCGACATTAGCCGGATCCATAGCAACGAGCTCAACGACATCTTGTTTAACCTTGAAAGTCGCTTCAGTGACAATCTCAGAAATAATCGATAAGCTATCCTTAAAATATTTCGGTTCTGATAAAGTTAGTTTCATACCGCATCCCCAGCATCAATAAGTTAATGAAATTTCTGTATAAGGGATACGACCGAGAGAGAGTTTATAAATATTATGATTTCGGCATAGTGACTGAGAGCTGAGAAGACTCACAAACCTAATTCTTCTCCAACAGAAAGCTCATTGAACCGACGACCAGAAATACCTGCAGAAGAAGCGACTTCACGCATAGCATCAACCATGTGTTGCTCCGCATGCGAAGGAATCAAATGATCGGGCTTGAGAATAGAGAGCAAGTGCTTGTGATCCTTAGCAAAAGCATGACCTGAAACGTGGACGTCAGAAAGGATACGAACCCCTTTACGGGAAAGAATAGAATCAAGGATTTTACGATTCTCGATAGAAGTAGGGACAGGAATTATCTTACTAGAGAAGACAACAACATCACCTTTCCGGAAATCGAAGAGACCGTCAGCCATTCGACGAAGCACTGCTTCAGGTTCGCCCTGATGACCAGTAGTGATGAAGAGATATTTTGAAGGATCAACGAGCTTATGAAGGAAGGAGTCAATCTGACGACGGTATTTGAGCATACGACCACGTGTAGTGAGGTCAAGGATTCCTGTCTCTTTAGCAGCAGTCATATATCGATGAATGGAACGACCCATGAACACGACTTCTCGACCCAGACCGTCAGCCAAGTCACACAAGGTTTCCATGCGGAAAATATGTGATGAGAAGGTTGAGATGACAATTGCACGAGAATTCTGGAGAGAACCCTCAAGCGAAAGAACATTATCACGAGCGACACCTTCGCTTTCAGAATAATCATCAGATGGAGCGTAAAGAGAGTCCAAGACAAGTGCCTTGACAGAACCACCGAGTTCCTTGAGACGAGGGACGTCAGTGGGCAGACCAAATGGGGGATCCTGGTCTTCCTTATAGTCATTAGCATAGAGAACAACACCATCATCAGTGTGAATAGCGACAGCTACAGTATGAGGGGTAGAGTGAGAGACAGGGATGAATTCTATTTTAATACCATCAATAATAAATGTTGATGAAGGATCATGATCGATAACAGTCGCTTGCGCTCCACGATCATCAACAATGGATCGGATGACATGAGTTGTGAACGGAGTGGCGTGCACAGGACAAGAGAAATGACTGGCAAGGAACGGAATTGCGCCTATATGATCCAAGTGAGCGTGAGAGCAAACAATACCAACGACATCCTTACGGCGACGCCGAAGGATGCGAACGTCAGGAAGAGCGCCAGAAGTGATGAGACGACGTTTGGCATGACGTTTCATGATAAAATCGTCTTCAGTAGCTTCGAGATAGCGCTCGAGATGAAAGCCCATATCAAGCAAGATTATCTTACCATCTATGTCCACTGCAAGGCAGTTACGACCGACTTCGCCGAAGCCGCCGAGAGGAATAAGTTTAACAGTCATAGAAATGAGAGAATAAGCAGCGTATAAAAAAATGCCGGAAATCTTCCGGAAAAAAATGCTCAAGACTATTAAAATGAAATCTAAGATAATATAACTTGATGCGATCAAGAGACGTAGGACGAGGAATAGCCTTCGAGAAATGGGTGGCAGACCTCTATAACGATCTGGGAAAGAAACAAGTGAATCATAACGTCATTTACACGCTCAAAGATGATGAGAGCATCAAAGCACAGATTGATGTGACTTACGGAAAGAAGAAACCATATCTTGTCGAATGCAAGTATCGGAAACAAGGACAAGCAGTCACTTTCTCAGATGTCGCTACATTTGCAGCAAAACTGGAATTACTCGATATACACTATAAGAAAGGCATCATGATAACAAACTCAGTGTATGAACCACGAGCGAGAGTTTATGGAGAGAAGATAAAGCTCACACTCTACGACCACGAAGATGTGAAACGGCTTGATAGGAAACGACAAGGAATGTTCAGGAAGATGTTCAGTAGGCAGAAATATGATCTCAACAGCATGCTCAAGCAATACCAACAAGTAGGAGCATGAGCAGTGCGGAAAAAGACATAGTCACTGCGCTCCTAGCCGTTATCCCCGAATATTTGGGGAAAAATCAGCGGGAAAGATAGGGTCACTGACGTTCCCAACCTTACTCCTCGAATTTTTTGAAGAAAAAAATCTGCGGGGAAAGGTGTCCTCACTAACGATCGGGAACCTTGCCCTTGATTTTTTAAGGAAAAAATCTGCGGGAAAGGTATCTTCATTAGCATTCAGGACCTTTCATGGAAAGGGATTGTTACGAAAGCGAAGCTTGAAGTAACTCAAGGATGAACGAAGAGAATCCGCAGACTTTGAATCCCTTGAGCCGCACGACTGAAACGAAGTGAAAAGAGTGCGGGGAAAGGGATTCGAAC
>JBNJHD010000002.1:22590-129132 GCA_051819805.1 Nanobdellota archaeon
AGTAACTCAAGGATGAACGAAGAGAATCCGCAGACTTTGAATCCCTTGAGCCGCACGACTGAAACGAAGTGAAAAGAGTGCGGGGAAAGGGATTCGAACCCTTGTAGGCACTAAGCCAACAGATGACTCACAATAGTTCTTCATCGCAAGAGCTCTTGATGAGCCCATATGCTCAGCACTCAAATGCCTTGAGTCTGTCCCGTTTGGCCGCTCCGGCATCCCCGCGAAAAAGAAACAAGCTGAAGCGGCTGAAGGTAAAGGAAGAATAAACGGTTTATAAAATCTTTGCCGGAAAAGAATAAGAGGAAGAAAAATCAAGAGAGATTCTCAAGCTTGCGCTCAATCTCAGATAATGCATTGTTGAGACGATCAAGCTCAGTATCATGTGAAGAAGATTCCTTTTTACCAGCTGCCTTTTTCTTAGGAGCAGATTTTTTCGCAGCAGATTTCGGTTTCTCCTGTAACATCTCCTGACTGTGAGGAAGTACGGAGTTGAGCTTGTCAAATAACGCAATCATTTCAGTGGCTTGCGAACGTAATTTCTTGAACGCTTGCTCTTTCCCTTTTCGGACAACCAACAATTCATGGTATGCTTTTGAAGAGAGAAGAGACTCTTTAGCGCTCTCCAGCAAAGCCAACTGGACGAGTTCAGAGTCGGGAATCCTTACGAAATAGGAATTATCTGCCATAGAGTAACCTCACACTTATGATTCGGGTTCGAACAAGGTCTGATCGACATACAAGATCTTCTTATCGACTTCGTCAATGTTTTGCTCCCAGAAATCCAGAGCGTCCTGTTCTTTAGCACGGAGTTCTTTGATCTCACCGATAGTGCTGCGCACTTCGCTCGTTTTTTTCTTGAGATTGTCAACGAGATCAAGCACTTTCCGATAATCATCAATTTTAATGAATACAGGGGATTTGTCTACCATACGATTTCACCTTTATCAATTTGAAGAGGATAATTTTGTGATAGTGGAAGAGAGCTTATCATACAACTGACCGTATTTCTTGTTCAATGATTCCAGGCTATCACCGATTTTCTTGTCAATCGATTCAATACCTTTCTCGCTCTCCACTTCTGTAGAGAGCAATGTCTTAGAATCATTAATCATGAAGAGCAATTCTTGATACTTCCTTTTCTCAACAAACAATTCTTTGACAAATGAACCTTTTTGTTCACGAACAACCGGTTGAGAAAGTTCACTCTCAAGTTCTTGAAGATCGGAAGCTTCACTTCCAAAGTCAGGAAGGTCGTGTTTGAGAGCAGTTGAAGAGGAAGAGTCTCCTGATGAAGGTGAAGCGCCAAGGATAGTGGAATCTGATGAAGTTGGAACGGAGGTGTCATCCTTGACAACAGCAGATTGATCCTTAGGAGATGTAGTTGCGTTGTCAACTGTTTTTTCAGTCTGGTCAGCGGAAGGATCTTCAGACGAGGTTTTGTCAATATCCTCTGAAGAAGGCGTAACTGGTTGATTATCGACAAGTGCTGCTTGTTCCTTGGATAAGGAAGAAGATCCTGTATCGTCAGGCTGCTCTGATTGTTCATCAGCAGGAACAGGATGTTCTGTTGGAGAGTCAGGTTGAGATGGTTGGTCAGATGAACCAGTCCAATTCGTTTCCTCCTGAGAAGAGGAATCTATAGGTTGAGGCATGGAAGGAGCTTTCTTCTGTTGAAGTTCCGAGGAAGAAATATTACCTTGTGGTGAAGCAGTATCAGCTGCATTCACTTTGCAATCAGAATTGTCAGGAGGACAATCTATAGGTGGAAGATCGTTCAGTGCTTTGTCAATGTTAGCGTTGTCTGAAGACGATGAATCTGCAGACAAATCACCTTTGTCTGGAGAAGACGATTTCTTCTTGAATAGTTTCAAGCCCATAACCTCAGCCTCTTTTTAAATAAACAGAGGGTGCACACTATTAAAAGTTTTCTCACTTCTCTAGAGATACAACAAAATCACGTTCGAAGCGATTGACGGGCAATGACAAGAGAAGAACATGAGAACAACCACTAGCGCATAAAAACAAGAAATCCGGAACATTTCCGGAAAAAAGCACGAAGAACAAATAAAAAGATGACAAGAATGAATCAACCACAATGAAACATATAAACCCTGCACCGAGAGCAATGATAGTTATTCTCATCAGCATTGTAGTTCTTGCTACGAGTGCAAGTGCAATGCTAACGAAAACGACAACGTTGTATGGAGAAAATGTCAGTTTCACACCACTTATAGGATCAATCGAATGTAATGAGTCGGTCACGAGCGTTTTTCATGTGCAAAGAGATGAATATTACAGCGGAATAGATCCACTGACCATTCACTATACTCAAAGGCTCAAGGAAAACAACACGCTCTTACAGGAAATTATTGTTGAAAAGACCATCAACAAATACAGTGAAGCGAATACTGGAGAGGTAGTTCTTGAAAAGAAGGGAATGTATGAACTCAGCATAAGCATTGAACAAAATGAAACGAATGAAACAATATCATGGATTGTTGAAAGTCCATGCCAAGGAGCAGCTTCAAACAATTCATCTAATGAAACGCTCACGAATACGAGTGAGATCGAGAATGGACAAGAAGAGTTGAACACGACCGTGAATACGACGGTAAATGAGACGGATACCGAGATTGAGACTATAAATGAATCTGAAACAGATGAAGAGAATGAAACTAATATAACGAGCATTGCCCGATTCTATCTTGATAAGGCGCTCTATAAGCCCGGGGAGAAGGCAACACTCTCATTTTATGTGTCACCGATACAAGAAGATCTGACAATCACTTACTGGATAGAGGATCTTGAAGGAACTATTGTCAAGGATAAATACACGACCACAAACGTGTATGAAAAACAGTATACGTTCAAAGAGCAAGAGCAATCAGAAAAAGGATATGCGGCAAAGGCTGAAATCATAAATGGTAATGAATCGTATTCCAGAACAGTCTATGTTATTGTCAAGGATGAACAGACAGACGAAGATGAAATTATCGAGACAACACTGGAGATAATCTCTGTCGAGATAAAGGATGAAGATTCACCGACAGTGCATGTCGAACTAGAAGCGATCAAAGGAGAGACCCGATCGCAAGTCATCAGTGTGGAAGCGAGAGATGAGAGTGGAGAAAAAATCTCGGACACGGCAAAAATAAAGATGCTCACAAGAGACTCGGCGCTAACAGCAACAATCCCGATGGAACTCGACCACATCTCTGAAAGTAAAGAAATCCTGATTATAGCAAAAGGATTGGGAGAAGAAGATTCTGAAACAATAACTGTTATCGTTCCAACATTTGAGGAGAACAAAAATCAGGAAGGTAACGAGGAAGACGAAACTCATAAAAAACCAGAAATCCTGAACACATACACGAGACAGAAATATCTTGGGGAAAGCCTGAATTGGTATGTGAGAGTGAAAAGCGAAGGTGAAACGACCATCACTGCAGATTCGGGAAATGAGACTGTGAAACGAACAGAAGTTATTGCAGACGAGAAAACAGTTTTACTCACATTCGAAAGACCGACAGAAGAAATGAATATACGAACAGAAGTGAAGAATCAAAGAGGGAGTGACGTGCAAGAAGATACTATTACCTTGGAGGTTGAGGAAAAAACCACGAGCAGCAGTCTCACTGGTCAAGTCGTTACTCAACGGAAGAAAACGACCACTTTGATCGAGGATTCTGAAAAGAATGAAACTGGAAAAGTAGAGACAATTACTGCGCCAACAGATACGAAAACCGCAAGGAGTGCAAAACTCATCATTATTGCACTACCGATAGTGCTGCTTCTTCTCGGAGGACAGTATTGGCTTCGAAAACGCTTTTTAAAGGGAAAAAAAGAAGCTCTTGAAAACAACCGCGAAAGAAGAACCACGCGACCATAGATAAATTTATAAAACAATCAGCGTTAAGAGCAATTGAAAAGACAGAACAATAAAACAATTCATCTCTACATTTCATCATGAATTGTTCAGGTGTGTGAAAAGCAATGAAATCAAAAGAAATTAAAAACCACATTGAAGAAGGATACCTCAGGGCAGCCGTTATCTTCGAGGTTGTCGGCAAGCCCAAAGAGCATGTTGAAAAATCACTCAAAGCATATCTTGAAAACCTCAAGACTGACGAACATATCAAAATAATAGATGAGGATTTTGAACCAACTGACGAGATGGAAGATGGTCTGTTCAGCACCATCGCAGAAGTAGATCTGCTCGCGAAAGGATTAGAAAAACTCACATGGCTCAGTATCAATTACTCCCCTGCTTCAATCGAGATCAAGGAACCTTCAACGTTTAGCTTCGAACAGAAAGATGTCGATAACTGGCTCAACGATCTGCTTGCGAAACTTCACGAGATAGGGATGGTCAACAAAACCATCAGGAACCAGAATCAAGGACTCATAAAAAATTTTAATTCCATGACTCGAAACGCAATTCTTCTAGCACTCAAAGAACCACTAGAACTACCTGAAATCAGCAAGCGAATCGGTATGGATGAAAAGCACACGCAAGAGTTCGTGAAAGCTCTCCTTAAAGAGAACAGAGTGAGAGAAGAGAAGAACAGGTATTATCTGGTCAGATAATGGACATGAACAGCTTGTGAAGAGGAGTCCAATGAAAACCAATAATGACTTCAAGAACAGGATTGAAGCAATTCTTTACGCATCAGGTAAAGGAGTGAATGCAGAAGACCTAGCAACATATACTTCTGAGAGCAAACGAAAAGTGAATACTGCGCTCAAGAAACTCCGAGAAGAATACGAGAACAGAGATAGCAGTCTGATCGTAAGAGAACACAATGGGAAATGGAAACTCACCGTAAGAGGAAAATATACTGAAGATGTGAAAAACATCGTGAGCGAGACAGAACTTGCTATAGCAATCCTCAAGACTCTGGCAGTCATCGCGTACAAAAGCCCCGTTCTACAATCAGATATTATCGATATGCGAGGACAAGGAGCGTATGACCATATCAAGGAGCTAGTCAAGGAAAAATTCGTGACAAAAGAGAAAGAAGGAAGAAGCTACCTACTCAAGATTACCGAAAAATTCTATGATTACTTCGATGTTGAAGGAGATGAGGAGATCAGAGAAGTGTTCGATAAACTCCGAGAAGAACAAGCTTCGCAACAAAAACTTGAAGTAGTCGAAATTGATGAGAAAAAACAGGAAGAAACACCAAATGAAAATGATTCTCAGCAAAAACTTGGTGGACTGGAAATAGTGGACACTACAGACGATAAATCGGAAGAGAACGAAAATCAAGATCCTGAAAAAATCCTAAGGCAGAAAGAAGAAGAGGAAAAGGTGAAGAAAGAACAAGAAAAAACATTCCTGAATGATATCGACAGCCGCATCAACAGTCTTTCTCAACGAGTACAGGAACACAATATACCAAGTGCAAAAGAAAAGAATGATACAGAACAACAAGAGAGTGAGAAGACAAAAGATCAGGACGAGAAAGAAGAGCTTGAAAGGAACATTGAAGAAGAAAGCCCTCAGAATGAAAACGACAACAGTAGTCAGGGAAATAAGCCCATCAATACTATAGAAGAATTCGTTGCAAACGAAGAAGAAAAAGAGAAGAACAGACCACATTATCTCTGAAATGGTGCTGAAGATGAAACTACTTCTTATCTGCCCGAAGTGCAGGAACACAATGCAATACGAGAACAGGACCAAAGAGGTCATCGGTAAGACAAAAAAATGCGTGTATTGCGGTCGAAACTTCACAGTAAACAGAAAGTCCATCGAAAAGAAAATCGATTGAAAACACCTCATTCATTTATAAATGGACAGTCCGACACTCTAAACTCTTAAAAACAAGCCTAATCACGCATCAGAAAAGCAATTACGCTAAACGAAAAAGTCGCAAGACTTATAAACAATACCTCATTCTATATATGCAGTGACAGACAATAAAGAGAAACCGGAAGAAGATATTCTCATCAAGAAGGACGGCGTAGAGCGAATCATTCCCGCAGTCATTGAAGATGAGATGAAAACAGCATATCTCAGCTATTCAATGTCAGTTATTGTAGGCAGGGCGTTACCGGATGTCAGAGATGGCCTTAAACCAGTCCACAGAAGAATTCTCTACGCTATGAACGAGCTTGGAATCACACATAGCAAATCATACAAGAAATCAGCACGTATCGTTGGAGAAGTGCTTGGTAAATATCATCCTCACGGAGATAGTGCAGTCTATGACAGTCTAGTCAGGATGGCTCAAGAATTCTCTATGAGGTATCCGCTCATCAGAGGACAAGGTAACTTCGGAAGCATAGATGGCGATAGTGCAGCAGCAATGCGATATACTGAAGCGAAACTGGAGAAAATCAGTGATGAAATGCTTGCTGATATGGATAAAGATACAGTGAATATGAGAGAGAACTTTGACGGGAGTCTCAAAGAACCTGAAGTTCTACCAACAAAAGTCCCTAATCTACTCCTTAATGGATCAAGTGGAATCGCTGTCGGTATGGCGACGAACATACCACCACACAATCTTTTTGAAATCGCAGAAGCGACAAAACAACTCATCAAAAATCCTGATCTTGATGTAATGGATTTGACAGAATTCTTGAAAGGACCAGACTTCCCGACAGGAGGAATCATTGTTGGTCGTAGTGGTTACCTGAGCGCGTATAAGAGCGGCAGGGGAAAAATCAAGCTTCGAGCAGTCATGCATGAGGAGACTGTCAGAAACAGAAATGCGGTTGTAGTGACAGAAATACCATACATGGTCAACAAGTCAATGCTTCTTGAACAGATAGCGAAGTCAGTAAGAGATAAACGAATCGAAGGGATCAGCGATATCAGGGACGAGTCGGATAAGAAAGGTCTCAGAGTGGTTTTTGAACTGAAAAAAGATGCTAATAGCGAAGTGGTCAAGAACCAGCTGCTCAAGCACTCACGACTACAAGTGAGTATGGGACTCATATTTTTGACAATTGTAAAGGGAAGGCCTCGAGTTCTCAACATAAAACAGATTTTTGAATTATTTCTTGAGCACCGGCGAGAAGTCATCAGACGACGGAGCAGCTATGAGCTTGATAAGGCAGAGAAGAGAGCACATATCCTTGAAGGATTGGCAAAAGCGCTCGATCATATCGACCCGATCATCACACTCATCAAGAAAGCATCAGGAGCGAAAGAAGCTATAATGCAACTTCAGGAGAACTATGAATTCAGCGAGAAACAAGCGCAAGCGATCCTTGATATGAAACTGCAGAAACTCACAGGTCTTGAGAGAGATAAGCTCAAAGAGGATTATAAAGGAATCATAGAACTTATCAAAGAACTCAAAGAAATCCTTGGTAGCACACAGAAAGTCAACGAGATTATCACTGAAGAACTCACTCACCTCCAAAATACATACGGAGATGAGAGAAAGACAGAGATATCTCAAGAAGAATATAATGATATAGAGGATGAGGATCTCATTCCGCGAGAAGATCACGTCGTGAGCATTACAAAAGCAGGATATGCTAAACGAATACCTATTGACACCTACAAAGTCCAAAAACGAGGAGGTAAAGGAGTAATCGGCACGGGAATGAAAGAAGAAGATGTCGTCGAACACCTCTTTATCGCAAACACCCATTCATATTTACTTATCATAACAGATAAAGGGCAAATCCACTGGCTCAAAATATATACTATACCTCAAGGAACACGACAATCAAAAGGAAAAGCGCTGGTCAATATGGTCAAGATCGAACAGGGAGAACACATCGCCACAGTCATTCCGGTCAATGAATTCGAAAAGAACAGTTATCTTACCATGATCACTCGACAAGGAACCATCAAGAAAACATCATTGGAAGCATATTCTCGACCACGACAGACAGGCATCATAGGCATCAGTCTCGATAAAGGAGATAGAGTGGTCCAGAGTCTCAGAACTGATGGCGAGGACGATCTGCTCATCGCAACACGAAAAGGACAAGCAGTCCGATTCTCAGAACTAGATGTGAGAGCGGTGGGGCGAACAAGCAGGGGAGTGAGAGCGATCAGACTTTCACAAGATGATTATGTCATAGGAATGATCAAAGCCGATCAAAGGGCTTCAGTCCTTACTGTAACAGACAATGGGTACGGTAAACAAACAACTATTGATGAATATCGAAAAACTGCTCGGGGAGGAAAAGGAGTGCGAAACATCATCTGCGATGAAAGAAACGGAGATGTTGCAAATATCAAGGCAATATTCGGTGACGAAGAAGCACTCATGATTTCTCAAAAAGGCATCATCATAAGAATGGCAACAGAAGGTATCAGCAGAGTCGGAAGAAACACGAAAGGTGTCCGGCTCATGAGACTTTCCGAGGGCGATCAAGTCAAGACAATCGCGCTTATCAGTAAAGACCATATCAATAGTGATGAAAACGAAGAAGAATCTGAAAACTGACACGCACGTTTTCTTCTTGTTGACTTCCGGAAATAACACTAGCTAATAATGGCAATATTTTTAAGGAAGCGATAATAAAACTATTTGTAGATATGAAAATAGATCACACTAAGCTCAAGGAAAAAGGCTGGAGCGATGAAGAAATCGAACACGCTAAAGAAGTATTCGAAAAAGCAGAAGAGAATAAACATCCGCACATGAAAGCTCTCGAGAGAGGAACGTATTGGATGCTACTTATCATCATCATCGGCGGTGCGATAGGTGGAGCATATCTTATGGAGCCGCTTCTTATCGCGATGAACAAGATACAAGCGATAGCGAGCATCCTCATACTAGGAGGATTATTCGGAAGCCTTGCAAGCGTTCTTGTCAAGGATATCGAGCACGCGCAAGTGCACCACCATATCATTATCAGCGCAGTCATTCCAGTGAGTTCGATTATCACAAGTATCATCATCACACACAATGTGAGAACACTCAAAGATATTTTCACGACAATAGCAAATCATAACCCGTACATCCTCGGAGTTTCATTTGCCATAGCAGCACTCATCCCATATAGCATATTCACGATTCAAGAACATAAGCGAAGTCAACAAAAAACAAAACAACCAGACTCTGAAGGAAAAGAAGAGGAGAAACAAGATGAAGCTTAACGAATGGGCAACCCACCATATACGCTTCAAAGACTGTATGAGAAAACAGATTAAAGAGATGGAAGTGACAGAAGACCATATCAGGGTCGTTGAAAAAAAAGAGGAAAAAAACTATTATGTTACAGAAAAACTCTCTGAAGCGATCGGTAATATCAAGAACAATCAAAGTAAACAATTCATCATCACAAAAAATTCGAAAGAGAACATAGAATTCCTTATTGATAACTGGAACCGACTTAAGCAGTATCGATATGCGAGTATTATTTTCGTCAATGTCAAGGAAAACAAGATGTGGCATATACATCCGGCAACACACCATTTCATCGCTGATAAAGACAAGCTGGAAGAAGGAATATGGCGATTGCACGAAAGCATACCTGTATCATGAAAGTGAAAATCAAATGACAACACAAAAAACACCTGCTTCTCAGGATACTAAAATAAGCACTGGCTCTGATGCTCTAGACTGGCTTTTGGAAGGAGGCTTTGAAAAGAATGTCATCACGACCATCTACGGGCCTGCAGGAAGCGGCAAAACCAATATCTGTCTCATCCTAGCTAACGAGTTCAAGAAGAAAAAGACCATCTACATCGATACGGAAGGATCATTCTCATTATCAAGATACAGGCAAATCAGTGATGATTACACTGAATCGCTCAAAAGAATATTGCTTCTTAATCCAACGACATTCCAAGAGCAAAAGCAAGCGTTTGAACAGCTTAGAAAGATGGATCATAAGAATACAGGAGTCATCATCATCGATTCTATAGCAATGCTCTATCGCCTCGAAATCGGACAAACGAAAAACATCTATGAAGTCAACAAACAATTAGGAATACAATTAGCGTTAATGACTGAAATAGCAAGAAAAAACAACATACCGGTTATTGTCACAAACCAAGTCTACAAGGATTTCGATCAGAAAAACAAGATCAACATTGTAGGAGGGGATCTGCTCAAATACCAAAGCAAATGCCTCATTGAATTACAAAAAAATATCGATGGAACAAGACAAGCCATCATTAAAAAACACAGGTCGATAGAAGAGAATAAGAATGTCCGATTCAAAATCACTGACTTGGGTTTTGAACGCTGCGAAGAAGAAGATAATGAAAAAAAAAGTGAATAAAAAGCGTTTCAGTTATTCTTCAGTGAATTGCTCAAGAGTGTATTCAAAAGCCTGACCTTCATTTTTCAGGCCTTTTTTCTCTAAATAGAGTTTAGCGAGCAACCAGAACACGAGACCGAGACTCTTTTTACCTTTATTATTACAAGGGATGACGAGGTCAAGATTATTTGCCTGATTATTCGTATCACAAAGAGCGATAATCGGAATGCCCACTTTAATCGCATCCTTGATCGCATTCTTATCAGGACCTGCGTCAGTGATAAGCATGACTTTTGCCTCAATGAAGTTCTTGAGTTCAGGATTGGTAAGGACTCCAGGAGGATACCTTCCAGCAAAGAATTTAGCCCCAGTAGACTTAGCGAACAGTTTTACTGGACGCCAACCGTTTTCACGACGTGAGACGATAAGAATATCTTCAGGATCAAAGTTAGCGAGAAAATTAGCAGCAACCTTGATTCGCTCATCAATCTGTTTGATATTGAGAACAGATAGACCATCACTTCTTGTCTTATAAATGAAGTTTTCCATATATTTAGTGCGGAATTTCGTACCGATATGGATTCCTGATTTCAAATAATCCTCATTAGGGATCAATAATTCTTCTTCAGCCATTTTCAATATTCACCTTTCATAAATTATCTTACAGTTTCCAACCACATGAAAGGGATAAAGGAGAATGAGCCGATTGGCTTTTCGCACCTCTATCACCTGTGCGTCGGTAGAACACTCTACCGTCCCTGAACACGAGAACAAACATGCGTTTGCAAAGCGCGAGCGCTTTTTGGCATTACAGAGATAAGGTTGTTAAAAAAAGAAACATAAAGAGTTTTATAAAGTTTTCTTAAAGCTTAAAACTCTTCATCATCTTCATCATCAGTTCCGAAATCCTCAGAATCTCCTTCTGTTGTCAGAAGTTCCTTCAGCTCATCGTCCTCTTCGTCTTCTTCTTGTACAGATTGTTTTCCCCGTAAGCGAGCAGACGGTTTTGGAGGCTCAATCTTTTCGATAAGCTCACCGAAAGAGACTTTAGGAAGAACTTTATTGATCTTGACCTTCACATAGTCTCCTTTATCGACACTAGGGACGAAGACAACAAATCCTTTTATTCGAAGAATCCCGTCACCTTTACCACCGACAGATTCTATACTGCCAGTGTAAATTTCACCCTCCTTTACAGGAGCATCTGTTTTCTCATTTGTATATTTCGGATTCATGAGTGTAAACCTCGTTGCAATGATAGCAACAATGTACCTGAACGTAGTGAGATAATAGAATCATTATAAATGTTAGGATAATTAGTGAACTGTTTCACGATGGAACGAGTTGAAGAATACAATAAAAAAGAAAAAAAACCGAACAATATCATTTCTTCTTACCACTACTCTTACTTTTTGAAGAATCCTTCTTAGGTGCCATCGCTTTATCAAGCGTGTCCCAAGCGAGTTCAAAAAGCTGTTCTAGAGCTGAAGCGAAGAACGGAGTGTTTACCCAGATACCTATATCATAGGTAGGGTGCACATCATCATCGTGCATGACCATGAAGATCACTTCCACACCATCAACAACGACGAATCGTGCGTTGATGTGGTCGATGTTACGGACTTCAGCAATGTCCTTTATCTGATCAGCAGCTTCAAGCGCTTCATCAGTAGTCAAAGGGGCAGCAATACGGATAGTGACGCCTCGTTTGACAAGCTCTTCAAAGAGAGGTTTCAAACCCTCTATTTTGCGAATGAGACCTTGAGTGGTAGTCATCACAGTCACTGATTCTTCAGCATTACGGATCGTGTATTCAATGTGGTTATATAAGTTCAGACGACCTCGTAACGATCCAGAAAGATCAGTCGGTTCAACAAGCTCAACACCTTGCGTGTGGAGCGAATTCAGTTCTTCAATAAGATCAGTTCCTTTCAAATCATCAAGCTTCTTGATATGTTCCTGAGTCGAAGAATGAAGATTTTTCTTAACACGTTCTAGAACTTCTTTTGGTGGTACTGCAATATATTTGATCGGTTTGCCGATCTTCGTCACTACAAAGCCTTTTTTCTCAAGAGACTCAAGGACATCATAGCTTCGTGACCTAGGAACATTAGCTATGTCCGACAATTCTCCAGCCGTACTTACTCCTCGAGATAGAAGAGCAGTCCACACTTTAGCCTCATAAAGGTTTAATGAGAAATACCTTCGTAGTTTACTTAAAAACTCTTCTCTTACAATCATTGTTACCCTCCAAAAAAAGGAGCCTCACACCCTTTTTCAATAAATTCATGTAAAATAACTACTATTTATATGTTACTGTTTTTAACTTTACATTAATAGTTACACCCAACCCCTACTATCTGGCGAAAAAAAGAATTTGAAAAAAGGATGAGAGAAAAAATTAGACTATAGACGCTTCATGAGAAGAAAGAACATCTCACAGAACCGTAAATGGAAAACAACAAGTCTAAATCCAAGTGAATATGAAAAAAAGAGCATCTCACTTATAGAGGTCCAGTATTATGCGGTGGTGTACAAAAATAAAATGATTCGTTAGGAACAGTGACTATTTCAATACTCCACCCGTATTTCTCACACCATGTTTCAAACCATGAGCGACGCTTCGTATCGATTTCATGGCGACCGCCGATCGAGACACGGGAGAAGGAGACAACAACTAATTTGCATTTTGCAGAGAGTTTTTGCAGTAGTCTCTTTGAGCTGTGACGTTGAGCATATTCCAAAGAATCAAGCGCTTTGAACAGGAAACAGACATCAATATCAGGCAGAGTATCAAGCCAAGCAAGAAACTGCTCGGAAAGAAGATCGAAAGCTCGTGCACAACCATCTTGATCTACTTTGGAGAAAAACCTGTTCACGAGAGCCATATCTTCTGAGGAGAGATCATTAGCAAAATAATATCGTGGTCTAGATGGAAAATACTTGAGCGCAAAAGGATTCCATCCGCAAGCGAGATCAAGTACGGAGAAGGAATCCTCATCAAGTCCTTTCTTATGACATTCTTCCCATATGCGAGTGTATATTTCGGTATAATAAGGCATACGCTCCCTTGTTGATTGGTGGGCCTCAAGAAGACCATCAATCTTTACATCAGCGATTGAAGAAATGCTGTCAGTAAAGTGAGTGAAGGAAGATAAAGGTTTTTGGAGAAAGACACCATACACATCACGCAAATATTTCCTTGTTTCTGTCAAGAGAATCTTGCACAAGGAACTACGTTTGAATTGCTTGAATGAAGAATATTTGCCAAGATCTTTAGTGCTATAAGGTGCCACTTTCTTTTGAAGCACACTCTTGACAAAATCATCATCAAGAGAGGATAATTCATTCTTCTGCTTGATAAGATCCACAAGCTCATCTTCAAATCTCATTGGAGTTTCCATCTTAATATACCAACTATACCACCAAGACCATCAACAATCTTTGTCGTATTTTCCCCTTTTAAAAGATGAATAGACCCTTGAGAGCTATCAACTGTTGAAAGGAGTCTGTTGAGTTTTTCATACCAACCGTCTTGACGGCTTTTTTGCAAGAACGTGTCGCTAACACCCACTTCACTGACAGCACCTATCACTGCAGCTTCATCAACATCGTCAAACCCATAAGCAACTAGTTCTTTATCAAGTTGTTCAAGAAGACGATCAACAAAAGCTTGTTCTTTCTGTAAACGCTGGGTCTGGAGAAGAGCATGAAGTTCAGGTCGAGAAAGGAGTTTGTGAATCACAGCACGATCGACAGCCGTAACAGTGACAAAAACAGGTTGTTTCGTGATTGACGAATTATGGAATGCCTTCTGAATATATTGTTTCCAAAAGTCAGGACAGCCTACAACAATACCTGAGGGAGATTGTGATTTCATGTAATCCTCTACTTGTCCTACAATAGCTGCATACATTCCACTACCTGAAGCAGCATCATATCTTTTTCCTGACGTTCCATTCTTACGTTCAGAAAGATGCTCAAT
Source organism: Nanobdellota archaeon (assembly GCA_051819805.1). GTDB lineage: Archaea > Nanobdellota > Nanobdellia > Woesearchaeales > SKGA01 > SKGA01. The sequence goes on from JBNJHD010000002.1 coordinate 36,761, forward strand.
GCCTGATTGGCGGACTATTGAAAACAATGTTTTCTCCCTATCGAAAAGAACAAACAAGACACTTTCAGCACTGTTGTTGATCGCTTCATCAAGACGTTTCTTCATGAATTGAGGCCATTCGGGCTTTATAAGCTTGAAGGAACTATCAATACTTAGATTTATAGTGTGATATACACTGGCAGGAACATCATCAGTGCCTTCTTTGACTGTGCCTTTGACACGGAGAACATCTCCTGTGTCTGATAGCGAGACATCTTCGACAAGTATAGAAAGAGTCATAGTCTTACGAGTCACTTTCGCATTGCTTGAGCCTGCATCACCTATTTTTATCTTGCGTTCAGTCTTACCAGTAACTGTATCTCCAGGTTCGATGAGTTCGCTGAGATACCACAGGTCGTCAGTAAATGATATCTTGAGAGAAACAAGACAATGCTTGAAATCTTTCTTGAGAACAATCATCAGTATCAATAGTGACGAAATAGCAACAGATATAAAAAACTAACGAGAAAAATGAAGAAAAAAGAAAAATATCTAGACGTCCTTGAGACCGCCTTCCTTGACTTCATAGACACATTCAGCGTCAGGTAGGTTAGGACTGTCAACAAGTTTCGCGACTCGAGTCCCTTTCTTGCCTTTACGCAAGTAAATCCTGAACGTACTGTTGTGAGCTACGACGTTACCACCAATAGCTTCAGTCGGATCGCCAAAGAAAGTGTCTGGCTTTGCCATGACTTGGTTAGTCACATAGACACAAATATTGTGGATATCTGCAACTTTCGCAAGAACGTGCATATGCTTATTCAGCTTTTGCTGGCGATTAGCGAGCGTTCCACGACCAACGAATTCTGCCCTGAAATGAGCTGTGAGCGAATCAACAATCACTACGCGAATCTTGTTTTCTTTAACAAGATCTTCCACTTTCTCCGCTAAAAGCATCTGATGATCGGAATTGAACGCACGAGCAACCTTCACATTCTTCAATGCTTGGACAGGGTCAAGGCCGAAACCTGCTGCAATCTGTTGGATACGTTCTGGGCGGAACGTGTTTTCCGTATCAATATATACGGCAACAGCATCAGGTTCACGCATTTGGCAACTCACACAGAGCACATGAGCGATTTGTGTTTTAGAACTACCATATTGTCCAAAACACTCTGTGATTGCACCAGTCTCGAGACCACCGCCAAGCATACTGTCGAAATTGGTACTGCCAGTGGATATCTTGATGACTTTCTCACGTTTAGCAAGAAGATCCTCGCCAGACTGAAATCCCATATCCATTTCAGAACGAGCAGATTGAATCATCTTTCTCGCTGCTGCTTCAGTCACTCCTGCAGCATCAGATAATTCTCCAGGAGTAGCTACTGCTAAAGCCATGAGTGTATCAAAACCTGCAGCAGAGAGTTTCTCTGCTGTTGCTGCACCCACACCCGGTAAATCCTGAATAGTTTTTTCTTCAGTCATAATAATCACTCTTCTTCAATCGATACAGGGTCTTCTTCCTTGACACTCACATATTCATATGCCTTATTGAGAACAAGCGCAGCTTTGGGAAGGTCGTTGACCCTCATAGAACCAGTGTTATGCCAGTTACCTTCCTTATCCTTATACGATCTCTCAAGAGAGATTGTCCTGAATGAACGGACATCACCGTCCTTGGTCTTCACTTCATTCACCCATATTGTTGCAGTCACGGGTGCTGCCCTGAATTTTTTTTCAGGGGAGTTTTTAGATACATCTACTGAATCCATAGGTATTACCTCCATTGGTTTCCCTTCTTATTTCACTCAGACAAATTCCTGCCTGAGGGAGGGTTCTAGAAAGTATAAAGGAAGCTTCTTTTAAATAGGTTGTGCGAGGTTGTCCAGTGCTTTTTCCGAAAAAAAAACACACAACAAGATCCCGAACCCGTAAGTGCGCCACGCGAAAAGACACCATAAACCATAATTTCGTGCGGCAAACACCAGACACACCATAGACCCAATAAAGTCTCATCAAAACTAATGAGACAGTCTCAGTCTCAATAACCAAAAACAACCCACACCCCCTTATTTCCTATGGAAAAACACAATAAATAGTCTCAAAATACAAAATCAGTCTCAAAAATAGTCTCAAACCAATCTCAATCGAGACTCAACACCAGACTGAGACTGAAAAAAACATCAAAAAGACAAAACATAAAAAACAAAACTCATTCCACTATTATCATGAAGGATCTGTTCGGAGAAAAAAAGCACCAAAACGCTGAACAAAAACTACTTCTAGAAATTCTCAAAAAACTCGAAGAGTTAAATGAAAGAATAACAGATATAGAGAATAAAAAACAAGAGACCATCAACACCACAGCAGATCAGCAAGAAGAAGATATTGATTTCGAAACAGGAACACACGAGAAACTACTTGAAAGACAACAGTTACCAGAATCAGAACACGAAAATGAGTATATCGTGCTGGGAGCTCCAAAAGGAAAAGAAAAAAGAGAAGAATCTCTGCAAGCACTCCAAGAAGACACACTCAAAGAAATCAGTAAGAATAGGAAATATATCATCAAAGAAAAAATACTATCACACTGCCTTACTTCGAGAACATCCCCTCTAGAGCTCAAAAAAGCGTTTGTAGATACGTACAGATACTGTTCAAAAGCGACATTCTACAGATATCTTAACGAGCTTGAAGAAGAAGAGAAGATAAATTATATTTCTATCAATAATAAAAAATATATCTATCCGCTGATTCAACAAACACAATAACAAGAACTACATAACAACCATAAAAAATAAAAAATAAAGATGGTCAAGAACAACGACTTATTTCTTATTCTTCTTGACGACTTTTTGCTTCTTAGAACGTTTCTTAGCAGTTTTCTTCTCAGAAGAGCCTGATTCAGAAATTTCTACGCCAAACTCCTTGAAAGCAGCCAAGACATCATCATGACTAGCTCCTTCAGAAAGTTCCAGAACATCTCCAGTTGGCTCAAGGTGAAGAGGATTGCATTTTCGACGGCGAGTCTCACCATCAATCAAGACAAGACCATCATCTTCATTACCAACAATAGCGCACCGCTTACCAGCGTCACGACCAGCGAGCTTTACACAGATCCGTCCAATGTCAAAAATCATTGTTAAACCTCCTTCTCAATCAATTATCCGTAGGACCGGTCACCCAAGCCCCTGAGACGGACACTCTCAATTCACTACACTACGAATTACTCGTCACGAGCTTCGAGCTTGATCTCATCACGCATACATCTTGAACAGAGCATTCCTGCAAAAGGACGCTCAGGTCGACGTTGCGTCTTAGAAAGACCTGAAACTCTACGAGGAATACCTGAAAGAGGTTTTCCACAATAAGCACAGTGCGCTTTCTTCGGAGATCGCTTTTCGAACTTCCGGACAGTTTCACCGCCAGGAAGCCGCTTCGAAACACGACGATACGTTCTTGATCTGAACATTCCACGCGTCATAGTATCATGACCTCGTTGATTCGAACAACAATTCGTACCAATCGATACACTCACAACTACTGTGAGAGCAAGGCATGAGAATCACAATCCGTTTATAAATGTTGTTTTTCAGCAAAAAAAAACAAGAAGAGAATGAAAAAAATAGAGTGAGAATCCTTAGGCGAGTTTAAGGACTTTTCTCAACACAGTCGAGAAGATGAGCGAGAATAAGATGTATGCTCCAAGCCAACCTGCTTTTTTGATAAGCGGAAGACTACCGAGAACAGGAACTCCTTTGAACATGAGCAACTTATCCATACCAATCCGTATCTTTGAAAAGACAGAAGAATCATCATCTTCAAAAGAATGGATTGCTGGTTCGTATTTCTGCTCTTCAGTAATCAGCACGGAGAAGAACTGTTCTTCACCAGATGGCTCGTGCCTGATGCTCAAGTCATACTCTCCAGCAGGACCTGAAAGTCCTGTCCATGCAGCTTTTTGAGAGTCTGAAAGGTTTTTTTCGAGTTCATCCTGAACAGTCATATTATCTGGAGCAATAAGCGAAACAGTACCATTAACAGTATCCTTGACTTCAACAGTAACATTGAACGATTCCCCAGGCATAATTGGAGTGAAAGCAAAATGAGCCGCAAACCAACCTAAAAAGAGCATGACAGGAATAATAGTGAAAATCATCGATTTGAATGAGTGACGCATATATTCTCCATTGAGCTTCATCATCTCTTTCTGGAGTTTGAGAGCCTTATCCTTATCATCACTGGCTTTAGAAATTTTTTTACGATAACGATTCATCGATTCCTTGAGCGACTTCATTTTCTCCTGATTAGTCGCAAACTTATAGATGAACGTAGTAATCAATGCTACGACAAGACTAACGACAAGCATAGCAAGAAGAGGACCGAGCGCTTCAAGCACTGGATTGAGAATCGGATCAAATACAGTAGAGGAATAGACCATTTCATATCACATCAATAACATAGTAGGAAAAACAAAAAACATAGGAATCATTTACCTATGAACTTTCTCATCATAGGATTCATATCTTCCATGTGCTGCTTGGCAATATCTTCATACAGCTTGTAGATAATCATGACTGTCAAGAGAAGACCTGTACCGCTACCGAAAGCGCCAGTCATATCTGCTACTGAAGCCAGAAGCCCAATAAAAATACCACCCATGATTGTTAGTGGGTAGATGTATCGCTTGAGTAGCCGTTCAAGGACCCGAGCATCTTTTCGAAAACCAGGAATCTGCAAGCCCGAAGACATCATCTGTTTTGCCTGACTTTTCGGATCAAGACCTGCAGTCTGCATCCAAAACCAACTGAAAAGCACGGCAGCACCGATGAAAAACAAGATATATGTCAAACTCTGCAAGTAAATACCAGTAGGAACATTGAACACACCATATTGGATGATGTTCTGCAAGAGATTCGTATTAGAAAGATACGGGACAATTCCCATGAGCCAGTCATGACCATTATTGCTCAAGAGATTAGCAAACAGCCGCAAGTTAGCAACGAGAGCCGATACGAGGATAACTGGAATGACACTCGTGTAGATGAAGTTGAGCGGCCATCGTATACCATGACCACGAATACGACCGAAAGAAAGAGGAATCTCTACTTTCATCGCTTGAGCATAGACAACGACAGCGAAAACAACAAGCGTAGCTATGATAGCACCTATAGCGATACCTGCATCGGCAAGGTTTCCAGTAGAAATCGCTCTGAAAAACTCCCATATCGCACCAACGTAAGCATCAGGATTATTCTGAGGATTAAGAAAACTGAATAAACGGATAAAAATCTGTTGGGAAACACCGGCGGCAATAAAAAGCGATACACCACTTCCAAAGCCCCATTTATTGATGATATCATCCATAAAGACAATAATAATACCACCAATGATAATCTGGATTATAAGCACCCAATCAGAGATATTAGGCATTGAAGTCAAACCACCCATCATGACATAGACAATAGCTTCAACGACTATAAAAGCGTAAGTCAAAAGCTTCTGAGTGCCTTGGAAAAAATTCTTACCTTCAACAGTGGACGTGTCAATATTTATCATCCCAGAACCCTTAAGTAACTGCAAGACAATAGATGCTGTTACGATCGGACCAATACCTAAGGTGATGATGGAACCGAAACTAGCTCCCAAAACTACGGACATGAACTCAAAATCAAATATTGTCTGGTCAAGACCGAATAAAGGAATAGAACGGAGCATGAAAAACAGGACGAGAATGATGCCTGTCCATGTGAGTTTCTTCTTGAAAGAAAGGCGTTTCTGAGAAGGACCTTTGACTTCAGGAAGATATTGTAAGAATTGTTTGTACGATGCCATGACAACCACATATATTACTTCTCACACCCAATGAATCATCAGGTATATGTTTTTAAGCGTTAAATGCAAAAAATAGATAAGAGGGAGTTTAAAAAACTTCCCATCTATTCCTTGCTTTCATCACCGGCAGAAGCATCAACAGATGCTGTCTTGACAGTGCCACCAGCACTCTCTATCTTCTTGATAGCACCAGCAGTCGCACTCTCGACAGTGAGGTCAAAACTGAAAGCAGGAGTTCCTGTACCGAGAAGCTTCTTCACACCGAGCTTTCCGAGATCAAGAGAGTATTTGTCTCCACTCTTGGAAGCGACACCTGATGAAGCCATCTTCTCAATATCAGTATTGAGCTTCGCGATCGTGACGGTCTTCACATCCTTAGTCGTTGGATTTTTGAAGCCGTGCTTGCCGAAAACACGTTTTATTTTCCAGAAATAAGGTTTTTTCGCATCTCCTCGTTTACCGGAACCAGCATTACCACGGCCTCCACGATGACCTGCTCCACGACGCTTCTTCTTCTCGCCATGACCTGAGGTCCACGAACCTCGATGACGACTGTTTTTTTTTCTGTGATTAGTAACCATTTTCAATACTACCTCTATTGATACTCGATTATCAGATCATCTTGAGGATGAGATCGTTCATCGCTTCTCCCCGATCACCAAGAGCTCCACCTACTTTATAGGAGACTTTGATTCCTTTACGCTCAAAACCACCTTTCGGAGGAGCGAGAAAATAGATCGAGTCTTTCTTGGAGTGAGCATTACGCTTCTCTTTTAACTGCTTAAGAGTCTCATCTGACACTGGACCGTAAGTGACAACATTCTGCACTTTACGGAGTCGGCCACGTAATGAAGGAGATTCATCAACAATCGCACAAACATATTTCCTGCCAAGATTCAGAGTATCAAGAGTTGTCTTAATATCTTGACGCATGCCTGTCCGTCCACGAATAAGTACTACTGCAAGTTTGCTCATTTCTGATCACCTTTTGAAGATTTAGGAGTATTCTTTTCCGAATCCTGATTGTCAGGAATAGAACTTTGAGCACTCTCGCTTCCTACACCTGCCGCACCTTCAGCAATAGCCGAATCACCAGCTAGAGAATGAGCACCATCAACAATGGCTAATTTATTGACATGATCCTCATGAACACTCATTGAAGAGAGTTTTTTAAGAGCAGCAACAGTAGCTTTGATAACGTTGATCTTGTTTTTCTTTTGACCGAAACTCTTTGACCAGACGTTCTTGATACCTGCTAAAGCAAGAATCTTAGCGACCTCGTGATCACACACGAGACCTTTACCCTTAGGTGCTGGCATGAGCTTGATACTATAAGAACCACAGCTTCCCTCAACTGTGAAAGGAATAGAATGGGGTTCAGTACTGACATCTTCCCATGAACCGGTTCCACGTCTTACCATGAGGATGTTGAGTTTTGCTTGCTGAAACGCTTTTTCACGAGCAGGAACGGTTTCTTTGGACTTACCATAACCAACACCAACATGACCATTACGGTCACCGACAACTGCGAAAGTAGCGAATTTAGGCTTGTTTCCCTCTCGAGTTTTTTTCTGTGTCTGACGGAATACTCTTCGTTGACCACCACCAAACTTCCCTTTAGCCTGACCAATGAGAAGCAAATCCGATTCAACTGTCAATAGAGAATCAACAATCTCAGTCTCGAGAATCCTCGTTCCTTTACCAAGCACTTCGTCAATGTTCTTGACCTCACCTGATTTGACCATCCGGCCAAGTTCGGTCCGAGGTTTCCAAGTGTCAAGATCAGCTTTGGTATCTGAAGGAGTGGGAGCTGATTTTCTTTTGTTATCTTTTTTATTTCTTTTTGATTGCATGAACATCACCTATTGGAATCATCCAAGGATTTTCTCCTTGACCTTGTCGAAAGTGGCAGGGATATCACTCATGTTGACACCGTTCTTCTTATAACCTGAAGCGTTGCTATCAAGCACCTCAGCGCCTTGAGCAATATGCTCTCCGCGAATCCTCTCATCTGGAGGGAAGACTGATTCAGAACATGGAATCTCAAGACCTGCATCAATAGCTCCTTTCAAAGCAGCATACAGACGAGTTCCAGCTGCAGGCGATTGAAGACCTAGATCAAGAATCGCTTCTGGAACTTTTTCCTTAGCCTTTAATCCTAAAGCCAGTCCTGCCAGATAACATGCGGGGAGTGAGTTCTTTGAGTACTTCCATCCGTAGTTATCGAGTTGTTTCGAGTGAAAAGTCACAAGCACCTTGTCACCATCAGGATTGTACTCTACAACCTGAAGAATCATAGCGCTATTAGTCTTTCGTACGACAAACCGAGGCTTGCCGCTCTTCAACAACTCCAGACGCTTCTTATAATACGTCTTTCCTTCACGTTTACGACGATATTTGACTGTGTATATTGAATTTTTAGCCATTTTTACTCCTTCCTTGCTAGCTCGTTTTCGTCAATATAGATCTTGATGTGACGTTTATTACGGAAAAAACCACCTTTTGACTTTGCATAAAGGTCCTTGAAAACCATCCTGTCAATGATTTCTTTCTCACGGAGCTCTTTAAGGAATTCCCGTTGAACACGGATTCGTGACATCCACGCTTCTTTTCGCGGAACGATTGCCGTCTTTTTTCCTTTACGCTTACCAGCGCCTCTCTGCAATCCCTTACGTCTCTGTACAAGACGCTTATTAGCTCTAGCTCGAGAGACTCCTTTAATAGGAATCTTCTTGATAGTACCATCATTAATGAGGGATTTTATGTCTGACTTCGTAATTGCCTCTTTGATGTCATTAACACGGTCAGGTGCAAATTGGACACGTTTCGGAGAACAATCTAGCACGCTTGCAGCCAATCTTTTCTGGACTGAGAGTTTCACTGTTGATCACCTTTGGTGAGGAACTTATCGTATTCCTTTTTTTCCTGCTGTGCAGAATCCTGCTTTGGTGTAGTCTGCTGTGTGGTGTCCTGCTTAGCAGCTCCACTGTTGTCAGACTTCTGCTGTACAGCTTCACTGGATTCAGAATCCTGCTTAGTGGTTTTCTTCTCATCCTTTTCTGAAGCTTTCGTTTCGTCCTTTTTCGCCTTTGAAGCTTTCTCTTTTTTAGCGCGACGCTTGAGAATATCTTTTCGCTTCGAAGATTTCGTATCAAGTTTTTCCTTCAGATCCTTCTTGAAACGATCGGAATCAAAGTTAAGAATCTTGAACTTGTTCTCAGTCGCATAAGAGACGAGCTCTTCACGTTTTCGATCACCGACTCTTGAAGAGATGATAATACCATCTGTTTTAGGATCAAGAGTATTGAAATCTTTCTTGGTGGTAATGACGCACTGCCTCAAACCATCTCTTGAGAGACCCTTTACTGCAGCAGGGGATCCATAACCGGTGGAGACATGCTTGACGTATCCTTTCTTATGGAGACGAACCTTGTTCTGACGACCCTTGGGCTTCCTCCATGAAGGTCCGACTCTTTTCTTCTTATGAGAGTCGTGCCTGACAAAGGAAGGCTTTTTCGCCTTGAGATTATTCCTGATTTTGAGTAGTTTTTCCATGATTCTCACATCACTTCATTAATATTGATCCTCAGACCGCCTTGCCGTCTTTCTCAACAATATAAATACCATCTTGGAAGACTTTCTTATCAAAGCCAGACCTTTTGGTCATACGCTCGATAGAGGCTGCTGTCTGAGCAACGAGTTCCTTGTTGATACCATTCACAGTGATTGATTCTCCATCAACCTTCACATCAACATTATTATCGAAGGTGTAGGTTCGAGGTACTGCTTCACCGAAAAAGTTCTTCACTTCCAAGGTCGATCCTTTGACACTCACATTCATAGGGAAGTGACCTGAGCAGATCTTGAGCTTGTACTCATGACCTTCAGTGACTCCTTTGAACATGTTTCTCATGTGTGCTCTGAATGTTCTTGAGATCTTCTTCTCACGAAGAGTGAAAATAGGCGCTATCAAAAGCATTGCCTCATTGCCTTCATCATCCTTTCCAGTTTCTACCGTGACTTTCGGATGTACGAGTTCTCGAGAGATTTCTCCTTTCTCTCCAGAGACAGTGAGGATTCCATTCTGATAGGATGCGTTCACTCCTTCTGGAAGCGTGATTTGTTCCTTGAATGCTGGTTCTGATGCCATTTTATCATCACGTTTCTAATAACAATAACTAATGAGACGACCACCAAGATTTCCTTCTTTAGCCTTCATGTGTGTCATGAGACCTTTATTGGTGGATACGATAATAATTCCGAAATCTTTTGCCGGAAGATATCGTTTCTCGAATTTCTCGAAATCATCGATCTTTACTGCGAATCGTGGTTTGACAACACCACATGAGTTGAGCCTACCGATAAGAGTGATCTCGAGATAGTTGCCTTTTGAATCTTCTACTTCGTTCACATCACCAACGTAACCTTCATCTTTCATGATCTCAAGAGTTTGTTTTATGAGTCGTGAACTGATGTTAGTGGTTACTGAAGTCTTTCCGACTTTGATGGCGTTATTGATTTGTGAAAGGACATTTGCTAGCGTATCGTTTTGTGCCATTTTCTACTTGCCTCAGTTATACTTCTTGAATTTGAGTTTGAGTGCATTGTCACGGAAACACTGCCTACAAACATGAAGACCATATTTAGCGATGTGGCCACCAGTCCGTCCGCAAAGAACGCATTTTTTTGTCGATTCACCGAATGCGCGTTTACGAGGGACGTTATGTTTGAGGTATTTCTTGTATTTGCCGGGCTTGTCAGCAATTTGAACAAGCACTTTCTCATGATTGGATGTTGTCATTGTTTATTCCTCCACCTGCACGCCGAATGCGTCTTTCATGAATGCGATAGCATCTTCTTGAGATACTTTCTGTTGTTTACCTAAAGAGGATTTTCTGATTTTACGTCTCTTGACCCTATAACCAGGTCGTGCCAACGTAATCGAAACCTGAAAACCCAGCATTCCGATTTCAGTGTTATATTTGACTCCAGGAATATCAACATACTCGTAAATACCAAAGGAAATATTACCGTTGTTATCAAACCATGAAGCTTTGACTTTCTTCTCCTTTGCAGCGAGGAATCGGGTGACCAAATCCTTGATCATATCCTGGTCACGGAGTGTTAGTTTTACTCCTATAGGAAGACCTGGACGCAGACCCCAACCAGCAATACGCTTATTGGTCTTGGTCCGGACCGGCTCGATTCCCGTGATGTGTTTCAGGAGCTTCTGTCCTTTTTCAAGAACTTTTGCGTCTTTACCTGCTCCGATATTAAGAGTCAGTTTCTCGATTTTGATTTGTCTCATCACGTTCATTTTCAAACCCTGCTCTCTTGATTATAATTATAATGTAATAACTGGTTTGCCCTTTCCGACAACAACAGCATATTCTTTTTTAGTGCGGAAAGTCTTATCATCAGTCTTGACAGTTACGACACTGTCCTCAATATCCTCAATAGTTCCTATCTCACCAACGTGACTACCACGAATAAGAATAATTGTTGATTTCTTCTCCAGCGGTAGGGAATCAGTGACTTTCTGATCAGGAAGAGTGAGGATAAGTGAATCGCCAACAGTATATTTCGATGCATCCTCAATTCGGACACAACGACCATCAAGCGTGTTCAATTGCATAACACCATTTTTAAGAGTGGTCTTATTGATAACACGAACAACTTTCTGCGATGCTTCCTTCTCACTGATCTTAGCAGCGTATAACTTATTTCTCTTGTTGATGAGAATCCTATAATGCTCTCCAGCTTTAGGAAGAGAGATTACATCCATAAAACCGACTGGTCGCCGGACATCATGAACTATTTTTCCATCAACGAGACATTCTTTGTTGTGAAGGATGAAATTCGCTTGTTTACGGGTCTCGACAGCACCGATCATATCTCTCAGAGCGACACTCAGAGGGATTTGCATATCAAGCTTGTGAGCGCCTGGTCGCGGACGAGCGACGAACGTCAAACTTTTCTTTGCGATGGGCCATGTACGAGGACTTGATAATCGTTTGAGATGTTGCTTTACCATTTTTATTCCTCACTTGTTGTTTTGCTTGATGATTTGAATCGTCGTTTATCCTCTGAACCGATTGTAGTAATCATCACATTTGATGCGTGAAGAGGATAAGGTGTTTTAGAGCCGTCTTTTTTGGAAAGCTCTACACCAGCTACGAAAATCTTATTTCGACTGAGATCGACACGATCGATAGATCCTGTCTTTCCTTTGAACTGACCTCTCATGACAGCCACTTTATCTCCTTTGCGAACACGGACTGAACGCGTATTATACTTCTTGCGAAGTTCTTTGGAGAGTGGTGCATGGAAGAATGATCCTCTTGTATGAAGAGGAGCATTATATTGGTACTTCCTCTGTTTACGAGGATTCTTGCTCGACTTCCAGTGAGTTGAATATGCTGATTTCATTTTTTCAAACCTGTATGAACTTTATACGATAATATTGGCGACTTTAGCGACAGCCGGCCATTTGGCAGTCACTTCTTTAGCAATAGGACCTTTGAAGATAGTTCCTTTAGGGTTGCCATTCTCATCTTTGAGTACAACTGCAGCGTTATCTTCAAAAGATACTCTTGTTCCGTCAGCTCTTTTGTACTCTTTTCGTTGTCGTACGATAACTGCAAAAACAACGGACTTACGCATGTCCGGACGTCCTTTCTTGACAGCTGCAACGATCATGTCACCGACTCCCGCTCCGGGAACTCTTCCTTTGACAGTCTTCTTTCGTTTGACACCTGTAATCTTGATGACCTTTGCTCCAGAGTTATCGCATGTCTCTAGCTCTGATCCGACCTGAAGGCCGTTTGTCATATTTGCTTTGATAGCTTTCATTTCGATCACGCAACCTCGCTTTATTCAGCTTTTGACACTATTTCTGTGACTATGAAGTTCTTGGTCTTCGAGATAGGTCTTGTCTCCTTGATCCGGACAACGTCACCTTCCTTAGCATCAATCTCTGAAGGATTGTGCGCAGGTACACGTGAACGACGTTTCTCATAACGTTCGAACTTCCGGATAGGGACTCGTCGTTCCCATTCAACCAACACTGTATTATTCATCTTGTCGCTAACGACTTTTCCGACGAATGTTTTTCCGCGAATACTGATTGTTTTCATCGTTATTTTCCTCGTGATTTGATCCGTTCTTCAGGACGTTTCATGATCGAATCCCCATCGACGACAACATCTCCAAGGGAAAATGTCGACGATTTCTTGAGTACCCTTTTCCGGACACCAAGAGAGGTTTCGATAAGAAACGAATTTTTCGTTTCATCAACCACAATACCAGTCAAACCAACATATGAATCATTTGCTGACTTCGTAATCGTGATTGTAACACCAATGTAGGATCGTAATGTTCTATCTTCCAATTTTCTTGTTGATCTCAATTGATTCAGGTGAAAAACCTATCTCGACAAGAGCATCCTTGATTTCACGGAGATGGTTTCCCTGAAGCTCAAGGACATCTTTTTTAGCAGTTCCACCACAAGCAAATTTGTTCTTGAGTTTCTTTGCTATATCCTTGATGTTCAGGTCACTAGTATCAATGCCTTCAATCACTGTATATTGTTTTCCGAATTTCTTCTTGATAATCTTGATCTTGATCTTTTGACCTTCTTTTGCAATATTATCCCAAGCGGAAAGCTCTTTCGGCAATCCTGTAATTGGATCGTATTCAACCATTTTATTGTACAGTCCTCTTTTCCTGCGTTTCAGCAGATCTTATTTTAGCGATCATTCGCTTGAGCTGACTGATCTGTCCAGGGCTTTTTGGTGGAGTTCCCGCAGCGACTTGTGCCTGAAGCTTAGCCAGTTCGACACGAGCTTCCTTGAGTTTTTTCTCACGCTGTTCAGGACTCATATCCTTGACTTCTTTGAATTTCACTTCTCATCACCTGAAGAGCCTTTTTCACTTTCCTGTTGTCCAGTTGTGCTGGGTTCGGAATCCTGTTTAGCAACTTCACCTTCATCAGACTTCTGCTGTGCAGTTTCAGTGGTTTCAGTTTTTTTCGCTGCCTTCTTGGAAGCTTTCTTCGTTGATTTCTTTGCAGCTTTCTTGGAAGCTTTTTTAGCAGATTTTTTGGAAGCTTTTTTAGCAGACTTCTTGGTCTCTGCCTTATCTTCTTGTTCAGTTGCTTCAGGAGTGGTTTCTTCAGTTACTTCAACAGTTGATTCTTCAGAGGTTTTTTCAGCTTCTTTCAAATCTTCTTCAGTGACTTTCTCACCGAAATTGACTTGATCAGGCAATCTGATGTTTCCTGGAATAATACGGACTTGAACTCCAACAGCTCCTGTTTTGAGATTAGCTCGCTCTACAGCAGTATCAACACCAGAGATTGCAAGATCGCCGCATTTTTTCATATAACCATCTGCAAATCGCCAAGTCTTGCTTCGTGATGAAGGGATTTTTCCTGAAATAAGGATTTCCACACCAAGGGCACCTGCTCTCATGACTGCATCGACTGATTTGTGACCGATACCTTTGAATCTTCGGGTTCCGAATCTCTCAAGCTGGTTGACAATCATCTCTGCAATGACTGAAGCATTACTGTTGAAATCCTTTATCTCTTCAATTTCAATTTGAGGATTCTCAAGCTCGAATTGTTTTTTCAATTCTCTAGTGAGACCTTGAATGTTAGAGCCACCACGACCAACAACAAGTCCTGGACGTGAAGCGGAAACAATGATTCGTTCACCGAGACTTGTCCGTTTAAGCTTGACATCACTAAGACCTACACGGTTGAGGGACTTCTTGACGAATTCCTTAATACGGAATTCTTTGAAATTCTGTGCGACAAATTTTCTCTCGATCATTGTGAGACCTCGTTAGTTTTACTGGATTGTGATTTTTCAGGAGTGGATTTCTCTACATCCTGTTTATCGGTTGATGATTGTGCAGCGGTCTTTTTAGCAGTCTCTTGCTTGCCAGTAGCCTGTTGCGATACTGTTTTTTTAGTACTGGTCTTTTTCGGCTGTTTCTTAACTGATTTTTTCGCTTTAGCACGATTCTCATCTTCGCGAAGGACAATCTGGACATGAGTCCTTTTCATGCTTCGTCTGGTTTGACGTCCTTGATGCATCGGAGTGGATGCCTTATCAGCACTTATATGAACAATCTTCAGAGCATCATCCATTCCTTGAACAGCTGCATTCGCCATGGCAGAAGCAATCACTTTACTTATACGCATGGCTGCCTTGACAGGGTATCTGCCGCTTGCCATTTTACCTTTACGATGACCTACACCGTCAGTGAATCGAGTGTACGGAACTGCTTGCTTCTTGTCAGTGACAGCTTTAAGATATTCCATTGCCTTTCTTGCATCCATACCACGAATAGCGTTACAGATGGTAATTGCGGCCTTAGTTGAAATATCGAGACTGGAACCGTACGCTCTGACTGTGTGATCGTCAAAATCCTTGAAGGAATATTTTGTAGTTACCATTTGACTCTACCTACTTCTTAGGCTTGTTTGTCACACCGACATTCGTGTGTGTTGCTCTTTTCCGAGTGAGTACAAATTCGCCGAAATAATGACCGATCATTTCTTCGGTGAATGTTACTGGCTGGAATACTTTGCCGGAGTGGATCTGGACAGTACGACCGACCATTGTCGGAAGCACAATCATGTCCCTGAAATGGGTCTTGACATTATCCTTGTTCTCGATCTTCTTGATCAATTTCTTATGCTCATCAGAAAAACCTCGTTTGATGGTTCTTCGAACGCGAGCAGGAAGTATCTCTGCCAGTTCATCAATACTCATTTTCTTGAGGTCCTCAAGCGAGCGTGATCGATATTTGAATTCTTTCAGTGCCATTTATTATACCCTCCTTGAACGTGATCGTCCAGTCTTTCGTGGACGGATTGCTCCAACACGTCTTCCTGGCGGAGCGTTTCGAGGAGCAGGTCGTGATTTTGCCTTGAATGAACTTCGACTGTTTCCGAACGGATGATCGACAGCGTTCATAGAGTTTGCCGAAACTCGAGGCCAATATCTGTTGCGAGCTTTCATTGCGAAGTGCTTATTTCCTGCTTTGAGGAATGGTTTCTCGACACGACCGCCACCGGCAACAGTTCCTATTGTTGCCCTGCAGTCAGGGTTGAATCGTCGCTGACGGCGAGATGGAAATTCGACAACAATACCTGTTTTAGATTTCGAGATCACTCGAGCGACCGTTCCTGATGATCGAACAAATTTTCCTCCATCCCCAGGAATGGATTCTATGTTGAAAATCGAAACACCTTCAGGAATATCATTGAGTTTCATTACATTACCATGGTCGACTTTCGCTTCATCAGACATATCGATGATATCACCGACACACGCTCCTTCTGGAGCTATAGTATAACCTCCAGTACCATCATCATAACATACTTGAGCTAATGGTGCACTGTGACCTCTGCAACTGACAAGATCAGTGACAAGAGCGCCGTCTTTTCTGGCGAGCGTTTTAGCTTTGCCTTTGTAGCGGAATGAATGGACGCGGTATCGTGATGATCCTCGTCCTCTTTTCTGAGCTGTGATGCGCTTTCCCATTTTTGATACCTTTCTTGATTGTTAATTTACATCAATTCCAGTTTTGTCGCAAGATCGACAGCTGGAGTCTCGTCGGAAAATGTGACGTATGCTCTTTTCTTAGCGTCAGGACCGATGAGCGTGTTGACTTTTTTCACCTTCACATCAAAAAGAGATTCTATCTCGTTTTTGATATCTGCCTTTGATGCTTCAGCATCAACCCTGAAGATGAGTTTATTCTCAGACTCCATGAGCCTGATCGATTTTTCCGTTGATAAAGGAGCGATATTCATTTTGATTATCACCTAACAGTTCCTGCCTCGAGGAAAAGATTCTGCTGAGCGAGCACGTCAAGTGCAGCGTCAGTGAATAGAGTGACTCTTCCAGGCTGTGATCCTGGAGCGAGAAGCTCTGCGTTGATGCTTGTTACAGGAACGACATCAACTCCTGCAATGTTCTTAGCAGCTCGTAGGAGTGGACAATCCTTAGAAACGACAAAGAGCATTGATTTCTTACTCTGCTTAGGACGACCTCGTCGTTTACCTACACCTGCGCGAACAGAGATATTCTCCATACGCTGCATTTCTTCTTCGAAACCGAGTGTCCTAAGAGCTACAACAAGTTCCTTGGTTTTTTCCATCGATTCAAAAGATGAATCAAGGACGAAAGGATAAGCTTCAGGTATTTTGTGACCTCTGTCCTTTACAGTATCTGCAAGCACAGCAGCAGAGAGTGCTGAACGAATCGCTTTTCGACGTTCTTTGCGGTTGATCTTGATATCCCAGTTCTTATCAGCTTTAGGAGGGTGAGCTCTTCGCCCACCAACTGCTTGCGGAACATTAGCTCCAACGAAGAAGAATCGGATACCGCTTCGGTTCATTACCTTGCTTGGCGTTCTTGATCGACCGATACCATATGTTCCCTTGTATTTGTGACGTCGTTTTGAAATGTATGCTGAGTGTCGCATTCCTGCATTAGGTTTAGCACCATATTTCTGGCGTCGTGATGCTTGGATTGCGAGCACTGCTCGTTTTACAAGATCAGGACGGACAGGTTCGGTGAATTGCGATGGTAAGGTGACCGTCTTGGTCTCTTTGTTATTTTTATCAAGCACTTTAAGTTTCATCATGCGCACCTGTTACCTTAGTTACCTTGTTTTGATTGTGTATTGATAGCTTCGACTGTCGGAGCAGCGAATTGCTTTCCTTTCCGTAATGGACTGGTCAAAGCGATAAGTCGCTTTTTCGGACCTGGTACGGATCCTTTGACAAGAAGGTATGTGTTCTTGACAAGTCCGTAATTGATAAAACCACCATCCGGATTGACCTTCTCAACATCATCACTTATGGAAATGACATAGTTGTTGTGCTGGATTCGTTGATGATAGCCCATGGTTCCTGCGTGTGAAATCCGGTACATTGAATGACCTTGCGCAATCCATCCTCCAAGAGAACCAGGACCACGGACGACTTTCTCGGATTTCTTGGCACGGAGACCGATACCGAATCGTTTGACAGGACCTTGGAATCCTTTTCCTTTGGTGATTGCTCGAGCGTCAATGTAAGAACCTTCTTTGAGAATTTCTGTAACAGGAATCTCTTTACCGATCCATTCTTTGACGAAAGCAACCTTATCTTTTGCTTCTCCTCCAAGACTTAGTTCAAAGACTTCAGGAGTCTTTTTCTTGAACGAGAGTTTTGCCGGTTGCGTATAGACAACGACAGTTGCATCGATAACTGCAGTAAAATCAATCGTATCAAGATCTTCTGCTTTAGAGAATGATTTTGAAACGTTGGTCTTTCGAGCGAGGCCTTTTTCAGGTTTGAAAAACAACTCCTGAGTGACTTCACGACCATAACCCGCTACCTTGTAGAGTCGCAAGGACGCTATCCGAAGCGGAGGACATTCAATAACAGTTGCAGGAAGCGAGATGAGCTCTCCTTTAGTCATTGAATTCTTATCATTGTCTCTAACCACTACTTGTGTCATTCCAGCCTTATAACCTGCAAATCCGAGCAAGGATGCAGTGCCTGAAGACGGTAGCGATCGGATTCTTGGATACTGGCGTTTGGCTCGAACTCGAGGCCAGTATTGCATACTTCCATGACGAGGATTTAGTTTCTTTGCCATTTTTGCTTACACACTTGATTTTTTTTAAGTATTGGGATCTTACGCGCCTGTGCCTTGAAGGTATCGCGATTCACTACGACATCGCAGCCTCCAAACACTACGTTGATAATCATATCATCTGTACGACATAGTGTTGACTCGACGAAAAAGAAACCGTTATTCATCGGTACTGAAAAAAGATTCTTTCTCAGGCCAACACTCATCATGTCTTGATGAGCAAGTGACGGAAACACTAAACTATTTATAAATGTTTTGATTTTTATTCGCTAAAAATGGCTCTATAGAACAAAAAAAGCTTTTTTTAGAAAATGAAGATTAAATTAGTCTTCTTTATATCTAAAAACAGTTATTTGTTGATTTTTCGATCTTGTTCGAAATCACTATTCCGGCGTTTTGTGAGGGGCTTATTTCTTTGAAGAAGAGTGTTGTTTCTTAGTGCTTTTCTTCTTCCGACCACGCTTCTTTGATTTTTGTGCGAGTTCTTTTCTCTTACGCGCATAGGCTGCAGGGTTGTTGATACGTGCGCAGAAATTATCTGGATGACAGATGCCTATACCTATATAATAGTCTTTATTATTACAGTTAGGAGGAGGAATAGTTTTTTTTCCTTTGAGGATAGGAGTGAGCTGGCTTTTGAGATATTGTTCCCGTAAAGGTTCAGGATTTTTCTCGTTCCACTCATATACTAATGATTCCACTTGTTCGTAATTCCAACCACAGGTACGCAGAAAATTAATAAGGATGAATAGTGCTCGTTTACGACCATCCTCAAGCCCTTCAAGAATCCTGTTGATACAAGGAGGGAAATATTCCATCTCAATAGCTTCAGTCAGTGCTTCAAAGGATTTGCGTACTTTCTTGTCCGATTCGTTAATATCAGCGTGGATGTGACCTAGTTCTTGAAGTTCTTTCCCGAAAGCTTCAGTGATAAGATGATGCGCTTCACCACGATTGACCAGCGATCGGTCAAGAAAAGGAATGTTGAATGTTATGTTTTCCGGCTTGGCCTGATCCTTATCAAAAGACAGGATGTTATCAGGATTGACAGGAACAGAGACTAAATGTGATTTCTCGTGAAGAGAATATGGCATTCTGTAGAGATGTCTGGAAGCGATGAGAATAGTATCTACCTCAACGACAGCAAGCAAGTTAAGGATGCGCTTCGGAGAAGAAGTAGAACCGCATTCAGGACAGCCCTTATTCTCCATATTCGCTTTGACTGGTGTGGAACAGTGCTCACAGCGAGTATATTCGGGATGATTTTCTGGCTTGTTGATATGGCCACAATGACTGCATTGATAGATAGTTTTGGTCTCAGGTTCCTTTTCAAGGATCTTGCTGCAATCAGGACATTGATAGGCGAAAAGTGATTGGGATGTTTTTATGGCGATTTCCTGAAGACGGTCAATAGAATATATATGTTCGTCATCAAAAGTCACACTATCAGACTGCACATCAGCGAAGTGCTCAGTAATATAACTAAGAAGATAAGTGGCTATTTTCCGAGGACCTTCAGGAAAGAGGTTTTTAGTAGGATGAAGTTCCCCTTCAAAGGAAACTTGTTCTGGAAAGGCTTCAAAGGGAACAGCGATGTGAAAACCCTTATTGCCGGAGAATTTGGCAGTTACTGATTCTACGCCGTTCTCCTTGAGAGCTCGAATGAAAAGATGTCCTATGAGCCTTGAGAAGTCCCAGTCAGGACAATCGATATCGAGAATAAGATCCCATCCTAAACGCAACTCATCAAGTTCTGACCGTTTCATACCTGTCCTGATTGCAAGCGGGTTGGACCAGTTCTCTTCAGAACAATGAAATGAAGACACTTTACGCTTCGCGAACTCAAGAACGTCATTATCGTACTCAAGCGTGTCAGGACGCTTGCCGAAACTGTCCGGACCATACATGACACTCACTTCTTTACTATCTGCATGCTCTACAATCTTATGTCTGACTTCAGACCGTTTGTAATGCTTGAGGGAGAGTGCGATGAACATATTCATAACAATCAGACACACGCAGTGTTAAAAAAGCTTTCGACAACGTGACTTGTGGATGAAAAAATATATTTTTAAAGTCAAGGCACTAAATCAGCTTCAAACAAAAAAGAAAAAGAACATCATCTTGTTTTCAAATAATGCT
This sequence comes from Nanobdellota archaeon, assembly GCA_051819805.1. Lineage (GTDB taxonomy): Archaea > Nanobdellota > Nanobdellia > Woesearchaeales > SKGA01 > SKGA01. The sequence continues at coordinate 57,379 of JBNJHD010000002.1, forward strand.
TCATAATATCATGCTGAGCAGTAACATACGATTTCATGACACTAGCAAAATCTTTCAAGAGATGGTCAGGTACACGCTCAGAATCAAAATCGAGAGCGGCCAAGGCGTACGGACCAGCCATAACAGAAGTCTCTTGGGATGAAAAGGATTTGGCAGCAAGTGAATTGTAATGAAATAGTATTTTCGTCTCTAAGGCAAACTCTTCATGCTCTTTTTCAGGAATGAGGTTGACACCTAAACGGAAAAGATCGTTTTGAAGAGGTGATCGAGAGCGGCCTGATCTGCGCTTCTTTTTGGGAGGTGGAGACAATTCATACGGATAAGGGTGTAAGTGAATAAGAGGTAACTGGACTCGGTCATATTCAGAAGCTGTTTCGGTAACTGGAAAGTAATTGATAATCACTGCAGTCTTATCTGAGAAACTCAAATGATCAGATTTAGGAGAATATAATTTCAATCCGGAATGGATGTCTGTGAAATTGAGCGATTCAGCTATTTGATGAAATAAGAAAGCCAAGTCATTATCCCCACCAGGTAAATCTCTAGCGATGTTGAACGTTAATCCGATAGAACGAGAGCCCGCAACATAACTGTCCTTGATGAGATGAGCGATATCTTCAGAGAAAGAAGGAAGGTTGTTTTGTGAAGAAGTATAGTTCTTGGAGAGAAACTTATTATAGGAAGGTGAAGAAGATTCGTGTATTGAAAAATGTACATTGAAAAAACCGATTGAAGAATAGTTCTGTAATGCATCAATAGCTGTAAATAAAGAAGATTTCCATATACTCATCTTACCAACCCGCTTCAAATGAATCTAAAAAGATAAAATAAACTGAAATCAAAATTTCTTACCAATCATTTTAGTGAGGTCGTTGATCATCGAATACACACCCTTGACAGCACTTTCATGCACTGACAAATCAATGGAAGTGTTGTTCGCATCAAAGCGAGAAGCCTCTTGAACAAGATCATAGTATGATTTCGTAGAATCTTTCCCGAAGAGAATAGAAGCATAAGCGTAAGCGGATACTGACTCCATGGGATTGACACTAGCATTCTCAGCAGGGATTATTCTAGCAGCATCTTCATTGTGATAGAGGTTCAAGTTCAATCGTGCAACTACAGGTTCTTGAGAAATACCTGCTTCTTTAAGAAGCGAACCTTCAACAGCATTAGGAACAATAAGATCATATGCGCGAACGATAATCAACGGAGAAAAGGTATTCTTGAACAGATCAGAATCCGCACCAACAGAGGGAGCATAGAGATTGCTCTGTTTTGGATCATATGCATCTGCACCGTTTTTTTTGATGACAGAACGAATCTCAAGTGCTGAAGAAAGTTCTGCAGCGGCTTGCGCAAGATTTGAAGAAGATGCTGGATATGTCGTTCCTTTCAATGCAATATTGACAGGAATAGTTATATCGTTAGAACCATCAAACTCTTTTTTGACAGTATCAACAATATACTCCTGAAAATTCATTTTTTCAGCTCTAGGGTAAAAATATAATATGTTATCAATTTTGCTGAGATCTTCAATTGAATGTTTAAATTCCTTAGTCATCATAAATCACCTGTTCAAGATTAGTTCAAGCACGTGTATCCAAAGCAAACAGTATATTTAATGGTTCTGTTATCTTCAAGTAGTGTCAAAAACAAGATTCTTTTTTAGAAAGGTCTTTATAGGATGCCTGAAGAAGAGAACGGATTCGCTTCGCTTTCTTCTTACCGATGAGAGGAATGCTTTGCAAGTCCTGCTCAGAAGCATTGCAGAGTTTTTCTAAAGAATCGAAGTGATCCAGAAGCGATCGAGCAAGCACGGGACCGACTTCAGGAAAGCTGCTGACCACATATTCGAGAAGGGACTTCTCGTCAAGCGGTTTGGCAGTATGAAACGAGAAATCAGTTCCGCTCTCATCTTGCTCTTGAGAAGCAAGTGTGACAAGCATGCGCGCAGTCTCATGAGGAGAAAATGTTCTAAGCACAGGCACCCTATATGATAATGCGATAGTCGAGAGCATGCCGTTGACAGCAGCAGGATCAACACGACGAGAATTGAATTCTTCTTGTGACCCTTCAATGATAAGCACAGGATGAGGATACTGCACGAGTGACTTTATCTGGGTAAGAAGACGACCATCAACAATGGAATCAACAAAATCGCTGACGTGCTTGAACTCGACACACGCATACTTCGAGAGGACGAAGTCACCGACCTGAAGCTGTTTGAGCTCTAAAGCAACATCATCACGAGCAAGCAATGATTTGAGGACGGGCGATCCTTTTTCCCTGAAATCCGCAACTATACGCACTTTTGAGAGTTGTTGCTTATTAGAGGATGAAGTAGTTGTTCTTGTCAAGGAAGAGCTTGATGAAGAGGAAGAAGGAAATGAAGTCAATGTTTTCTGCCGTTTCACAGAGTTATCGATATCATCAGCAAGTCCGTTGGCAAAAGATGATTTGAGCTTATCAAGGACATCATACATTCGCTTCTCCTTATGAAAGGAAACCCAACGGAACGCTTCGTCGCGAGTTCCTTTAGAGAGAAGAACAGTGACAAATCCCTTACCATGACGACCTGTACGGCCGCGACGCTGTACTGAACGAATGGCGCTAGGGATCGGTTCGTAAAAAAAGACATGATCGACACTAGGGATGTCAAGACCTTCCTCAGCGACACTAGTAGCTATCAACACTGAAAATCCTCCAGACCTGAACTCGTCAAGAACCTCTTTCTGCTTTTTCTGAGAGAAGCCAATGCCGTTTTTTTTTGCTTGACCAAAAAAGATCTCACTCTCAGTGATACCTTCAAGAGCTTTCTGGATGGCAAGCGCAGTATCCCTGAACTGTGTGAAAATAATAGCTTTAGCGCCAGAGTGTTTCTTAAGAAAAGCAGATAACTTGCTTTTGAGAAGGAAAAGTTTAGGATGCTCATCACCAGCTTTAACCATGTCACGAACGAGCGAGAATGCTGAGAGGAAGTTAGGATCGCGAGCAAGTTCCTTAACAGCTTTAGAACGGGAGCTCTTCGCATCGGAAAGTATATTGTACATGTAAGAATGGAGAGCATTGAGAGTCTGTGTCTCGCCAAGCTCAATAGCATGCTGAAGCTTTAAAGATTGAGCCAAAAGACTGATGCTTGCATAAAGTTCTACAGTCTGATCACCTGCAGATATTTCTGCCTGAAGATGACGTTGAAGCTTAAGAAGCGAACTCTTAGAATAGGACGAAGGAGGATGAGAGAGAAATCCATGACCCCGAATCTCAACGAGCTTGTTGCGATATGATTCTGAAAGATATTTCACGATACGCGACAGCTTGTCAGGAAGAATGACATGCTCCCATGAGACTTCAGTCGGATTAGTGAAGGAAATAACATCTTTGTCTGAAGGCTTACGGTATTCGATTCGCTGGATGAAGAGGTTCTTGCAGACAGCCTCTATAGTTTCCTTATCAGTCCCAGGCGAAGCAGTGAGAGCTAGAACACGAGCATGAGCAGCTGTTTTCAAGTACTGTTCGGCGAGAAAGACATACGCGTAATCTCCAGTTGTACGGTGAGCTTCATCAACAACAAGAAGCGAGACGTCAGCAAGTGAGATGCGACCGCTTAATACATCATTCTCAAGGGCTTGCGGTGTGGAGAAGATAAGACGAGATGCAAGCCACTTCTCATGACGCTTTTCCGGAGAGACGTTGCCGGTAAATACTGCAAAGAATTCTTCGTGAAGAGAAAATGATGAACGAAACGATGTCGCGTGTTGTTCGACCAGTGGCTTTGTTGGAGCCAACACTAACACTTTGCTTTGAGGATAGGAAAGCATGCGTCTGGCAGCGACCATCATTGCAATTGCTGTTTTTCCTAGACCTGTAGGTAATACTGTTAAGGTGTTATAGGAAAGCGCTGTCTTGAAGATGGCGGTCTGGTATGGTCTGGGCTTGAAATCTATAAGCATGATAAAAACGAGAAAGCGAAAACACGTTTATAAAAGTATAGTCCTAGTGTCCAGTGAAAAAAAGTGAACGAAAAAAATTCTAGAATCGCGTCTTGACCGAATATTTCGCACCACAAGCCTGACACTTGATAAAATATACACCAGTATCTTTTGAAAGCTTCGTATCAGGTTTACCACATTCCTTGCAAATGACGAACTGATCAGTGAATTGCTCTATACGCTCGTTAATCTTTTTAGCGGAGAGCTTCGTGTTGAAGATGACAAAGTTGCCTTTGACAATGCCTTTAGTAGCGAGCTGTTTCTCGATGAACTTGACAAGCAGTTCTTTCGGACGACCCAGTTGTGTTGCAATCTGACCGATATTACTGATGACGGTCTTGTTACCTTGAAGATGGCCTTTGACTTTTTCGACGGTAAAACGCTCTCCGGAAGAGAGGTCTTCAGGAAGTTTCTCCCGAGCACGGTTAAGCATCTGTTCGTAATCCATGTGTATCAATCCTCAATCACTCGAATTCGTGAAAACCAACGATGATAATACGTAAAAACAGTGATGTCGTGAAAAGGAGAAATGAGAGAGTGTATTTAAATGTAGCGACAGTGTGACTCATAACATACTTTCAGAATAAACATGATTTCAGACAAAACTGCTCAATCCTGTCTGTTTCTCTTTCTCCTTACCGAAGACATCAACAATACGCTTCTTGGTAAGATACAATGATTCCTTGAGATATGACGATACGTTGAATTCTTCAGCCAATGCGATGCTCATCTCTATATATTTGATGATGGAACCTTGAGAGATTGTAAAGACTATTTTACCACCGCAATTCGTACAGCGACCTATGAGTGGCGGACGACGATACTTCTCATTACAAGTCACGCAACGAAACTGTTGCAAGGAGAATTTACGCAAGTTACCTTTCGTATCCCTTATGAAATGTTTCTCTATAATGAGGCGAGCGACATCACGCTCATCGACAGCACGGATCTTTTTAGCGAGATCCATCTGTAAATCAATTTTTTCCTGCATTGATGGCAGGATCTTGTAAGCGGAGCATCTCACGCCTGTATTGATATTATCAGTATCATGCGTGAATCCCATGTCTTCAAACTGTTTTTCTGTGAAAAGAGTGTTTTCAATACGTTTTATCTTAACATCCCAAGGCATCTTATACTCTTGACAAGCACGATAGAATTCGAGAGGGTAAGTGAATTCTATACTGGTATTGAATGCTTGATCATCAACTTCAGCAGGATTAAGAAGTGTAGTGAGAACAAGAGGCAAATCCATTGTCGAACCACGACTAGTACCTAAGAATTTACGGGAGAAGTTCAAGAATGCATCAAGCAAGAGAAAAAAACACCCTTCATCTCCATCACAGTCACGTCGCATTCCAGCGTGGAACAGAGGGTGGGCGAGCATGCCTTGAGTTTGTGAGAATCCTACGATTCGACCAACTGTCCCTGCAGAAGTATGTGGTGCTAAACCCACGATAAGATGACCGACAAGATCTTCAGGAGTCTTGGCATTATAAAATGGTTTCATACCATACATGTTGACAAGCATGTCGTCGATGAAATGAGTGACTCGTAACAAGACTTGATCACTGCCTTCATCAAGACCTCCAGAGAATGCCGGAAGAACAAGATCTTGAGCGCGAAGTTCAAGAACTTGGTCATCATCTTCAAGAGGATTACCGTAGATATCTTTTTCATAACCGAGTTCGCGAAGCTTCTGGACACTCGTACCGACTTCTTTAGGTTTGAAATGAGTGAGAGTTATTTCAGATGCGTCATAGCGGACCGTGCCATCCTTGTTGACATGAACTTTATGTTTTGCACGCAAGATAGATTTCATAGGATGCTCAGGAGTGTGATCGACACCAACAGTGCCACGGACCCCTTTGATGAGGTCAGGATATATTTTTGTCCCCAACTTTTTCAGGCAATGATCGAATATAGAACGGATGGGTATATTCCACTCCTTATAATCCGTGTACACTCCTTCAGTATCTGATTCGGCTTTTTCAGGAGAGACTTCTTCTTTGGTCTTGATGTTTATTTTCTGACGAACAGTCCTTGACTCACACATCTCACAGATAGTGAGAGGAGTCTTATTACCACACTTCGGACAAAGATAGACTGGAAAATTACTTGTCACTTTCCCTGCAGCAAGCGCTGACTGGAAACTACGGAGACGACCACCATCTTCTCCGATAGGGAATAATCCGTGAGGTGATCCAGTCATCTTTCTCATCTTCGCCTTTTCAGGACGACCCATACGAGAACCGATGAAACTGCCTGCTTTGTCAGCGACTATATATGGGGCAAGATCGTTGACCATGTCAAGCACTGTTTCGAACCTACTATCATTCTCCTTGAGATATTTCAACACATCACCAGCGTCAAGTTGACTGCGGACATTAATGGTGGTTGCTAGAGCAATCGCATAATCAGAAGAGATGATAACTGATTCTTCCTGAACTTTATGCGGTATTGCGAGGAGTTCTAAAGCACGTTTTCCTGGAGTGAATTCATCATGATGAGGCAATACTATTTTCGGTTGCTCTAATTGGAAGGATGCATGAGAGAGCCAGGTAAGAAGATCATAGAATTGCGATGTAGATATCTCTGTAAAGAAAGGGGTGTGGTACGGGTGCAAAGGGATGTTGAGCTTTGATGAAATCCGTTTGGCACTCTCAAAAGAAATGCGAGTACTCATAGGATCAGTGAAGAGTTTCTTGACAGAATCGACAGGCGTTTCAAGAATTGTCGCATAGTCATCCTCGGAACTATCAGGATACTTGTTTTCAAGAGCTTCTTTTACTTCCAGAAACCACCATTCCTCACAATAACCTGAAGGCATCAGAATGTGGGCACGATCGAAAAAATCACCATAATCAATCAAGGAATCACCGAGATACAGGATTTCAACAACGTCCTTGTTCACTCGTTCAGCTTCTTCTAATGTATCGAGATAATGCACAGTACCATCTTTGAGCTTGACAGTCGGGCCCATGAGCTTGTCACAGGGAGTGAAGAGCGCTCCTTTTCCAGGACGTTCGACTTTCATCTGCGTACCTATAGCGATGAGACCGTTAAGGACTGCTAGTGTGGCAGGATGTGCTGATTGTGTCATGAGACCGCTTGCACGGCTCCGACCATAACGTAAACGGAATGAACCACTTCTCATAGGATGACCAAGTACAGGTCGACCACCAACAAGATCCTTGACAAATGTCCAATCAGGCTTTACTTTGACCTCTTTACCAGTGTCTTTTTTCTCCTCTTCATCACTTTCATCATCACTACTCGCTTTTGCTTTGAGTTCTTTCTGGAGCTTGATATGATTACCGAGAAAATCCCAGTCTTCCATTCCCATCTCATGACCCCACTTACTCAACTTCTTCCAGAGCTTCGGAGCTTTAAGAGGAATACATGAAGAGTGGATCAGACAATATCCGCTACGAAGATTATTAGTCTCTACACGCGCAAGATCCTTGAGTGCAGCATTAGAAAGTTCTCTCTTTTCAGAAGCGTCACCTCCGATCTCGACAGGAATGTGTTTCATGAGAAATTCAGATTCTTCCTTATGAGGATAATACTGGAGGTTGGCGACGTACTCATGATAATCCTCTAGTTCAGCTGCACAACGACGGACTTCCTTATCATCAGGATCGTACTTAGCATAACCCATCTGCTTACGCACATAATCAGCTATGAGAACACTGGTTGCAGCCCCTGTTCCTCCAGCGTTACGAATGGGACCTGCATAGTTGAGCCGGAAATATTTTCCCTTACCATCACGACGAGGAAGAATATCGACTGAAGTAAGTCCTTCTATTGGAGATGAGACTATACCTACAGTGACGTAAGCGAAACCTGTCTTTATACCGACTTCGATAGCTTCTTTCTCATCCTTGAAAGAACAATGTTTTTGTTGGGCGATCTCGTGAGCGATGACGAATGCAACCCTCCAATCCTGCGAACCGTACTCTTTCTCTAATTTTATGATTCGATCAACTACACCACTACCTATAATTTGGGGGGCGACAACAGAAATAATACCTACAACACGCTCTGCCATATTCTTAGCGAGTTGTATGTTCACTTTATCCTCAGGATCGAAGCCTTTCGTCCTCGCTTCAGCGGCCACCTTGTGAGCTCGCATAGTTTCCTCATCAAGATAGGTGAAATACTTATTGATATCCGGACTTGCTTCCATACCGTATTTACTCATCCTATACTCATTACCCCCAAAAGATTACTATATATGGAAATAACAAGGAGATTTAAATAGTATGTGGTTGAGAAAAGAAAAAATATGCGTTTCACGAAACGTTTTTAAACAATGAGCAGAAAATAGAGTGTGAAGCCACTATGGGATTAGGATATCGTGTGAAAACATACTTCTCGTTCACAGGTAAAGAGAATAGGAATCTGTTCTTGACATCTCTTGTCATGACGATGGCATTATTTTTTTATCTTTGGGCAAAATATCCTGATAAAGATATTATGCTCTCAAGCGGACCAATAAGTTTGGTCAATATCATCATCCTATTCATACTCACTTACGCAATGTTATTTATCATGATAGCAACAGGTAAGTTCGTAGCTATTATGAAAAAATATACTGCTGAATATACGAGTTGGTTCAATGGACTTCTTATCGGATTCGTGGTCACGTTTGCTAGTTATGGGTATTTTCCGGTTGTTTTTCCAGGTCTTATCACACTCACAAAAAACGAACGATTACGATATGGTAAACCACAACCTGGAGAGAACAAGAGAGCTATTTTCTGGACTCTTGCCATCAGTCTCGGAAGCATAGCCCTTCTCGCTATTGTTTTCCAGCAGCTTTTCATGCACACTGGATCAATCATTTTTCAAGGAGCAAAAGACATAGCCTCATTCATACTTATCTATAGTGTGCTACCATTTCCGAACAATTATGGGTCACACATGTTCTACACGAAAAAAAAGAGGTATTTCATCTATTCGTTTTTTCTTATCATATTATCATTAGCTATTATTTTCAACAGTGCATATTCACTAGCGATAGGGATTGCTGGAGGAGCACTGCTCTGGCTGATATTCTCGAAGTTTCTCGGCAAACATTTTTTTGGTAAATTATAAAAAAAAATATAGGTGCTGCTCACGGCGCATAATATTCACTAATCATATCACTATCGAATAGAATCCCTTGATGAATAAGTACGCACCGGCGAGAAAGCTCAAAAACAAGAACGGGTGGAATAAGGCGAGGATGCAATAGCCACCGATGACCATATCGACAGTGCTGAGCAAGTCGCCTTTGTAGATGATACCTTTGGTAATGAGAAACAAGGCACCGCCGATGAGAAGACGCTGTGGAGCAAGGTTATCAGGAGTGAGAAAGAGAAGTAGTGCTATAAGAAAGTCAAGGAAGCCGAAAATACGGATAATAATCATATGCAATACAAATTTCAAGCAAATTATATAAATATTTACTGTATCAAAACAACCATAATGGGTTTTTTCAAGAGATTGCCTGAAGCAGGGAAGAAATTGACTGAATATAGTGTCCTGACAGGATTTCTTATCGGAGCCCTGCTGGGACTTCTTGTTGGCAAGTACGATGTGATTATTCTCCTCACCGCTATTGCTGGAATTATCGTCTCTCATTCGAAACTTTCTGTACAGGGGTTCAATACCATCTATGCGATAACGAACCTCTCGTTCTTGCTCGGGATGATTATCTTCACGACGGCAGTGAAAGGTCTTGCGCTCATGATCGTGTTCGGGATAGGGCTTCTCGTTGGACGTTTTGTAAAAAAGAGATTCTAAGAGAAATAGATTTTTTTGTATAATTGGATAAATACTGATTTGTCTATACCTATTCCTGCATCGCTGAACGCTTGTGCCAGACGAGTTCCAGGGGCGTCTTTTTCAGGTTCGGGATCATTGAATGAGAGAAGATAACCTAACAGACCATCATACAAGTAACGACCATTGAGAAACAAGACTATCTGCTTATTGCCTGAACGAATCCGACCAGTCACAAGATCAATAATGATAGTTTCTTTCTTGAGCTTGTTCTTATCACGGACAAACCCTCTGTTGAGAAATTCGCGAGCGATACAATCACGGAGACAGGCACGCGAAGAGAGAGATGTGTCAAGATCGAAATATGAATATGCATCATCTGATTCAGGAAGTTCTTTGATAGGTCCTAAGTATTTTTTTACTTTCTGCCTGACTTTACCATCGATCCATTTGTTATCAACAAGATAACCATATGATTTTCCCTTGACGAGTTTAGCACGGACAAACATTTTTTTCTCACTAAGTGGATTGTGAGGATGAGATTTTATCCTTCTCTTTTTTTTTCTCTTCTCTCTTGACACGCTTATATTCAGCAACTGACGAGACATCTTTTGATGTGCTGAAATTAAGTGATTTTACTTCTCTAGTCTTGAGAGACACAACCATCACACGAGCAGGTTGAGGTTCCAAACCTCGTTTCTCCTGATCCTCAGTAATTGCAGTCCAACAAGATGTGTTCATGCAAGTGACATTACGATAATTTTTTAATTGAGCACGATGAATGTGACCTGTAGCGAAAATATCAGGGATGGGATCGATAAGAAGAGGATCCTCTTGCAAGTCAGGAATATACATCGTCGAACTGTGAGAAGGAGCAAGATGACGACGCTTGAGAAGCTGTGCCATGATATCGTGAGCGATTTTCTGACCGCCATTAGCACGGATGGAAGGGATAGCATCAGAATAATAGATAAGAGACCCTCCATGATACATCAACACATCAATTCCTGAAAATTCTTCAGAAACATCCACTGAGACATATGCAGGATTAGAAACCATGATAACATTAGGGAGTTCCAAAAGATCAGGCGCATATTCCTTAGTGATAGGAAGCTGCGGTTCAGCAAGACGACCAACATCATGGTTACCTGGACAGATGATAACTTTCATATGACTAGGTATTTTTTTGAAGTATTTAGCGACAAGAGCATATTGTCCTTTTATATCCTGAACTGAAAGATCATGTTCTTGACCGGGATAGACACCAACCCCTTCAATGAGATCGCCCAAAATGAAAACATATCGAACCTTCTGTGCAACTCGACGCTGCTCTAAGGAACCTACTTTTCCATTGAGCCACAAGAGGAATCGATGGAATTCTTTTTCAAGGAATTCTTTAGAACCGAAGTGAAAATCACCAAGAAAGATAGCATTATGATCATAAGGTGATTTCTTGAGTTCTTTACTCAAGGGAATATCCGGGTGGATGATACTATCTGAGAATATAATATCTCCTCCTGTCGTTCCGACAATTCCTATGACTTCATCAAGAACTATATCCTTTGCTAAAGGAAGGAGTTCTCCATTATCCTTATTGATAAGAACTTTGATAACACCTGTGCGGTCCTCCATAGTAAGCATGATATGACCATTTTTTGTCTGGTTCTTGTCAAGGACCATACCTATGATAGCAACTGTCTCGCGTTCACTTTTCTTTTTCACACGACTGATAGAAGTTAATCCTGAGAGTTCAGAGCGGTTCTTGAGAAGACGCTCGATATTTTTGAATCGTATATTGAAATAAGCAACGAAATCCTGAATATTACGTTTGTTAGGAGTCTTCTCAAAGGATTTGATAATAGAGACTTTCGTCCGCTTATTGACATCAGAGAAGTATTTAGAAAAAAATGATGATGTGTCGAGATCGGGAAAATTCGATTTGAAAAAAATAACCAGCTTGTCACGAAGAATCTCACGATCCTCTATAGTGATAATACGCTTTAGTCTATCAACTAGTTCTTCATCGACGAATTCTCCTTGTTCGACCAGATAGTCAGTAATCAATGAGACATCCATATTGTCACGACACTATTTCTATGTAATCATAACTTGATCTCAAGTTCTTTAGCGAGTATGTCTTTCACTTTCTCGATAAGATAGGAAGGAATAGCCAGATAAATCTCTCTTGTCCTACCAAAACGACCTTTTGAGATCACTTTAGCATTAATCAGACCGAGCATATCAAGCTCTGCAATGATATCAGAGAGACGACGTTGTGTGATAGGACGAAGACCTGAAGCAGGACAGATTCCTTTGTACACATCATAGACATCACCTGTGAATACTGATTTCGTTCCTGCTTTATCTGATAATGTGAATATAGAAGCGAGTGTTGCTTGGAATTGTTTCGGTTGGGTCTTGACGATATCAACGATCCGTTCACGTTCTATCTTCTCTTCAGCTTCATCAATATGTTCTATCTTGACAGAATCAGCTTGAGATCTATCAGCGAGTTCACCAGCTACACGAAGGAGATCAATAGCTCTCCGTGCATCACCATGTTCACGAGCAGCGTAAGCAGCGCATTTAGGGATGACACCATCGTCAAGAGCACCTTCTTTGAATGCTAGAGCCGATCGATTGCGTAAGATATCTTGAATCTGCAAAGCGTTGTATGGTGGAAAGAGAATCTCTTCTTCACTCAAGGAGCTTTTCACTCGAGGATCAATATGATTTGCGAACATGAGATCGTTGCTTATACCAATGATTGAAAGTTGTGATTTCTTGAGTTCGGCATTAATACGAGTGAGGTTATAGATTATTTCATCACCGGTCTTTTTCACAAGGTGATCCACTTCATCAAGGACAAGAAGGAGAAGTTGTTCTTGTTCTTCAAGTGCTTTATAGAATATATTATAGACTTCATCAGTAGGAAGGCCTGTAGCAGGAATGGTTTTTCCGAAGAAACGAGCTATTTCAGCAATAAGACGATATTCAGTATCAACTACTCGTTTGAGTTTGCAGTTGATGTAAAACACTTTGAGAGGAACAGTATTTTGCTTGGCGACTTCAAGCATGTGATTTGTCGTGTAACGGACGGATAAGGTTTTTCCAGTACCTGTCTTTCCATAAATGAAAATATTGGATGGTTTCTCAATTTTAAGAGCTGGAGCTAGAATGTTAGCTATCTGATTGATCTGCTCGTCACGATGAGCTATATCTTCAGGAACATATGATGCCTGCATTGATTTCTTGTTCTCAAATAAAGAATCTTGAGTGAGATATTTCTCGAAAAAACCATCCAAACTCTTTTTAGCCATCTTCTAAACCACCCATAAAATTAATTAATATAAAGAAATGAACTTTATTAATAAGTGTTTCCATAAGAAGCATATGAAACAAATAATAAGTGCAGATGGAAATAATGTTTGTAATGTGAATGAACGAATGTAGTGTATTCAAGAACATAGATGTGACACCTTGATTTCTTATGGAATTTACTTTTGGAAGAAAAAAGATCAGTTCTTCACATTAATAATAAAAATCCTGAAAAAAATATCATAAGGAAGAATATAAGATATGAATTCTATCATTATAAAAAAATATGTGAAAATAAGAATCAAGAGCATAAGAAATAAAATGATAATTAAAATATAATTGATAAAAAATAATTTTTCTGAATAATGCAATCATATCAAAATAAAAAATAAGTTAAATCTCATATAATATAAAAAAACATATAATATATTTATTATTATTTTATTATATATTTTATATTTATTTTAAAATTAATTAATATATAATATATTTAATTTCTATATAGAAATAAAATAATATATTATTATTTATTTAGTTTTAGTATAAATATTATATTTATTATTCGTTTATTTTATTCATAATGTAGTTTTATTATTTTCATATTATTATTGTTTGTTTATGGTTTAAAACAAAAAATATTTTTTTTATTCAGAATGTTATTCATGTATATTTTTTATTATGATTATTGTTGAAGTCAAGAATAATTGTTGTTAAAAAAAACATAATCTCAATATGAATTCATTTTCATATTTCATTAATTATATTAAGCCAATTATATGGTTTCATGTTCGATGATCAGTAATACTATAGTTAAGCCATCTGAATTTATCATACTCTAGAACTATATTTATTTGAATTAGAATATCCTATATTTATTTTTGTTTTATACATGTTGATAAAAAAATAGTTTCCACTCGAAATAAAGGTGTGAGTTGCATAGTATCCAAAGAGTATATTTGAGTAGATATTCAATTCTCATATAAAACAAGCAATAAATGTATTTTGTTTTCACTATACAATGGTTATATAATAGAAACATTTATATTAGTGTCTTTATTTTCTCTTTATTAGTGGTAAAACAAATTACTTTTCATTCCTAAGAATAAGAGTATGGGGTTGACACAATGCTAATGCAAAAAGATTTTATAGATCGATTGAAAGTATTCGGACTCAACAGTTATGAAGCAAAAATCTGGATAGCACTTCTTTCACGAGGTGTGGCAAGCGCAGGAGAACTTTCTGATATTTCTAACGTTCCACGATCACGAAGCTATGATGTTCTTGAATCCCTTGAAAAAAAAGGATTTATCGTAATGAAAATAGGAAAACCGATTAAATATATAGCGGTATCTCCACAAGAAGTTATTGAGAGAGTAAAGCAACGAGTGGATGAAGAGGCAAAATCACAATCAGAAAGTCTGGAAGAACTCAAAAGTTCACCTATTCTAGGCGAACTTTCAACTCTACATGATAATGGTGTCGATCTCGTTGAACCATCAGATCTCACTGCATCATTCAAAGGAAGAGATAAAGTATATAGTCAGATGCAACTCATGCTCAAGGAAGCTGAAGAGACATTCGATCTCGTGACAACAGACCAAGGTCTTGAACGAAAAGCAGATTATCTCGCACGAGCATTCAAGAAAGCGAATGATAGAGGAGTTCGTGTTCGTATCGCTATTCCAGGTGATGATATTAATAAGGATATTCTTGAATTGCTCTCTCAATATGCTGATATAAGACAAATGAAAAATATCAAGGCACGTTTCGCAATCGCAGATGGTCAAGAGATATCATTCCTTCTTTTCCATGACGAAGATGTGCATCCGACTTATGATGTGGGGGTGTGGGTGAATACGCCATTTTTCTCACAAGCGGTCGAGTCACTATTCAATATAGCATGGGAGGATCTTCCACAACTTACCGTTTCAACAGTCAGTAGGTAATGCTGATTACTTCTTTTCAATTTTATTATCTTCATATACTCTTATTCTACCGTGACGTTTATAAGAGACGAGCGCTTTTCATCTCACTGTAATGATAGAAGAGCAGAAATATCTCATTATAGGAACAAGCCATATCGCAAAGAGTTCACTTGAGGAGATCAAGCAAGAATTTCTTAGTTTCAGACCTGATACGATAGCAGTAGAACTCGATACGAAGAGAGCGCAAGCGCTTCTTTCACCACAACAACAGCGACCGAGCGCCAGACAACTTATCAAAGCAGTAGGTTTGAAAGGATTTCTCTTCACAGTCATAGCACGAAGCGTGCAGAAGCGCCTCGGTAAGATGGTGGGAGTCGAGCCGGGAAGCGAGATGAAGTACGCGATGGAATTGGCGAAAAACAATCATCTAGATATAAAATTGATCGATAGATCGCTTGAAGTGACAGTAAGACGGCTGTTCAAGAAACTGACATGGAGGGAAAAGTTCCGATTTATAGGACAACTCGTGGCTGCACCATTTACGCCGAAAAAAAAACGGATGAAACTACCACTCGATAAAGTACCTCCAGAGCAAATGATCGAGCGACTCATGAAAATTCTCAAGAAACAATTTCCTACGATGCATGAAGTGCTTGTTGAGGAACGGAATCATTACATGGCTCGACGAGCTGCTCGGTATCTCAAACTCAATCCAGAAAAGAAGTTGATGATCGTTGTAGGAGCAGGACATAAAGTCGAGCTCGGAGAACTCATTCCCTTATATTATTCTCGAATGGAAGTATTGAGAAAATAAGTTTTTATTTATATAATGTGATGTGTAGAATATATAGATTATTTTTACAGTAGAAATCAACGGGTAGGGGATTTAAAAATAAGCAGAATTTTATAATTCTTATCTTTCGATTCAATGCATTGTTTGACTTTTTCCACAAGAAATAATGGTTGTTGTTTCTTATAAATGTTGTGTTTTTAAATATTTATAAATGAAAAAAGAAGGATTTATAAAGGAGTGGTGTTTTGTGTAGTTTATAAAGAGGTAACAGGCAGTAATTACACTCTACAGGAACATATCAACGTGCAATAAGTAAAATATAGGGGGGTTATCGCGATGAGCGAAACACTAGAAGAGCTTAAGAAAGGACTTGATATTGGAATCGTCAACATTGTCGTCTCAACAAGTCTCGGGCATGATATTCCGCTTGAGAAAATGGCGGCTACGCTTTCTAACACAGAATACAATCCTGAACAATTCCCAGGACTTGTGATCAGGATCAGAGATCCACGAACGTCAGCTTTGATTTTCAGTTCTGGAAATGTCGTGTGTACGGGAGCAAAGAGTCTTGAGGATGTGGAAAAATCACTTGAACAGATTAAGCAAACACTCAAGAAAATCAATGTGAACATCACGATCAAGCCTGAAATCAACATTCAGAACATGGTAGCGTCAGGAAATATCAATATGGATCTCAATCTCAATACGCTAGCTATGAAACTGGATAATACTGAGTATGAACCTGAGCAATTTCCAGGTCTAGTCTACAAACTCGACAAGGCACAAGCGACATTCTTGCTTTTTAGCAATGGAAAAATCGTTTGTACAGGAACGAAATCGGAGAGAGATGTCTATAAGGCAGTCCACATGCTTATTGATGTACTCAATAAAGTCAAGTGAGTGCACCAAGGTAGCTGGGAGAATAGAAACTCACTAGCTACCAGCATATTTTTATAGGTATTAGTTGATTTTATATGTAGCTTTGCGTCTCCTTTACACCGGAAGATTTTCGGTATAATAAGACGAAGCTATGTAAAGATAAACATCAACATCAGACACAGGAGAGAATTATGGATATCGGAGAACAAGTACAGATACTCCAAGACTTTTTTGAACAGTATTATTATGATAATCTGGTCAAAGCAGTCCAGAAAGGAGATTCGTACATTACTGTTGACTTCAACGATTTAGCATTACATAATGTGGATCTAGCCCAAAAAGTTCTTGATGCACCAGAAGAAATGTTCAAGACGGCGCAACTCGCTATTGAGAAGCTTAATCTTCAAGGCGATGTCACTGAGTTCAACGTCCGATTCCACAACCTGCCATTCTCTCAACATATCATCATCAGAAACATCCGGAGCAAACACATAGGAAAGTTCCTCCAATTAGAAGCAGTGGTCAGACAGAAAGGAGATGTCAGACCGCATGTGACAAATGCGAAATTCGAATGTCCGAGTTGCGGTAATATCATTAATGTCGTGCAGGTAGAACAGAAGTTCAAGGAACCAGGACAATGCGGATGTGGACGAAAAGGAGGTTTCAGACTTCTTGACAAGAAACTCGTTGATGTACAGAAATTGGTTATTGAAGAACCTTCAGAGAATCTTGAAGGAGGCGAACAACCTAAACGCTTCAACTTGCTTCTCCGACATGACTTGGTAAGTCCTATCAGTGAGAAGAAAACAAATCCTGGAAGCAAGATAATCATAACGGGAGTAGTCAACGAAATCCCTATTTCTTTACGTTCAGGTGGAAAATCAGTGGAATTCGATCTCATGATCGAAGGAAATTATATACATCCAGTCCAAGAAGAATTCTCTTCAATACAAGTCACAGAGGAAGAAGAAAGAGAATTCAGGGAATTCGCAAAAACAGGACAAGCATTCAAGAAACTTGTCAAGAGTTTCGCACCAACAATCTATGGTTACGAACGAGTCAAAGAAGCGCTCGTGCTCCAAATGATGGCAGGAATCCAAAAGAAACGAAGCGATGGTGTGAGCACAAGAGGAGATATTCACGTTCTCCTCATCGGTGATCCGGGCGCTGCAAAGAGTCAGCTTCTCAAACGAGTATCTGTGATTGCACCAAAGGCACGGTTCGTTTCAGGTAAGGGAGCGAGTGGAGCGGGATTGACAGCGTCAGTAGTCAAAGATGAATTTCTTGGTGGATGGGCGCTAGAAGCAGGAGCGCTCGTGCTTGCGAACCAAGGAATCGCGTGCATAGATGAGTTAGACAAGATGACTGACGAGGACCGGAGCGCGATGCACGAGGCACTCGAACAACAGACAATCACAGTCAGTAAAGCGAACATCCAAGCGACACTGCGAAGCGAAACGACAGTACTTGCAGCAGCTAACCCTAAGTTCGGACGATTCGATCCGTATGAAATGCTCGGAAAACAGATTAACTTGCCACCAGCACTCATCAGCAGGTTCGATCTTATCTTTCCAGTAAGGGATCTTCCAGATAGGGAAAAGGATGGAAATATTGCTGAATTCATTTTGAGACTCCATCAAGATACTTCAAGAGCAGATAATGTAGAACTCAAAACTGATTTCATAAAGAAATATATCGCTTATGCAAAGCAACATATCAAACCGCATCTGGAAGATGAAGCACTTGAGGAAATAAGAAATTATTACGTCAAGATAAGAAATATGGGTAGTAAAGAAGGAGAAGGCGGTATAAAGTCAGTACCGATTACAGCAAGGCAACTCGAGGCACTCGTAAGGATAACTGAAGCGAGCGCGAAGACAAGACTCTCCAAGAAGGCAACTAAAGATGATGCAAAAAAAGCTATTGAACTATTACACTTCACACTCAGCCAGATAGGGATGGATCCTGATACAGGAAAACTTGATATAGATAGAATTACAACAGGAGTTACTGCATCACAACGGAACCATATCAGTATTGTCAAGGAATCTATCAGCACACTTGAGAAAGAACTCGGTAAAGTGATTCCTGAAGAAGAGATCATCAAGGAATGCGAGCAGAAAGGAATGGAAGAGACTAAAGTTGAGGAAATGCTTGAAAAACTTCACCGATCAGGAGATATCTATAAGCCGAAGCACGGATTCATATCAAAGATGAGTTAAGAAAACCATGTCAACTACAACACCATCTTATGAACGGGAGACTGCCTACATCTGCTCAGTAGATGAACTACTTAATGGAGAATATGTTGTTCAAGATGGATGGAAGCCAAACTATGTCAATGCTCATGGCCGAAAACTTTCACGAGTGAATATTATGGGAGTAGTTGTCGATAAACCTGAGCTTTATTCTTTCATGCTTGATGATGGGACTGCGACAATAGCTGTCACTGATTTCAATCAACAGAAAAAAACTGCCAATCTCTCAGTTGGCGATCCTGTCCTTGTCATCGGACGACCGAGAAAGAATGGAGAGTCGTTTTTTATTGCTAGTGAAATCATCAATGCTGATCAAGTGAAAGAGAATCCTGCTTGGCTCACGCTACGAAAGAAACAATTACAAAAGATAACTTCTTCTCAAGACCCTATAACTCAACAAGAGAAGAATAGGGAACAAGAAAGTAGAACTGAGGAAGAAGCTGAAGAACAACCTGTATCCGGTCAAGGACTTACAGGAGATGATATTGTTGATTTTGTCAGGAAAAAAGATGATGGAGCAGGATGCGATGTTGATGATATCATAGTATATTTCGGCGGACAAGCAGAGGAAGTGGTGCACACTCTCATCACGATGGGAGAAGTATATGAGATTCGACCAGGAAAAATAAAACTGTTGGAATGATTTTTAGGAACAAGCTTTTTCTCTAGATTTCAAAATAATAATGGTGTAATCCATACTTCAAGCACAGCAGCGATAAAGAGAACTGCAATGCTTAAAAGAACGAGATCTGCAGCATCAAGAATAATGTGCTCGAACTTACGACCTTTGAAATCATGACGGATAACGCCGATAGAGATAATACCTCCAGCGAGAGCTGCGATGAAATAAGCGAGGATTTCAGGAACACCGTGAATAACGTACTTGAAAAGGCCGATAGAAACAACACTCAAATAACCGGCAACTTTTTCCAGACCGACCTGATTAGCAAGGGTGGCCAGGTTAGTCCTGATGTAATTACCGATAGCGGTGCCGATGACCGAAGCGTTCCATGCGAGAATGAAAATGGCACCAGCGCCGTAGAGGAATGAGAAGAGAATACAAAAAGTGAGCACTTTCATGTTATTGAAAAAAATACGGGAGAAATCATCAATCATAGTTGTTTCTTCAACACCCGCGGCAAGACCAGTCACACGCCCATTGATCTGGTTGATCGTATCGATCTGGACGGAAAAAAGCTTGAAATGACTTGTCTGAGCATACCCTTCGACACTAGCCAAGCCCAAACCCATACCGAGCACGATAGCGATGATAAGCAGGAGAACTGTCGCGTTACGTTTGAACCATTTATGATGATCACCTAATCGTTTCTTGAGATCTTCAATGTCAAAAAAGACAAAGAGAGCACTGATTGTCGTGAGAAAAATAGCAGCCGGAATAAATACATACCACGCGGCAACAGCCAATGTCATTCCTATGAACAAGTTCATGAAGGCTCGAAGCGCTTTAGAATGCTCTTTGAGAAGAGCAACTTCGTGAAAGTCACTCACATCCTTTTTCTCCTCATCCTTGATGATGTTGAACATCAAAGGGATAGCACTCATGACAGCGAAGAAGATGAAGACAAGACTAGCTTGCTGGGCAAACACCCACAAAGCAAGAATAATAGCTATAGATGTGTAGAAGAATCCGAGCAGGATGAGCTTGCTAGGATGACGCTCCGCTTTGAACGGATTTGATAAGGATTCAAGTACCATGGTGTTTATCCATCTGACAGAACAATACTCTTTATAAACCTTTTTTTCATGGAAACATGTTAACAAAGTTTAAAAGAAGAGTATCATTTCAATCAATTCCATGAACGTCATTATAGAGAGACCGAAAAAGACAGTATCCTTGCAGTTTACCGGTGAGGCTTCAGATCTTCTCAAGAAACTTGATGTCGCTAGTGAGGATGTGCTGATCATAAGGAATGGAGAACTTGTGACAGAAGATGAACTACTTGAAGATAATGATGTTATAGAGTTACTTTCTGTTATCAGCGGCGGCTAGGATACTTCACGAT
The DNA here is from genome assembly GCA_051819805.1 of Nanobdellota archaeon. GTDB lineage: Archaea > Nanobdellota > Nanobdellia > Woesearchaeales > SKGA01 > SKGA01. The sequence continues at coordinate 78,334 of JBNJHD010000002.1, forward strand.
GAAATGCGAAAAATGTGAAAAAAAGGCAGTGTCAAGCAGTCCTGCACTCTGCAAGAACCACTTCGAAGAGTTTGTTCTAGAGACTGTTAAACAGACTATAGATCAGTGGAATCTCATCGAAAATAATGAGACTATAGTTGTAGCTGTAAGTGGTGGCAAGGATTCGCTTACCACACTAGATGTACTCTCACGCTTAGGATATCGCGTGAAAGGACTGTTTATCAATGAAGGTATTGCTAGCTATAGGGAGCATTCTATTGAGGATCTCAAGAAATTCTGCAACGATAATGATATTTCATACACTGAAGTGTCTTTTGAAAAGGAGTTCGGGTTCACGCTTGATGAAGCTGTCGCTACTGGAAAATTTCATCCTTGCACTGCTTGTGGCACGCTACGCCGATATCTTCTCAATAAGCACGCTGCAAATTATGATATCCTCGCTACAGGTCATAATCTAGATGACGAGTCACAGACGATCATGATCAACCTCTTCAGGGCGAATATTGATCTCTTCCCGCGATTAGGACCGAAGACCGAGCCGAGCACGTGGTTTGTCAAGAAAATAAAACCACTATACTTGCTCACGGAAAAACAAGTATTGACTTACACGTTGCTTCGGGGAATACGAACGCAGTTTTCAGAATGCCCTTATGCTACAGTCTCATACCGGGCAGCACTGCGTGATAAGCTGAACCGTTATGAAAGCGACCATCAGGGCACGAAGAGAACTATTATAGAAAGTTATGTGAAACTCAAAGGACGATTGCCTGAAGGAGAGCATAAGGATGAACAGATAACACCATGCGAACGATGCGGTCAGGCATCAAACGAAAAAGTCTGCAAGACATGCAGGATCGCAGCAGATGTCAGATCTGCTTTGCAGTGAACAAAAGATGGGTATGTCGCCTGTGCAGGGTTTGGCAGTCGCTTTTATCCGTTGAAGGTTTCTAGACCCAATTCATGAGGTGTGAAGATGAGTTTCCTGTCTTCCCCTGTTAATGGTCGATACTCACCAGCAGGGATGTCAAGAGCCAAAGAACCGATGTGTGTTCGGTGCAGGTGCTTGACATAATACCCTATTCCTTTGAACAATCGCTTGACAACCTTGTTGATGCCCACATGAACGGTGAGAGCGACCGTATTGTTCTCTAGCATAATAGCCTGATCGGCCTTGACATTCTGTTTTTCTATCTTAATGCCTTTGAGTAGTTTATCAAGATCCGATTTATCGAATTGTTCTGTGAGAATAGCTATGTAGGTCTTCTGGACTTCACGGCTAGGATGCATGATTTTATTAGCGAAATCACCATCGTTAGTCATGAGAAGAAGTCCTGTAGCGTCACGATCAAGACGACCGACTGGAAAGACACGGGCTTTCGTATCAACAAGCTCAGTGACGATCTTACGATCGTACATGTCAGAAGAAGTAGTGATATAATCAAGAGGCTTGTGAAGCATATAATACTCTTTTTTCTCAAACGTGATCGGTTCACCATGGACGGTGATCGTGTCCTGGACAGGATCGGCCTTGTCACCTATAGTGACATTGATACCATTCACAGATACAACACCTTGCTTGATGAGTTCTTCAGCTTTGCGTCTGGAACAATACCCTGAAGCGGCGATGAGTTTCTGGAGTCGTTGGAGAGTCATTTGTAGAATGGAAAGAGCGCGTGTTTTATAAATATGGGAGGTTCACTCTATATTATATGAAACGAGATATTGTTATTGCACGCCCTGGCACGGAAAAAGAGTTCGTTGCAGAAGCGAAGCGACTCGGCTGGAAGGAACTGCTCATTCTCTATGAAGAGAAGGACGCAAAAACAATAATGAGTGGTTCTGATACTAGTGCAGCAATTGAAGGTGTTGCTGTAAAGTCAGGGGTCTTGTTGACGTCAAACAAGGTGCCGAGGTGGATAGAGCGTTTCGAAGAGGTTGCTTTGTTAGGCACTATGTTTTCACAAGTTCCAAAAGGTGTGACTCTCCTCTGTGACAATGAATATGAGAAGGAGAAGGATTTCACCCACCAACGGAGATCAGGAGTGAGTCACGTAACACTGGCTGCTTGTAAAGAGAAAGGAATTAATCTTGTTGTCGGGATCTCAGGTCTGTTTTCAGGGTACAGGGTGCAGGGCGCAGCGTGTCAGCGTTCTGTGGACAGTGAGCAGCGTTCTGCGAAGCAACGTTCTGGTTGTCATGGTTTTGGGTTCAAGCGGATGGTGCAAGTGCTCGGGCGGATATGGCAGAACCAGAAGATGGCGGTCAAGAAGAATGTACATTATGAGATCGTGTCGATGGCGAGGTGTCCAGAAGAGATGCGTTCAAGAGTGGATGTTGATGCGTTGAAGCGAGTTCTTGAGTGAGTACTAAAGAGTGAGTGTTGGTGATGGTTCTCGAAAGCTTTAAATATGATGGTGCTGCCTATTTTTATAATAACTATAGTTTGAAGCATACTGGTGTGTGAGGGTAGTGGCAGAATTCGGGCAATATTTCAAAGTCATAACGATATTTCTAGTTCTGATTTCAATGATGATGATAGCAAGTGGAGTTGTGAGTGCAATTGCTTCAGACCGTTTCTCAATGGATGAAATGACTGGTGTGAATGCATGGTCTAAGGATGAACCTGAGTACTCTGATTTTCCTGTTTGTTCTGAAGACTCATCTTCTGAACAATTTTTTATTATAAACACAGCGAGTGAAAAAGAACTACATCCTATCACTTACGATTTATGTCATGATGCAGATGATTTAGCTATGAATAGACTTTGTGATGAGGATCCTGAAGAGCTTTATTCGAGATTTGAAACGCCTTACACCGGATTTGTGACTCAAAAATCCATTTCTACAAGTTCTTCAAGCCGTTGTTGGGGGAGTTCTCAATTAAGAATGACTGATAGAAGAAGTATGGGTATCTTATTAGGTGGTTACCTTTATGTTACTGATGATGGTGCTAAACTGTATGTCAATCTTAGAAATGGTAGACGAAAAGATAATGTCAGAGGATATGCTCATCTGACTATTCACCCGTTTAACACATCTACAAGAACACCATTATTGACTGATCATGTGGATTTTGTTCCTGTTCAAAATTATTATCATTCGCAAAAAGGATGGACAAATTCTGATTGGGGATATGGTGATGTTGCCCGTTCATCCAGCCAGTCTTTAGATAAAGGTATTTATTATATTACACTTGTTGCTGTTCAAAGAGGAAGTGAACATGATAGAAGCTCAAATACCAATGAGGAAAAACGAGTTTCGGTAAATTTAGCAGACGAATTATTATCCACTTCAGATGGAAATCATCTCGATAATAATAATTATCTTGAGACATCAAAGTATGAAATAAAATACCGGCTTTTATCTGAGGAAGAGATTATAACGGAATATTCCGAATTAACAGATACTGTCAAAGACTATTGTTATGCAGCAACCTCAAATCCAAATCCTTGGAACGAATCCTTGGTTGGTGTAGTTCCTACAGAAAGAACGTGTTGTGGTGATGACCAAGAAGATCTAGGTTATGTCTATGGAGATTTGGTCTGCACACAAGATGGTTGGGAACAACAATCTCCTCAAGAGTATTGCGCACAGCAAGTCACAGGGGAAAAAACCTCAAACCAAGCGGTTTTTAACCAATATTATATAGGTTATATGGATAGTTTGACTTCACAAGATATCTATACTGAAAGTGATTTCTCAGATGGTTGTTGCGGCGATGATGCAGAGTCAGGTTGTGTGAAAACATACACTTCATGTGCTGAAGTTCCAGAAGGAGACTGTGAGAACTATGGTTGTCAAAGAACAGGAGAAGCCACCGGAAGCGTCCAATGCTCAACATTTTATGATAAGGAAGGGTATTGTCCGGGTGACTGCACTAGAATTACTTTTTGTCATGAACCTGATAATCCTAGAAAGCCCTGTTCCAATGAGGTCGGTGAATGCCCTACTGATTGTTTTCTAAAAACTACGGGTTGTTCTGGATCATTCTCTTGTTCTGATTATTACTATTCCGATTATTGCGATTGGGATTATGAGAATCCTGCTTGTAAAGGAGAGATAGATGATGTCGATTGCTCCAGTTTAACAACCAAAAATGAATGTAGTGATGAAACCGCTTGCACTTTTTATGGGTTTTGGACATCTGATTATGCATATGTAGCTGGTGATAACAGGTATTTCTGTAATAAAGATTATTCTGAAGATGATGGTGTTTGGTATTGGGATGATGAAGGCAGTTCTGACTGGAAATGGTGGGATGCTGAAAATCACAAATACATAATCCACGAATATAATGGTGTGCAGTTCATCAGTAATGGTCAACAATGGTTCTACAGTTCAGCGAATGGAGAACTAGATGGTTCACATGGTCTTCCAGCAGATAACTTCACAGAATTTGATTATGATACTTTTGATTATCCTGATGGAGAAGAAGGTTTTAGCTGTGTTAACGCTCTTGAAACACTCGGTTTCAACACGTTTTTCGATAACGATCTTGACAGTCCGTTTGAGAAAGTTACAGTAGTAAATAGTTCCGAATACTGCGGGAATAGTGATGGAGTCTGCTGTAAAGAAGATCGTGATGGAGAAATAGGAATGCTCAACGCGGAAAATTTTGATTTTGACCAGTTGAAATCTGAATGTGGTTCTTGTTCTGTAAAAGGAACTGATCTTGCACAGTACCTCAATGGAGAAGGTAAGAGAGAACAATTCTGTCAATCTTATCGATTCTTGACATCATGTGATGTTGATCAAGATCAACCAGTATTAGAACAATCATTGAGAGTCCGAAAAGACGCGTGCATGTTCAACTTGAAAGGATGTCTTCAGAAAAGTCCTTATCTTGATCAGCAATGTGCTGATATCACTTATCAGGATGAATTCATTGGAGTGGGTTGTTCAGTAGATGCTCCTGTCTGTTCTGTTGGTGAGTATATTATCTCTAAGGATGTCGCTGATGATAATGAAGAATCACCAGTAGCTTGCTGTCTTGTTAACGTATCAGATATGTCAAGTCCCACTCCTGAAAATGTCTGTAAACCACTTGATAAGATTAATAAGGATCTCTGTCAAAATGAATATTATGGAGATTGGTTTTCAGGTCCTATAGGACTACGCGACTATACATGCAGTAGTTTCAACTTCAAGACAAATGATGATGGTGCTTGCTGTATAGGAGGTAAATGGACTCCAATACACAATACGCAAAAACTTGCAACTCTTGCTTCAATGGCAAGTCCTGAACAATTCATCTCCTACAATCATAGTGGTGATTCAAGATTTGCAGAGTGTTGCAACTCCTATTCAACTTGTTACAATGCAGAGCAATCATCACTTGCGGATTCATCTGATTATGCGTACTATGGAAATGGAGGGATCCTTCACACTATCAAGAATTTCGACACACACAATGAGAACGATGAGGTTGTTGATTATGTGTTCCGTTCTTTCAAAGCTAAGAAAGGAAACCCGCTTACGATAACTGTTCCTAATAATGACTTAAATGAAATAAGGGATTTCAGCTCGTTTGACACTCTTCATTTTGACATAGCATATAATCATAATGTGATTGAAGATCTTGTCATCGAAGCTTCAGGAGATAGTGAATGTACAATTGAAAATATCAATCAATATTTTACTAACGGTAATAACTCTATGCGATGGCATCATGTGAGAATACCTGACTTTAAAGATAAATGTAACGCCACTAGCAGCTGGGATTATGTGAAAAAATTTAAAATTACCACTAATAATGTTGAAACTGCAGTCTCGATAGTGCTTGATAATTTTTATCTCGAAGACACCACTGCATCTAACACTGAGAATTATTACTGTGCCGGAGACTTCGGACGATGGGTAAAAAACCTTGACGGTGATTCCGATAAAGGATTTGAAGAGCAAGCGGATAGAACTACTTATGGTGCGTATTGGTATGCCTGTGATGCGCAAGCGAGCTATTCATGGACTGGAAGGCGATGCTGCGGTGATGATACGACAAAACCTTATTACTCAACCGAGTCTTCTGACACTCAATCAAGTGGAGAATACTATTCCGATGAAGATGCGGGTTGCTTTGCAGGAGTCCCTGTAGCTAACGATATGCCTGTAGGATACGCTCTTGGTGAAGGTAAGAAGTCAGAATATAATTCTCTTTTGTTCTATAAAGGTGATTTCGTTGCTTGTACGAAACCCATGAAAAATTACTTCTCGAACTACAATCTATCATTCAATGGAACATCCTCTGAAGGTGAGTTAGTCACGAAATACAACGAATCCTTCTCGATGCCGGGAACACACATCTGCGGTCCGGACGGCATGTGGGTGGATATCGACGAGATGCCGAAAGCACGATTCATCGCATCGAAGATGCATGACCTGACATTCACCGATGATAATAAGCAAAACCAGTACGATACATACGATATATGGTGCTCGGACTTCTCACAAGGAGTGCCTTACAACGAGACACAACTTGCAGGTGTAGGGCTTGATGAAGGATCATCGTTCATCAACGATTTCTGCACTCTTCGCTATCTCAATGATGATGGTAAAGAACGAGCACTTATCGGCTTGAGCCTGAAAGGAACGTCCATCAGCAATTTCCTCATCAACATCTCAGGACATCTGTCGATGATGACAGATCTTGAAACTGACGAATGGGGAGAATTTTCAGAGCGTTGTCCAGAAACGGCTGAAGAAGTGAGTTCAGATCGCTTCTTTGAACCTTGCGATAATGAAGTTGATGGTATTGTCATGGCATACAATCCGAAACTGAAGATACTCTTCATTGCAGAACTTGGTACTGATAGTAATGCAGACTCATATGAGAATTTCAATGGTTTCTTCAAACCGGAAGATGGTAATATTCTCAAATACACGAAACACATCTTCAAGAGTTTCCTCGGACTCTTTGATGGATGGTTCTCAGAAGACACGAGTGAAGAATACATCACGAACAATGTCTTGATGCCATCATTTACTAATTCGACCGTTGAATGGACTCGACTTTATGTTGGAAGACGAGATAATAAAATGATCCAAGGTCTTGTTGAGGATCAGATCATTCTTGAAGATGGTCAAGGATTCAAAGATATCTATACAATCGAATTCAGTAATTTCGCAACTCCGATGAATGAGTTTGCAGAACAATATACTGATTATGATAGTGCTCTGGAAGCAGGTTATCTTCTTGGTGAAAACAAGCAAGTCATCTCCATTGTAAACCCTGAAGCCCGTTATAAGACCTTCCAACCACCATTCGATTGGCGACGACTCACGACAGCGTTCAGGATAGATGCTTCAAAAGGAGGAGAACCGATCACTGACGCTACTGGTGATGGCGTTGTCAATATCAACGAGCTTTGCGATAAAGATGCTGATGGCAATCCTGTCTTCAAGTTCAACCAGAGCAGTTGTCACTTCTGGAAGCCGGAAAATTATGGTGAAGGTTCAGGTAATGTGACTTGTAATAAGGGAGAGCTTGTATTTTCAAGCTGTAGTGAATAATCACTGTACTGTTTCATTCTTCGAAACTTTTATTAACAACATAAGAGGTAGTTATTAGTATCATGAGAGCTCCAATAGCAAACAAGACGCACTATCCAAACGGCATTACGCTGCTTGATAAGACATTCGAACAACTCTTCAACCACGAGAAAGGTCCTGGTGCACTACCAATGAAACGAAGCCCTGGACTTTCGAAATCGAAAGCAAGCGTTGAGGACGTCAAAGCAGTCATCAGTCCACATGCTTCTTATGAATTGGCAGGACCATGCATGGCATGGAGCTACGGCGCTCTGGCAGAGAATGAACGACCGGATATCTATATCATCGTCGGACAAGCGCAAAAAAGCACTGGTGAAGGTCTATCCATGGAGACGTTCCAGACACCATACGGGGAAGTGAGAGTCGATCAGGAGTTCGCACGAGCACTGGTCGAGAAAAAACATATACTTCACAATGACAAGCTTCACCAGAAGGAGTCACTCATTGAAGTGCAACTACCTTTTTTGCAGTTCATCAATAAACCAACTATAGAGAAAGTGAAGATACTTCCTCTATTTCTCAATACTGAAAGCAACGTCAAAGAACTAGCAGTCGATATCAAGGAAACGCTGCTCGATCAGAACAAGACGGCAAAATTCATCTTCGTCTCGAACATGACTTCATACGGACGGAGCTTCCATTTCGTACCATTCACAGAAGAAGTCAAAGAGAATATCGCTGCAATCGACAAGAAGCTACTGCAGCCACTCAAAAGCTATGATGAAGAATGCTTCTTTGAACAAGTCAAGGAGACGATGGCACCGATATCAGGATACAGCGCACTGCGATTATTTTTCAGGCTTTTCCAACCTAATACTATTGATCTCAACCAGTACTATCTTTCTGGAGAAATCAATGATGATTTCACCACGACGGTGAGTTTTGCCAGTGTCGTACTCCGCTGAACTAGCGGTTAGTTTTTTTTCTCAAGACAAAACTTTAAAAAGATAGTTCGCTCCAAACTATCTCAGGGCAATGAGAACAAAAGGACAAGCGACGATCTTTGTCATACTGGGTATAGTGATACTTCTAGTTGTCATGCTGCTACTGTCAGCGCAACAGAAGATCATAGAGCAGCGCCTCCAACAAGAAGCTGAAGATTCCATACAAGATTTTGTCCAACTCTATTCTATCAATCACTATGTGACAAGCTGTATGGACACTGTGACTACAGATGGTCTGACTCTGCTCGGAGAACAAGGGGGAGTGATCTATGAAAGCCAGGGAGGACTGACGCCTGACCCTTCAAGTGAACCATCGATTAAAGGAGTGCATTACCTCCCTTACGATCATGAATACACGTCGTATAACAGTAATGGTGAGGAACAGACTTTCATTGACAGAAGAAACGTTTCATATGCAATCAAAGAATTTATCGAATGTCACTCAGCATTATATTATTCTCCAGTCCCAGTCGATCTGGATGATGAAAATACTAGTTATTATCCTGTCAAGAATACTTATTTCAAAGATTATCAACGACTATATGTGAATTTCTTCTTCGATACACCACCAGGTTGTATGGGTTCTAATCCGAAATATCGCTTCAGCGGTTATCTCGGTGCGAATCTTATCCCTAAACTATGTTATTTCAACGGAAGCAACAAGCCCTACGAAGAGGATGATACTTACGATCCTTTAGAACAAACAGATCCGTGCAGATGGCAGTATTACGATAACAAGGATGATCCCACATCAATGCAGCGACAACTTGAAACGTATGTTGAAAATAATATAGGGAACTGTGTTGATATGACTATTTTCACGAAACGAGTAGGCAACATTACTGTCGATAAGGAAGCTATCAAGGCAGAAAGTATCTTACAGGATCCCAATGGACTTCTCATGAAAGTCCATTACCCCTTTGATGTCATTCTCTCAAACGGTAACACTTACAATCATGAAGTAGCGTTCCAGAAAGAATTCGATGTTAACATAAAAACACTCTATGCTTACCTCTTCGATCTCTTCACGAAGATGGTGAGGCAACCATCATTCGATCTCATGAAGGACTGGAATGTCTCAAATGAGACGACGAACAGGTATTTTCACTCTACATTTGAACTTGATTATGATACTCAAGCATGCGCTGACTGCTCGTCACGAGGAGTGCTTGATGATATCATCACACTTACAGATAGGGGATCGCTTCTTGACAGGAAACCATTCTCGATGACCTTCGCCATCCAGAACAGAAAACCAGTACTTAATTATCTCAATGACGAACTCGTCACAAGCGAATATGATGGGGTGGAACTCGATTACCAATTCTTCACGAACTCAACCATAACATTTGATCCCGAAGCGATTGATCCGGATTATGATAATGTGACATATATCTATAAGGGCTGGAAAGAAGAGTATGATGAAATACTGAATTATACTTGTTGTCAAGAAACCAATGATTGTTCTCTTGAAACTTATCATGAATCTGACTGTTATACTCTTCAAGAAGATGCAAAACCTCTCAATTGGTCAAATTCAATTCTCTTCCAAAAAACAGGGAGGATGGCAAGTTATCAGAGCAACATCAATGATACGGGTTATCACGAGGTCACGCTCGTGGTGGAAGACGAGCATGGTCGTAAGGATTTCCAGATCATCAAGCTCATCATCTTTGACCTTCCACGAGCACTTCTCAAGATGGCGAACTTCTATGACGATGTCAATAATAGCTTTGCTTCAGTAGAGGACCTTTATCTTTTCAACGGTACAGCATCCAATGCTTCAAACCTTCTCGATGGAGAGATAGATAATTATATCTTCAGAGATAAAACTGAAGGATTCATCAAAAACACGAGCGAAGGTTATGTGCTCATTGAAGATAAACCTGCTTCATTCTCGAATATGAGTCTGTTCAATTTCACAAAGGATGCACTCGATGATCATCAATCCTTGCGTCATGAGATCAGTCTGATCGTAGAACAGAATGATATGGGGATAAAAGCGACAAGCTCTCCAGTTTCAGACTTCATCAACGTCACGCAGTGCCTGCCTCATGGTTTTTTCATTCCAGAAGAAGATGAAGATCATAGTTCATTCTCACAAGAGTATTATAGGATTCCGGATATTGAGGCTGATGAGGCTCGTGAGATCGAGTATTACTGGGAGTTCGAGGATGATGATCCATATCAAGTGCCTCACGTGTGCTGTAAGCCGTTCGATCTTACCCAAGAAGCTCCAAATATCACAGGAGGGACATGGATAGATGATAAGACTGTATGTTTTGAAAAAACCTTCAACACGACCTATCCTTCTCTTGACCTGTCAGAACCGTACGCGTATCTCGCCGGTGCATGGCTTGATATTGGAGACGGACAGTTGAAACCATACACGTACGAGCGCTACGATAATATATATGGTGATGCTCTTTCAGATCTTTATATGTCGGGCTTCCCTGAAAATGCTGAAAATCTCGATGCTGACGATATCAACAATATCTATGAAGTCTCATACAAGCACAAGTGCAGTGGATCAAGTGGTAAGATGTGCGCGGGAGAGCTCGATGTCGACTGGAATGTTATTGATGAGTGTAATGATCTTGAGAATGATGCTTCTGACTTGCTTGGAGCAAAGGATCCTGTTGCGCGATGCCAAGGACCTGGAATGGAAGGTAATGATGAACCGTTCACCCAACGAAAAGCAGGACAAGACCTCAATGGGGGGCTCGTGTGCGCAAACTTCACCGGAAAAAGCAATTATGAGAAGGATGTGTTGGCAGTGACTGCTGATAATTATGACGATTTTTCGTATTTTAATCTAGATAACGACGACGCTCAATTGATAGAAGAAGGGTATTGTGCACAACCAGAAAATGGTTTGAGTATTGATGCAGATGATGCTTCTATTGAAATATCATCGCATGGAAAAGGTCCATTCACTTGTCAAGCGATATGTGCAGATGGCGCGTGCGGATATTATAATTATGAATTCTGTGCTTGCGGTTCAGATGGCGATTCTGAATGTGAAGATATTCCTGCAAGCAAACTCTTCGTTGATGGTAAGACGTACGAGGTCTGTATAGATACGTCTGGGAAGACTTCTTGTGACAGCTCCTGTGATGCTAACAGACCCAGTTCTTCAAAAGGAGCTTGCTACTGCGCCACTGTAGGGAATGTCGGTGATACTGTTTCTGAAGATCGTGAAGTGGATGCATATTTCAAATCACTTAGTGCAATCTATAAAGATGGTTCGTTCCATAAATTGACAGCATACCCTTCATTTATTTCTACACCATCTTGCTGCTATAAAGACGGCCAGATTTTCACATCAGAAGAAGAGGAAAAAGTATGTTATGATGGCAAGGTGTACACTGAAGGTCGAATCGATAACGATATCACTAATGCGGACTTATTAGCTTCAGAAGGTAAGATCCATTGCTGTGGAGAAACGAGTGATCTTGGTTACTGCACTCCCTATGAGTATGGATCTTCGATAACTGTCGGTTCTGACCTTTTCAAGTGCGAGAAAGATCCTATCTTCGGTTCTCGTTGGATTGACCAATAAAAGGTCAAAACATTTATAAAGAGGTTGTGGTTAAATTACCATAATCGAGGCATCTATGAGGGTAAGTTGCCTCCACTGTACAGTTAATAAAGGTGTGTCGTGTGGTGAAAAAACAATTATTCATATCTCTAGGGCTCTTAACACTAGTATTCGTTCTATTCTCAACAATTGTTACAGCAGACATCTGCGTTCCATCATACATCGATATTGATGGAGTGTCAGGCACACAACAGACACTATCATACCCTCAAAGTAATAGCTGTCCGCCGATGCACGAGTTAGTGGAAGGAGACTTGAGAGAGGATAAGGAAACACTTGAAAGGACTTCTTGTTGTTGCGATTGTTCTGACGATTATGAAGTTCTGCGTTTTGGCGCACCAAGTGGTTATGAACACCTTGTTTCAACAACGTACTGCACTGAAAAAGGTTTTGATGTAGGAGTTACAGATGAAACTAATTGCACCATTTCATGTAAGAATGAATGTGATGGCAATCAACAAGTTCTTATCGAAGAATCAGATCTCTACCATGTTGTTTCAGGATATGTCTTTAGTGCAGCAGATAGTGATCCTCTTGCCAACATTTCCGTATTCGCCCTCGATCAAGGAGATGACGTGATTGTGGAAGCGAAGACGGATGCAGAAGGTTTCTATAACTTAAGCTCAGTACCTGGAGTTCAGAACGGAGAGAATAAATTCTTGGCAATGACATCATCAACTCACGAATTAACATGCGAGGATAATATTGAGAACGTGGAATTAACAGAAGATACTGAACTGAACTTCACGATGAGCAGTTGTCAACAAAATCCTGATTATTGTATGCCTGACTGGGAAATCGGAGAGTGGGGCGAATGCAAACCATACTTCAGCCAAGGATTCGATGGTCAATACATGCAGAGAAGATCGGTGATAGACCTCAATGAATGCGACAGATCATCAGGAAAACCGGAAAACTGGAGACTCTGCGAAGGAACAGTAGTTATGCCCAACTGCGGCAATGGGGAACTTGAAGAAGGTGAATTCTGTGATCCTGCAACACAAGAAGGAAGTGAGATCTTCAAATTACCTGATGGTGATACTGTCACTCAAGTCACATGCAAAGATATTCTTGGAGAAGGATACAGCGATGATGAACTGATAACCTGCACGGATACATGCAATTATAATTATGATTCATGCACGCCTGTTTGTGGTTTCTACTGTGACCGGAAAGAAGAATGCGCTATGGAAGAATGCGAATCACTCTGTGAAGGAGAACCACTGTGCGGCAACGAGTGCGAGGGACAAAAACCAGTATTTCTTCCAGTCAACGATAGTGTGGACTTTTCAACAACGAGAAACATCTTCGACTTGTACAATACTACTGTCTTAGCGCCAGATCACTATCCAGGAATCAGATATTTCGATCAATCAACAGATGTAGAACTCACATGGAGGTTCAACGGAACTTGTGAAGATGAGATTCTCGCATATCAAGTGGTCTATTGCGAAGAAAATGCACGCTCACAAGAATGCCAAGGAGATACTCGCCAGAAAATCGAAGTGCCGAAAGGACAATTCCAATATTTGGTTGAAGGAATTCTTGAACCAAAAACATCCTATTGCTACAATGTCTGTGCTATCCAACGAGATGGAAGCACAAGCTGTGCGTATGAAGAAGGCTCGCTTCCTTGTTTCAACTCCGGAGAAGAGTATTGCATGGAAGAACACCCACCAGGGTATAACTGCGAAGAACACGATGATGGTGAATACGCACCAACAGGATGTCTTATAAAAGAATTCAAAGGGTACGGGAGAGAACCAATCTCATTTACCAATCATAGTTATGAAGTGGCAGTGACTTGCGAGCAAGGAGAAGTCTGTGTCGAAACAGAATATGATCCTCTTAACGATGGAGGTGGCGAGAAATTAGGAGCAATGTGCAAAGCACCGCTCAACTGCAGCACCTGCAATGGTATGTTCGGTCTATACAGTTCAGTGCCGGGAAAAAGAATAACATATACAAACGATAATGATCAAGAAAAAAAAGTATCATGTAACAAGTTCATCAATCCAACTCCAGAACAATTCTCGACGAACTGGGCAGGTCTTTGTTATTATGACACGTCACGAACATCATTTGACTACTTCGATCAATGTATGAAAGTAGATTCTTGTTATGATTATAAATCAGAACAAGCTTGCGCTAACGATCCTTGTAATAAGATGGATGGTGCTTGCCAATGGAGTTTTTATTCTGAAGAATCAGGGATTGGTGTGTGCAAACCAATCGACGAGCAATATGAAGAGTGCGGACGATGTGATGCTGATTCTCCGCTAGGATTCTGCAATGAACATATTTGTGAGAACAACTATGGGAACTGTTATTATCGAGAACCTTCAAAAAATACTATTGATCAATCAGAAGAGAATATACTCGTATCACTTCTAGGGATATCGTACCAAAACGAACGTTATGATGATGAACTAATACCGACTTGCATCAACAAGAAAGATATGGCTTGCCATCTCTATCAAAATGAGAAGGATTGTATCAACGATTCAGCAAATACATCTATTGATGTGACCTATGAAGGAATGACTCCTCTATATGGAACTAATGAGTTGATGTTCGCATCACAAGACAGGTATGGGTTCGGTAGATGCGCATGGTCGGAAAGTGAAGATGAACCTGATTTCAGTGGTTGTCACAAGAATTCTGATAACCGATATAACGACTCATTATCGTGGTCAGGTTTTACGCAAGGTGATTGTTACTCCACAGCATATTCTTCAGATCTTCGATGCTTACAGGATGTAACTCCACCAAATACTATGCTCATATTACGAAAACCACCGCAAAATCAGAACTACCTAGGACTTCCCACTTACGGTATCAATGAGTTGGCGAATCTCACCTTCAGTGTCGATGACGATACTTGGGCAGCAGATGAGTCCACAACGTACTTCTCAATATTATCAGAACAAGAATGTCCTGCAGAGTGCTATGATTTTACCTGCAATAACATGAATGATCAAGAATGCATTAGAACGGCGAATAATTGTAAAGAACAAGGATGCGGAGTATATCCTACAACTCTATTGACGGATATGATACAACCAGCATATCAAGATAAATCAATAGCTCATGGAGTTCATAAGCTCAAATATTTCTCCATGGATCCTGCGAAAAATATTGAAGTAATCAATTCAACAGAACTATTTATCGATAGCACTGCTCCGGAAATATATTTTGATCGAGAAGAAGATCTCAATATATCAACATTCAGACTTCACGACATTTATCTTAGCAACGTCACTATCAATTTCAAAACTTCAGAACAGGCACACTGTCATTACGAGATGACATATATATCGTCTTCAGGAGAAGAACTCACTTATGGACCTGATGATATGGAACGAGTCAATGATACGTTTGAAGCGAACTATCGGTTCGTGCCTGATAATTTCTATAACTTCACCATAGTCTGTGAAGATGAGTATAAGAACAGGGCAAGAATGTCAATACCATTATGGGTTGAAGGAGATGTCTCCATATCAAGAGCTCAACCGAAATGGAAGGTGTACAATGCAGACCAAATAGAAGATATTCTTCTTTCACTCCACACACTGGATGAAGCGAACTGCAGATTCGATCCTGAGAATCCTACTTATGATCAATCACGCTACAGCTTCGCACCCACAAATCAAAGCACATATCATGTGAAATTATTCACTGAGTTCGTCAATGATCTCGCACCGCAAAATGTTGAAGGAGTCTACTCCTATTACACTGCGTGCAATTATACGAACAGGACACTCACAGAAGGTTTGCTCTCGGATATGATATTTTTCTCCATAGATGTGACTGGTCCAGAAACACAACTTTTTTACTTGAAAAACAATGATTATGAATTATTCCACGAAACAGGAAATGATGCTACTCCACGAGCATCAGAACGATCCATTAAAATATTCTGCGATGATTCCAATGGGCAACTTCCAGGAACAACTTTCGGCTGTAAAGAAATCCATTATTGTTATAGTGATAGTTCAATTCTTGACCTTACGGACTTCAATCCAGAAGAAGATTGTGAAAACGGAGAACTATTAAGCACTCATGGAGAACCATACTTTGAAGATACTTTGGATTTCACTACAGATACGAATAAGAAGTTATACTTCTACGGTATTGATAATGGAGGAAATGAAGGAGATCTTCATAGGAAGAACTTGAAAGTGATCGACACGAATTTCACACGACCAATATTTACAGTCATCTGAAGTTCAATAAAAAGAGGTTGGGGATTGATTTATGCATGTCACTAAAACAATATTTCTGTTATCACTCATACTGTTAGTTCTCACACTCCCTCTCTCTTCAGCAGAATTAGATTTTGACGATATCACTTTTGTAGAGACAAACAAGTCCCGACCAGTAATCAAAGCTTCATACAATCTTCAAGACGCACCAATCACTATCAAGGATTATTCTCTAGTCAACAATCATGGTGAGAAAGTACCTATAACCTACTCTCATAATGATGATAGGAACAAGTTCAACTTCTCACTCGATACTCAAGGTTCATTATTCGGTAAATATGTTCTTCAAATAGTCGCTAGTGATCAGGATGATAACCTGAACGTTGATTTTTTTGGAATAGATGTCAAGCCAACACCTATGAAGATATGGGTCAAAGAACCCAAAAATGATGATATTGAAATTCCTGAACAACAACACATTGCAGTCAATGATCATATTCCATTCAACCTCACGCTCCAATCAGAAACTTCTGCCTTGTGTCGTATCGTGAAAAACACGGGTTTTCTAGAACAAAAAACGACAGATCAACTCTACAATCTCGGAAAACGATTCAATGATGGCAATAACACGTTTACGAAAACCCACAAGATATCTGTTCTCACTCAAAACCAAGAGAGTTCTCAAACACATCTTAATGTAGGATCCTTTGACTATGATGATTACGAAGAGGAAAACCATTATTTGGTCATCTGTAAAGAATTCAAGATAGGAGCGCAAGAACCTGATTACAAGAGACAACTATTCTACATCGGTTATGATCTCACTGATCCTGAGTTCACTGTAAATATGACTCCACAAGTTATTTTTGATGAGTCCAGCCTCGAGACAGAAGCTCTTATAGACTCAAATGATGATAGTCTCATCTGCTCGTATGATTTCATCAAGAATACACAACCGCAATACAAGCCAGAAAGTAGAAGACTTTCATTCAACACGAATTCAATAGAAGACTATAGTCCGAATATCACGTCAACATTTGACTTTTCTGATAAGGGAACTTACGAGTATGAGACGGACTATCCATACACTATCAACTTCACTTGTACAAACCCTGCAATGAGAATTTCTTCAGAACTAGCATCATTCAAGATAAGGCTCAAACTGTCATTTGATATTCTCTATGAAGATTCAGGATATTATTCAACATCAAGTCCTGAGCTTCATTTCAGAACTAGGAAAGCAGCTTCTTGTCGTTATCAATTCGACTCCGAAGACTATGAGAATACTGATGGGGATGAACATAACCATACAGTGAAATTGAGCAATCTGGAAGAAGATGAGTACTCGATAAAACTCAGATGCACATCTTTAGGCGGTGAAGTGAAAGAAGACGTTTTTGACTTCACGATCGACACGACAGCACCATCAACACCTGTTGCGCTATCCAGTGATGATAATTGCAATAATCGATGGACAATCTCACTAGCTGAACCTTCTGAAACAGTCTATTATAATATTTCGCTCTATAACAGCACAAAAGCAACAGAAGGAAACCTCTTACACCAGACACTCACTTCATTCACGAAAGGAATGTTCATGTTCGAAGCACCGGATACTATCGATGTACTTCCTAATGCCACCTATATTTGGAAAATAACAGCTATTGACCGTGCAGGGTTAACATCAAGCGAGCTTTCGCATTCGACAATAGGAAGACGTCCTGATGCTATTGTCTGTGATACTGACTATCCGACTGCGACATTGCAGAAAAAGCCAGTAGGTGAAAACTCATTCAATATCACTATTTCATGTTCTGACAAGCATAGTGGCTGTACAGATATGTACGGTTATTCAGAACTGTCTCCCGGTCAAAATTGTTCAGTAGCAAGCTACCAGAATAATAACTATAACGACACACTCACTATTCCTTCAGAAACACTATTATGTTATCAAGTAAGGGATGAGGCAGGTCACACGACCAATAAGAGTGAATTTTTATCAACAGATATAGGGATAGAATTAGTATCACCTTCCTCAGGTATTGCTTTTGAAAAACCTTTCCAACTCGCTATAAGCACGAAACGAGAAGCAATATGCCACCACGGACCAGTCCGAGATGATCATCCACGAGCTCTAGATGAATGGTATGTTTCTCTGGAAAACTTCACTTCTCAAAATAGCCTCGACCATTATGATTCTATAGCAGCAACCGATTATGAAGAATTAGATGAAACTGAAGATGAGATTGAAACTGACTGGATTGTCATTTGTCAAGAAGAAGAATTGACCTATCATCAGAAACAATTCTCTCTAGGATATGATTTGAGTCCTCCAAAAATAACAATCACAGCTACACCAAACCCTATTACAAGCGCTTCAAAACAAACAACAACACTTGAAGTGACTGTTGATGATCAGGCAATATGCACATTCCTTGACAGAGAGGGCGTTCCGAGAGGGTTTTCAGGATATGATCCTGACGATATTGATAATTACAAGCAATCATTCTCAACAGTGATCGACTACTGGGGATTCACAGAGACTATAACACAATCTGTAAAGTGCCGGAATCTCGCTCAAAAATATTCACAAGAGACATATGATATCAACATAGAATCAGATAATGATCTAGGAATCAATATTACAACCCCTGATTATACCAATAACAACAGAGTAGAACTAGTCGCCACCACTACTGACGATGCAACTTGCTCCTATCAGACTTCCCGAGCAGGACCACAGAGAGAATTCCAGATTACAGGAGGAACAGAACATACTAAATATATAACTCTTGAAGAAGGAAGCAATACAGTAGGTGTGTACTGTGAAGATGCGCAAGGAGGCTCAGAAAGCATCGTGTTCAAAGATGTCACGGTTGATACGATTCCACCGGTTGTTGAGATACTTTCAGCAGAAAACACCTGCTCACTAGAGCAGATTTCAGGAATGATATTGACCAACGGAACAGGATCAGCAATAGAAACATACACCTACTCCATCAATAATGGTTCAGCAACCATAGTGAGTGGTGAGAGTGAGATTGGTTCGTTTACAGAACAATTCGCTCTGACACGAGCAAAAACATATACGATCACTGCAGAAGCTACTGATAAAGCAGGAAACACAGCCACAATCTCAACAACTGTCAGGGCAACACCGTATTCCCAAACCGAATGTGATGTGACTCCACCGGAAGGAAATGCGAAAATAAGCTATAATTGGAATTATAATGAAGTGACTGTTTCCTGTAAGGATGAAGAGTCCGGTTGCACTGATTTTTATACTTACTATTTGTCCCAAGACTCTTGCCAACAGCCATATGATCTCGAATATTATGAACAAGCACCTTTAGAAGTTACTGATTCAGGTGTTTTTTGCTATGAAGTATATGATAACGCTGCAAACTCTTATACTGATTCAGTACCGATCACAGTCGAGAAGCAATGCTTCAACGGAATAGAGGATCCTGATGAGGATGGAGTAGATTGTGGCGGTCCGTGCCCTGCACAGTGCGGAACTTGTGACAATGGAAAACAAGATCCTTTTGAGTTGGGTGTGGATTGCGGTGGAATATGTGAGAGCATCAGGACATGCACTGGAGAGGATGACGACGAAGATGAAGGATGCAGTTCTGACGATGATTGTCCGTACGGACAGATATGTAATTATGAAGGGCTATGTGTCGATGAACCTAAAAATGGATCCGATAAGGACAAACCATCAGAGCCGATCGATGAAGGTCCTGAAAAACTAGGTCTTATACTCCTCATTATAGGAATATTCTTATTTCTTGGAGGAGGAGGATATATAACTTATTCTCGATACAACAAACACCAGCAGATCCAGCAACAACAATCAGTCGTGCAACAACAGATGCAACAACGTCAACAACAAGAGCTTGCTCGAAAACGTCAAGAACAACGACGTAAAACCATGGAACGACTTCATGAACGTAAACAGAAACAAGAAGAAGCACGCCAGCAACGAGTCAACGAACGACAACAAAAACGAAAATCACTGCTTGGCGCTTTCGAAGGAGAAAAAGGACAAGAAGAACAGCAGGATTCTGAAGAGAAGTCAGAGGAAGAGCAGAAAGAACAAGAAGAAGTGAAGAAGAAAGTTTTTGAAAAACAAAAGGATGAAACATCATTACGTGAAAAGAAAGAACGACAAGAACAAGAGAAACAACAAGTTGCAAGAGAAGAATACCAGAACATCATGAACTTGAAATCAGGAACTAAAAAGGAACGCAGTGTCTTTGATGAGCTGGAAAGCGTTACTACCAGCAGTGTTTCCGCAGAAAACCTTCAGGAAAAATATGATCTCTCAGAACCACAATCTGACTCTACTGACAATAGCGCTTCAGAACAAAATGCGCTTGACGAATTAGGATCTATAACTGAAAATCAAGAATCATCATCAAGTCCACAAAACGATACTGATACCGGCGGATCTCAACCTTCAGATTCGTCTGATGCGCTCGATGAACTTGAAGAACTGGTCAATACCAGACAAGATCGTTCATCAAAAAATCAGTTACTTGAAGAGCTTTCAAATATAGCTCCTGAAAATAGAGTGCACAAACTCGTTGAACAGATAGAAACACAAGCATCCAAATCAATACTCGACACTACTGAATTAGCGCAATCCATTAAGCAATTGATTTCAAACGAACTTGTTTCTTCAGAGCAAGCTAAGCAAACGATAATAACCCTTGTCAAGAATCATACCTTAACAGAAGAGCAAGGCGAAGAGCTAATAAACACTATCAATTGATATATCTCAATAAACACAAAAGGCGATACTCATGAAATCACGGTCTGGACAAATACAACAAGTATTCATCTACCTCGTAGCGATATTCATCATAGGAGCAATAGCTCTGATAGGAGCAAAATCGCTTTTCGGTATCATGGACCAGAAAGAACAAGTCGATTATCTCACATTCAAAGAGAATATCAAGAATGAAGTCGAAGATAATAATATTTATGGCACTATCAACGAACGCCGTTTCTCGGTTCCAGGATCGATGAAAAAGATCTGCTTTGTCGATACCGAAACTTTTTTTGAAGGTCTGGGCGCTGAACTTAAAAGAAACAGCTTTAATGCAGATACAGGTAATGATGAGATTGACTTCATCATCCAGGATAGTGTTAGAGATGGTGTTAAAGCGAATATATTTCTTTCTGACGGTCAGACGGTTGTTCCTATCGGCTACTCAAATAAAGTTCAAACTGATAAAGACATAACATGCATCAATAATACGAACGGATATTTCAACATAGTATTCAAAGGTCAAGGTCGTAAAACACTCATCCTTCCAAAATGAATACACTAAGATGATTTCGATGAAACAACATCTGCTTGACGGACAAAAAGCTCAAATCCAACTACAATTCAATTGGATTTTTGTCATTATCATAGGCGCTGTTCTTCTAGGGTTCTTTTTCTCGCTTACTAGTACACAAACTACTGTTTCAGAACAAAGGATAACTGCAGCGACAGCTCGTCAGCTGGATACGATAATAACATCCACTGCACAGAAATCAGGTACGTTCAAAAAATTCACCAATGTTCCCGAACGAGAGTTGACATTTTATTGTAATAGTAGAACAGGTCTGTATCATTATGAAGTTGATGGTATTCGTGTGGGAACGACAAAACATGATGTTTTATTTACACCACATCAATTCACACCACTAGGGATATACACATGGACTCTTGACTGGAGCATCCCATACAAGATGACGACATTCACTTACTTGACTCATGAAGATCATATGTTCATATTCTATGACGACAATCCTTCAGGATCAGCTGATGATTTTGACCAGCTCTATGAACCCTTCCCAAAAAATATGACTCATGTTGTCTATAATAAGAGTACAATTGCTGATTTTTCACAGGATAGGCTCAATTATAATGACTATACGTATGTGTTTTTCAACAATCAAGATATACCTGAAGAACTCAAAAAAGGTATTCAAGGAGATAATGCTCTTGTCATCACGATAACACCTCAAAAAGCAGATGTTTTCTCCTACGGCAATGTAACTTTCATGAGTGGAGATGACTATTCAAGTAGTAGTGCTGGCGAGAACACACCATATTTCGGTAGAGCATCACTGTATGGAGCACTCTTTTCAGGTTCAAAGCAATTATTCGAATGTAACATGGATAAAGCATACTCGTACATGCATATAGTGACACTCATGCAACTAGATAGAGTCAATAGAGTTATTCCTTATGTAAATCCTACCTGCAATAGAGTATTAGGAGGAATCGATGATGGAATTCCACGAACAAGACAGCATCTAGGAAATATTTCAGATATTCTCGCTGATGGTATCCGAACTCAAGAAGATGTCAAAACATTATATGATAAAACTCTTCTGGTTGAAGAGAGTAATTATAAACTGGCGATGCAAGGGAACTGCCCTCTCATCTATTGATTGTTCATAAAACACGAAAATGGTCCGTTTCACAAAAGCGCAAATTCAAGTCAGCGAGTCGATTTTCATAGTCATATTCATCCTTATCATCATCATTTTCGGAATTGTCTTTTACTCAGGAGCGCAAGAGGAAGAGACAAGAGAGAAACGAGCACGATTCGCTGAACTCGAGTCAATACAAGTGGCTCAGATAGCTTCATCAATTCCAGAGATTCAATGCTCGCTGACTAATGTCCAGAAACCATCTTGTTTTGAAATAGAGAAGATGGATTCTTTTATCAACATCACCGAAAACAAACGATCACTGACAAGAGAGTATTTTTTCTCGAAGTTAGGGAATACAAGACTTGTAGTGCGAGAAGTATATCCTGAAGAGAATGAATGGGTGCTCTATAATAACACGCTAGCAGACGATGTTACGCAATCAGGATTACCTGTATTGATTCCAGTCTCACTATATAAGGCAACCTCAGGAGAATACCATTATGGGGTCCTTTATATCACTAACTTCCAGAAGAAATAACGATGGAGTAATCATATGATACCAAGAAAAGCACAGCAAGAGATCATAGGACTTGTCATTATTGTTCTTATAGTTTCCATGGCAATGCTCATCTACCTTTCAAGCAAAGCTGAAGAAGCTGAAGAGAACCAAGGAGTAAATATCCACAAGGAATACGCGTATAACGAGCTTGCCATGAGCTTTCTTGATACTATTGTCGATACATCAGTGTGTAATGTGGATATAGATAAACTTGTCAGAGATTGCGGGTCAAGACAAGAGATTGTCTGTAGTGATGGCAAAACATCTTGTGAGAAGCTCAACGAGACAATAATAGATATAAAAAATAACACGTTGGACGTGTGGGGGATGGCATATGGTCTTATCATCAATTATCCTGACACTAGTCCTGCGCCTGATTTTGAATATATACGTGATGATTGCACGAATGAAACAACTGGTCGAAGCGCTCCTGGTTGGATTCCAGTATCTCTTCACCCACAAGGAACAGCAATGATCGAACTTGGCATCTGTGAATCATAAGCATTTATTTATAAATGAATGAAAAGTTTTAAATACTATTGTTGTGGAAATTTATATACTGTTATTGTAATATAGTCAACTTCGTGTTGATTGTGTGAGGTGTTTTTTAGATGATACGAATGAACAGGAAAGGTTCCGAACTTTCTATGAATGTGATAATTATAGCAGCAATAGCTCTGCTTGTCCTTGTTATCCTAGCGGTCATGCTACTCCAGAAAGGAGGAGATATACAGGAAGGAACGAGTTGTACAGGTCTAGGTGGAGAATGCTGCTCTAGCTGCGGAAACGCATGTGTAGTTGGTGGACAGAAATATTCCGTGCCACATCCTACTGGCGAATGTCCTTCTGGTCAGCAATGCTGCTTGAAATTAGGTGATGGAGACACAAACCGATAAGGTTCTCCACTTTTTTTCTTTCTTTCGAGGTGTGAAATTGGCAGGGCGATTACCAGATTCGAAACGAGCACTCAGCTCAATGGGAACAATAGGGAGTATAGTGATAGTACTCATCATCATCGCGCTTCTGCTATTCACGCTTTCAGATGTTTTTGATAAGGCAGAGAAAGGAACGGACTGCGAAGCTATTGGTGGTGTATGGTCTGAAGATTGCAATAAAGATTTTCTTATGCAAGCAGTAGCTTTCGGCGAGAAAGACGATAAGATATGCTGCTTGAAAAACATAGGGCTTTCTGAGAGTGAAGAAGAGCAGTTCGAGAAATGGTATGAACAACAAGCTCAAAGTAGCGGATCAGCACAGTCCGGAAGCCAGCAAGCACGACCTCTCACGTCAGACCAATTCAGTGAGACTCAAGAAGACATCTATATGATGTTCAATAATGAGGGCTGGCAAGGGAGTATGACTCTTTCAGAAGCTTCAAACCCTGATAATCACATAACGATAGATCCGGATGACAAGAATACTTTTGCAGCAGTCAATAACGACCAAGATATCGAACGATGCACTATGGGAATATACCCTGCAGAACCATTTATCGGAGAAGAATTCCGGCGAGATGGTAATACTCCAGTCTCAGGATTCCAAGTCCAACACCAACCATGCAATATACGAACAGGCATGCAATTCATCGGTATTCTCACAAAAGAAGGTTATTACAAGTGGGATGTGGAGTTATTCGATGAGAAAGGAGAACGGACAGGTTCCGCTACACGGATCATCCATGTCAAGGAAGGGATATCCTCTCCTTCAGGAGAAGGTATCAAGCAAAAGATACTACCTGAGATACGGATCGTTGCCGAAAACAATTTTCGTAAATGCTTCGTTTCAGCACGCGTCATGAACCAAAGCCTTGAAACAGGAAAATATTTCGGAACAACAACTCCTTCAATCATAAAAGGATATTTCCTAACTGATAAAGAGATAAAGCAAGCAGCAGAGGAAGGGAAAAATATCTGTCCACGCGATCGATCAACATACAATGAGCCTGTTGACTTCGCAAACGGATGGGATGATATTATTGTCGATTTCAACGAACGCTCTGATTTACACACTGCTTGTTTCTACTTCAAAGAGTCGGAAACCAGAACCACAACAGGTGCTGATGAACTAGTAACGCTCAATCAAGATAGTTGCGATACGATTGAAGTGATTGATTACAAGCTATTTGAAGAGATATTCTATGAATGCTCCTACGATTGCGAGATGTATAAGAATCAACAAGTTTCTTGTAATGATAGGGAGTCACGAAACGACAGATGCAGACTATCTCTAGACTGCGAATGGGAGCAAGGTTTGTTCAAGAAAAACACATGCACGAACTGTCATGAGGATTTCAGTTTTTGCAAGGATTATGATAATGAGGAAGCGTGCACATCAAACCAATGTATCATAGATCACAGCTGCTATTGGGAATCAGGTTTTCCGAAAGGAGAATGTAAGGACTGTGATGAGACTCCATCATGTAACGATTATAACAGCAGTAAAGCTTGCGAGTCAAACCCTTGTGGTGTTGCAGGTGGAGAGGAAGGAATCTGTTCATGGGAAGATGGTGAATGTAAACTGGACTTGTCAGCTAGTGGTGGAGACAGCATGAAAACCTGCGATGAGATGAATCGGGGAGAATGTGAAGGAGCACAAGGCTGTCTCTGGGATGCAGCGTTTTTTGGCGGAGAATGCCAAGATTGTGCCGAGAGAGGAATTGATGATTGTGATTCCTACCCTGACAAAAATGCTTGTAAGCAAGATTATTGCAACATCGAATGCCAATGGGAAGGAAATGGGTTGTTCAGCTCTGGAGAATGTAATCCTGATGGTTTTTGCGAATCGGATGATGATTGCAACGAAGGCGAAATTTGTCATCAAGGAAAAAACCGATGCAAGAAACCTAATGAAGAGATTGATACTGATCAGTTCAATGATCAAGATCCTGATGAAGATGTAGCTACAGAGAATTGTGTTGAGCACGGATGTGATTTTTCAACTGAACGAAAATGTCTTAGTGAAGGAGGAAAAGACTGTAAGGGTGTTCTAGGCTGTTACTGGATTGCAAATGTAGGTGGTCTTAGTGGAAGCGAATATTGTCAATCCTGTTCTTCGATCACTTCATGCAGTGATTACAAATACATGTATCCGTGTGACACTAACGAATGCTCTAATGTCAATGATAATTGTTTCTGGAATCCAGATGAGAATACTGCCTCGGGCAATTATTGTCAATCATGTAATGATATTATGATGTGTAATGATTATATTTCCGAATCAGCCTGTAACAGGGATGCTTGTTCAATAGAATATGATTGCATGTGGAATCCTGACTCTCCAGAAAACATTTACGGTGATGGTTGTGTCAATTGCGCTAGGATGACTTGTCACGACTATACTACTCAATCACTATGTGAGGAGAATTCATGCGGACTGAATGGCGACCTTGGTTGTGGATGGTCTCAGGATGGTTGTGAACAAGTAATCAGTGATAGTATTCCTCCCGACTCCGATAGTGCGAATGTCTGAAACCAAACCAGTCTTATCGAAACTAGTGATGTATAATGAAATGTATTCGAGAACTATACAAAAAAGCAATTATGAACGAGACTGTTATTATCATATTCTCAATACTATTATTCATAGCAGTAGCTGCAGCAATCATGAAGGTGAGATCGAATGTTTTCGGGTAATAAGAAAGGATTCGATACTTGGCAAATCATTACTATAACTGTAGCAATCATCACCTTGATAGCTATTTCAAGTATATGGAATCAAGCTCATGGTTCAGTCAAAGAATCCTTTGATGGAGTCGCATGCAGAGCCACAATCCACGCTCACGATATCACAGACACAGTATTCACTCCAGGTATTGAAAAAAGCTGCGCGACAAGAGAACGACGAATATCACTCAAGGATAAGACGAAAGACGACTTGATCAAAGAACTGGAGAAACTCATGGCAAACTCTTGGTTGATGGTCAATGAAGGTCGATCAGATGACCTTTGGGAAGAGGATGCTCCTTTGAAAAAAGCAGGCTACTCATGCATGGCAACAGATCACATCTTTTTCGAGGATGTCGATAAGAGAGATTTCGAAGAAGAAATGATCACCCCTGAAGAGATAAGAGCACATATGAAAGAATCATATAAGAATGACGATTACACGTATCACATGTATATACAAGGGCATGGTGGTGTAGGAACGTACAAGATAACAGACAATGTGACTTTCAATAATGAATATATAATTTCAATAGCAAGTCCTCACTTCAATATATTCACACGAGAAGACGAGTTTGCAACAGGACTCATCTTGAGCTCGCTTGAAACAGGAAAACAGATAGGGTGTAAGCTAGTATGATAGACATACTCATTCAACAGATTATCGACACTGTCCGTCTCGGAAAGAAAGGGATGGAATTTCAAATGATACTGTATCTCATATTAGCTCTCGTAGGTTTTGTCGTCCTGCTTTCAATAATCCTGCACGTCACTCAGGATAAAGGAGGAGAAGCACTGAGTGCTACTGATTCACTCTTGAAATCAATCACTGGAAAAGACTAGATGACATAAAGGTGCCAATACAATATGGATACGAGAATTATGGTAGGGGCGATGATTTTTATCATAGTTGCACTACTCAGTATTTCATTCATGACCTCAACAGGAGAGGATTCAAAAGGTTTGATAGATAAATCGCTCAACACATCAAAATTATTCCCTGAAGATCTGAGAAGTGATGATTATTACCGTGATGATATTTCAGTACCTGTCTCTGTTGTCGAATATACATATGCCTTTGCAAAAGCAGCTTTTGATGACGAGTTCTATTATCAGAAAGGAGTTGCTGAAGGAGATGGAAAAATACTATTACTCCCTAATCCTCCAGACCTCTCGAAAAACCGTTATGATAAACGATACGTCCTGCGTATAATCCAGGATAATGATGATATAGAGATAGAATTATACGATACGGAAACAACACAAGAGCACCGATTACAAGACTTGTACCCTGACAGCGATTTCCGATTTCTCAAAGATAAGAAATTAGCTATCGTGTCGGAATTCTGTGGTTATGAAAGCACTACATTCAAGGATATGATGGAAGCAGATATTACTTCTCAACCTCTTTCTCTTGATTCGACCAATTATATTGACAATAATGATGAGGATATGATTGAATTCTTCATTTCAGATGATAATACGTTAGTTCAAGATTATAGTGAAATTAATTTAGAATCAAAACATGAAGATTTCTCTAGAGTTGTTGACTCTGAAGAAATTTTTTACGGTGGTGATGAACACGGTCTGTTAACCTATATTAAAAAGACTGATGATGGTGAAGGAACTGTCGTGCTAACGCCAACTGCACACAGGAGTACTAGTTTGTCTTTTTATTCAGAAATTGATGATTTTAAATCTACCATTGATAAGAGGTTGTTTGGAAATTGTATGGATCAATCGTTCGTTTCTAATGCAATTTCTGAAGGATATTTTAAAACAGAAGCTATAGAAAAAATAGAAGATGTCGCAGAACAACATTTTGAAGAATATTTTTCAAACATCCTCACTAAAAACTATGGTAATAACAATCTCTATCCGAACGGAACGCTCGTATATCAACAGGAATCATTTCCAAATCGTTACAAATCATTATTATTATCGCAAACTGATTCTGAAATGGAATATACAAAACAAATTTTATTCACTTTTGATAGCAGGCTAAAGAATAATGATTATGTTTTCAATGTTTATATGGTCTCCCCTTACAAGAAAGTACGTGAGGGTACTGCCAAATCATTGATTAAAATAGCTAGCTTTAAAATGAGTGAACCAGTTCAACCTATTTTATTACCTCCGGGCTATTCATCATCACCCTATAAAACAGTCAATCTTCTTTCTTTCATTTCTTCTCCTGATTTTATGGTATACGATGATTCGAATGATGATCTTTCTTCTCTAGTAACACCTGGTGAAGTTTATTCATCCAATGAGGAGAAGATGTCTGCTTTTTTTGATAGTGTTTCAGAATCATATGTTATTGATAAGGAAATTGTAGTTTTACCTATTACTTATTCGAAACCCTTATACTTGTATAACACTAATATCATATTCTTTGACGATTTTGATTATGATGATAATTTCATATGCTATAAGAATATGCAAACACCATCTCTTTATATCGGTGATAGGGACAAATTGAAAAGAAAAGACTACTGTGACTTATCAGGTTCCGAAGAAGAATCATTCCACTCAACAATTTATTATTCTGCATTCGATCAAATCAAAAAAAATCCTGATCTGGTCAGATGCGAGGTGATACAAACATGATATTCAATAAAAAGAAAGCATCAAGCTCAACATATATCATACTAGGGGTTGTTATGATGATTATACTAATCCTGCTGTCTTTGGCTTTAACTACAGATGTTTTCGGAAAAACTTCTGATTCAACAGATTCAATTTTCAAAAAGACCAATGAAGCTATCGATGAAGGGAATCTGGACTCGTTCACAAATAATAACAAGTGCTCTGATGAAGACAAGAACTATTATTCTCTTGACAATAAACTCACAGGAGTCTTTGGTAATCAGGCAGGCAAGGTAGAAAAAATACATCGGGAAGACCTCGAAGCAATAAAAAAGTATCTCGATCAAGAAATTGGTGATAGTGCTCCACTAGAATTCACTGATAGGGATAATCTTAATGACCTGCTGGTTGATGATGTCTCAAAAGAAGCTTTTTGCCCGACAGTAGATGAGGATAGCGAGTGTGATTTCAAACAGTTCGAAGAAACATTCCAACCTGAAGAGATATGTGGCTGAAATAAGTATTTATACTGTGATTGATGATGGATAAAGAGGTGACAAAGAAAGGGGCAACACTATCACTAGTTGCTATCATGAGCATTATCATGTCGGTAATCATAGGCTATGCTGTCTTTTCAGGAATAAGCAATTATTACGGTGATCAGAAAACAGATCATAGTAACCGTCTTGACACGTTCAACGAAATCATTTCTGAAGTACATTACAACAACAATCTCCAGAAAGATAAATATACCATTTATGTCGAACCTTACGAGATGTACATGTTCTTTTCAACAGGGAATGAACCAATACGATTATCAGCGACCTTTGACGGAAAAACAAAGAACATACTTCTAGAACGACCCAGCTACGCAGATGAGTGCAATTCCAGCGCTTGCATCTGCTATTGCAAGCAAGGACCATACTGGGATCAAACTACTGATGAAGATGAGAATATCATAAGAAGGCCTCTTTCTGGCTTGACATTCACACAATCATCGATGAGTAGAGGATATCTTTGTCATAGCATGACTTGCCAATCAGTAAATCCTGAAGATACTGTGTTTTTCAATTCCAGAGGGTATGATAAAGAATATGCAGATGCTCTTACAACGTCTTATTTACGACTACACGATCCTGACCTCTCAGAAGAAGAACAAAGCTGGGATACGCTAGGAGAGAAGATGAAAACATCAACAGGGATGCCCTTTGACGTCATTATACTCAGCTCACGTTTTGGAAAAAAAGTCATTTCTTCTGCTTTCAACACTGGTGTTCTTGAATCCTTAGGAAACGAGCTGGAAGGTTTCTGGTATGCGATGGTCTTGTTGTTTTCAAGTGGGGATGTGAAGGAAGAGGCAGCAAATAAGGTATATCTCAATGAATTGGAAAAAAACATCGGCCCTGATGATATTATTGAAGTGCTTGCTACTAATTTCAACTGGGATGGCGGTATAGCTATCGGCGGAACTGGAATGCCAAAGACAAAAAAAGATCTGAAAGAAGGAAATCTTCGTGGAGTGGTCATCCCGCTTACGTTCCAGAAATCTAATGAGATTGAAAATGGGATAGCGATATGTCCGGCTGACAATTGCCTATTTGAGAAGGCACAGCAACATTTCGCTGAGAAGGCAAAACAATACAAGGCTTCAGAAACTATCGATCGTAGAATACATGATTATAATCAATTCATTGACCGGTCTTTTCTGAATTGTATGAAAGACTATCCTTCTGAAAAATGCATCTCCGAGTTCCAGATAGAAACTATTGACTTTATTCAAGATCTCCATGAACACTCCATTCTCTATGACAGTGACAAGTTCGCTATCGAAATATATTTCACGAAGATAGAAGAACCAGATAGTGAACAATTGACGAATATGACTGTGAAACGAACCATCGGTTCTCAAACAGAACCACTTATAGAAAAAATCCTTCCAATACCATTTCCGTATATACATCCAATTTCAGACTCTCCTGGAGGTGTTTCTACAATCGCAAACTCTCCACTTATCATTACTGATGTAAACGAGGAAACTCTCTATTTCACACTTGAAGGTCATGCTGATAATGCTTTTGATATGGAACTCAAGGAATTGGAAGATAGTGAATATACGATTACGTTCACTGAAATTCCCAACAAACATAGTATTGCTATACAGACCATGCCCTGAATGCTCATGCGATAAAAATGACGGTAGTTCAAGATGAGAAAAAAACTTTCGAAGAACAAGAAAGCTTCCTGGCCAGTTCTCATAATTATGGATCTCATCGTAGCAGTCATGATCATACTTATCCTCGTTGGAATCTATGAGATATTCACTGATGAATCTCAAGTTGATAACATCGCAATGGCAAGGGATGTAGCAACACTTGTTGATGCTGTTCATGCAACAGAACGGGACTTGATATATAGTTATCCTGAAAGTTTCTATGAAAAAGACTTATTCTTCAACCGGACGAAGATACTCGTTACAAAAGATGTCTCTGGAATGTCAGGAAAACTTGCTTCACTACGATTTCTCTCATCCTATCCTGTTCACTTGAGTGATTTCATAACGATCAATGCTGTACGTACAATAGACGGTGCAAAAATAATTCTTGAAAAAAAAGATCGAGAACTATCGATAATATCAGAACGATCATTTCACCGTGATGAAGAGACCATACCAACTTCATCGCTAACACGAGAACAAATCACTCTTGACATTCTCACTGAAAAAAACACGCACTCAGTACAACAAGATTTGGCCAATGCCATTGACGCACAACTAGAAATTGAACAGTTCAACGTATCATCAAATAGACCTACTGCAAGTATCATCATGGCTTCAAAGAGTGAAGGACGAATAACGATATATTATGAAGAAACACATAAGAAATCGATGGAACCGATAGCAGAGATACTCATATCATATCTTGAAAAATCAGATGATCTTGCAGTGACAAGCCAACCACTCCAATATACTCACGATACTCATTTGGCATCTATCAAGATAGCGATACCTGAAACAGTAGATTATCAAGATTATTTCATGAATCAAAACAACAAAGATGCATTTGTAGAACGAATTATCTATTCACTCAAACAATATTATCCGACACAATGAAACAACTATTCCAAAGCAGGAAAGGGTCTGATGGCGATGCGTATGTCTCACAAGAGAAACCATTCAAATTCATCGCATTCATCGTTATCATAACAGGAGTGCTTATCGTATTTCTTGCTTACGGGAGCAACTTCATGGATGCAGTAGCACATGTGGATGAAAATCTCGAAGCGGAAATAATGATAGAGAGAATGCAAAACGTCTGCTTTGCTGCAAGAGATCCATACACACTCCAACCCCAAGAGAATATTCTGGAGTATAGGAAGATAAACCGCAAAACTCTTCAACGATGTTTTTCAAGTGATAATATTCCAACAATGATCATATCAATAGATCTGCTTGATGAACATACGAAACAAGAAATCAACTTCAACCCAAGCTATATGAAAATAGGATCAGGATCGACAGAACGAGATTATGTCAGATACACCGTAATCAAGATTGATGGGGAATCATATCCTGGAGAACTGCGAGTGAAAATATGAGAGGAAAAAAGGCTCAACACGAGATGGATCTCACTTCCCTAGCTGCAGGTCTTGTCTTCATTATAATAGCATTCATCATATTTTCGCAAGTTGCTGATAATATCAGAATGAGTAGTGAAGAAAGAACTCTCCAAGAGGAAATGGAGCTAGGAGTTTCCAGGCACTTAAGAACGTTGCTTGAATCCCCTGCAGATTATCAGGGATCGAAAGTGAAAGTTTCAGAACTCATACAGGATTATTACTATTATTATCTTCAGCAAGAAGAAGATGTTTGCGAGATACATAGTTGTAGTGATCACATGATTCTCATAAAAAAATCAATACAAGAAAGTGTTGATCATTCATCAAGACTACTTGAAGGAAACAAGGATATCAATACATATCTGATGAAAGCAGACGATCCTGAGATAACGCTAGGGGAAGTCACGTATGATGTAGATCCCCACTCTCGAAGTTGCAGCAGAAATGACGATGAGTCTTATTATTGTGTTGGAGGAACTGTCTTCTCCTCTGACGCAGTGTTTTTACCATTACGAACTCACGAGTCACTTTCAGGATATGATGAGTATGTTATTGTGTTCGTCTTCGGACTTTATGACGTTGAAGCACAAGCCAGTTACTCGAAAATCGTTTGAACACTAAAAAAATGAAATCGCACATGAAAAGCTCAAAAAAAGGAGTTTCACTCCTACTATCAAGTATATTCGTTTTACTGATGGTCATAGGAATCATATTAGCAGTCTATAATCCTGACGAGCAGATAGATATAGGGTCTAAACAATATCAGGTACTGATTTCAAACGAGAAAGCCTCAGCGATTGATTTATTCATCAAGCAAGCTTTCAAGTTATCTTCTGACTATTCAGTCGATATATTTTTTCACAACAATGGTGTATTCAACGAAGAGACTGAAGACGGAGAACACACTGAACACCAATGCGGAAAATACCTCGCACCTCTATTTTTCAAGTCCTCGGAGGATCCTGATGCATGTTTTCCTGATTTCAGAGATAATTTTAAAGCTTATCTCGGTACAGACTTCAATAAGAAACTTCTCACATATCCTGAAATAGATCTTTATTTCAATCCAGAAATATTCATCGGAGAACAAAATGACTTCATAACATGCGATGGTTCTTCATCACTAGCACAAACTTATATTGAGCGGTCAAACAAGGAAGCATGGAATACAGGTGGAAAAACTTATCTCGAAACCGCTTTTGAGGTGGCAGCTGACACAGGTGCTGACCCTGCTTTACTTCTCGCCCATGCATCAATGGAAAGTGCTATGGGTGAAGATAATACGTGCACAAATCAAGGAAAGAGTTCTCTGACAGGCTGCGGTTGGCTTCCAACTTGTTCAAAAGACTGCGGTTGTGAAGATACACGCGGTTATTTCGAATCAGACACTAGCCAATTCCAATGCACAGCTCGTGTCGATAAGGCTGCGTTCGCAGGGGAAGGATCGTATGAGAAATGCACACCATATAGAGATAACCCTGAACTGCTTTTCAATTGTGTCATGTGTGTTTATCAAGGAAATTATGATACTGTCATTCCAGGAGGTGGAGAAAAATACTTTACAAAAGATGATACATGCCGTTATGCAGAAATCGTTTCATCATTATATTGTGGTTGGAATAAGTATCTGTCTCAAGAATACGAGGAAGAAATTCTTAGCGATGATAAAGTAAGCTCATTTGTCTCAATGGAAACAGAAGAAGCTATTGAGATACCTATACTGACTCAATCCGAGCTACGATCAGATATCAACC
Organism: Nanobdellota archaeon; assembly: GCA_051819805.1. Lineage (GTDB taxonomy): Archaea > Nanobdellota > Nanobdellia > Woesearchaeales > SKGA01 > SKGA01. The sequence continues at coordinate 113,246 of JBNJHD010000002.1, forward strand.
GAAAATCATATCCTAACGGTCTGCTCGGAGGGTTCCAGAACGAACGAATAATACCTTGCGGTTCTTCAACGTGCTTAGCAGATATTGCCGAATACTATCATAGTCTTTACAGGCAGTATCCGTATGTGTGGGGAGGAGAATCACCATACTCATATCAGGATACAAAACCATTAACTGAAGAACAAGATTCGGTATTCTACAAAGTTTCAGTGACAAGAAAGCAACCTGAAAAAGTCGCATTCACAGAACCAGGATTCGACTGTTCAGGATGGGTCTGGTGGGTCGCTTCACATTCAAGTGCACAACCACTCAGCATACGAAATGATGCGGAAGGCTTTTACAGGATGTTACAGAAATCAACGGATGCACAACCTGTTTGTGATAAAGAAAACGAGAAATCCTGTTCAAAAGAGACTATTATCAATAACGCACAACCAGGAGATATCTTATTCTACAAAGGACTTCATGATCCTAAAGTAACTCATATCATGATCTATCTCGGTGAAGGAGTCATCAGTCACTCTCGAGGATCGAAAGGTCTTGTCAAAGAAGATATTCCACCATCATACACTAATAACATACAAGCAGTTTACCATCTCAAAGGATCGGCATTCAGTGGAACTCACGATTCACTTGACTCCTACTTCAAGAATAGCGATGAAGAGTTATCCGAGTCAAAAGGTTCTTGTGTCTTACCAATTGATTTCACGCAAATCAATGAAGAAGCTATAGATTCGACAAGAGTATCTTTTGAAGAACTCCAGGAAACAATCATTAAGAACGATCTTGAACAGACCATTCAGGAAGCGTCCAAAAAATACCGTATTCCAACAGCATATATCAAGGCGATAATCACGACAGAAGTAGGTGGATCGAAATATCTCGATAAATACTTATCAGGAGAAACAACAATAAGCGAGAGCAATATGAGAGGTCCGATGCAATTATCACGTGTGGCTTGCGATACTCTAAATGATGCAGAAGCTGATTCGTGCGACCTCAAAGTTATAGAGAAAGGTGATGTGGAAAACGCGATCATGACTTCGACCAGATTCATAGCGCACCTCAGGGACACGACACAATATATTGACAAGAACAATCCGGATTATTACATGTTATCGCTAGCTTACAATGCAGGTCCGGGAAGCCTGAAATATATTCTAGAAACTGCAAGCAAGAGAACAGGAATACATCCTGAACAACTACAATGGAGAGATATCACTTATAATGACATACAAAACGGGCTCAAAGACACAGGTAAAGATTGGGCTGATGATGAAGACAAATGGAAAGAAGTCCGAGAATATCCTAATCTTGTCGCTCAATCACTCTCTGAGCAGTGTCTAGGTAATCCTTTGCTACCGAAGACAAGAAGCAGTATCCGATTAGAACCACAAGCTTATGCTACTGTCAATATAGATTTCAATCTATTAGAAACGATTGAAGAATTCACAATTTCGCTACAATCATGCAATGATGATCTTGACGTTTGCGTTTCAGAAAAGACTGATGAGTTCAACCAAGAGTTCTATGATGTTGAAGTTATCGATACAGCTAACGAACTTGACAGGCATTCAACTCCTCAGGATTCAAAAATAATCCGTTCAGGAGTATATCTTACTGAACTCTCTTCTCAAGATACGAAATCAAGTAATGATGTGTTTGCAATGAATTTCCTTAAACAACTGATTGACTGCTCAACTAATTCCCAATCAGGATGTGTTTGCATGATAAATTCAAATACTTCAGAATTGCAAGCTGAACAAGTGACATTGAAACTTGCGTGGAACGAACGAAGCTACCAACCAGCATCCGAGGCAAACATTTATGTCAATGGAAAACCAAAAGGTTCAATTTCACTTCTCCCACTGAACTTGTTCAAGGAAGATGAACGCTCCGTTGCACCGAAAGACATAACATTCACCTTCACTAAGAAAAACATTATTATTGAAACATCATCTGGTTTTGAACAGACTATCTCACCGAATCAACAACTAGCAACACTCAAACATTTCTCGCTTCAAGATTATACTACTAAGAGTCATCCTTATGATCGCTCACTTATCAACATCAACAAGTATGAACGTTCAACTTCGGCAATGGACTATCAAAGCCAGTCACTTGATTTATCAGGTTTGTTTTTTGATAATTCCGATCAAAATCTGCCTTCAGGATCATTTGACCAGTTCTATAATGATGAATTGAAGAATTTTATGAAGTTAACGAGAGATGATAAAGAAACATCTGATCGCTGCACGCAAGTCGTCTCCTATGCCCAGAGATATCTAGGTTCGGGATATGGCGGAACGGGAGTGTGCACTGCAGAACAAGCTGAACGAGAAGAATGCACTACACAATGCGGATCGTATGTCACTAACGTATTCAGGGAGATTTTTGATGAGGTGCTTCTGGGTAATGGCAACCAAAAATGCGAATCTGCAGAGTCTGTCAGCGCCAACAGATTCACCAATCCTGAATTGCTTAGAGCAGGAGATATATTCTCTTCAGACGGACGATCAGATGCTGCACAGAAATATGGTCACACAGGAATATATGTCGGTAAAGGTTTCGTTTCAGAACCAGCACGTGATTCATCATGGGGAACATACTCGTACAAGAGATTCACTCCAGATCCGAACGGAGAGCATGTGTTTATCCATTCTATAGGACCAGTTTCATATAATACTTTATCACAACTCATTTCAGAGGATAAGCAGGCGAGAAACATCATCAGCTTCTGTAGATATGAACCATGTAAGGAACAAGATGATCCTATCAATGGTTTTGATGTCAAGAGTGGAATGACACTATTCTCTTACGAAAAGGATGAGAATGAAAATCATGCTCCATTTATCTGCAGGGATAATTCAGATACTTATCTTTTCAGAACAGAATTTCCTCAGATGCCTGGAAAAACGATTGATTTCGCTGCAGAACTGAATGACACTGTCGCGCCTGAAACGATCATACAACAATCTGCAAATCAAGCTTCATGCGCATCCAGTCCTGCTATCATCTTCTCATGGAAAGATGATACGGAACATCTTTATGGGTATAATATCACTGTATGGGCAGAAAATGATAATGAAGATGAAGGAATATCATACATCGTACCTCTCACTCATGCTGAATACGCTGATACGAAACCAGAAAACCCGAAGACACTCCACAAGCCTTTCATCACTCAAGATAGTAAGGTGAAAACGTATCATTATATGATAGGAAACATCAACAATATACCTTTATTCAAGATCAACACCACTTACTCCTATAAGATAACTCCTTTGGACAATCATTTCAACAGTCCGCAATCAAGCGATATAGGCAGTATCACTCTCCGTGATTCTGATGAAGCGATAGGACAATTATCAACTATACTATTCCAAGATTCGACACTTTTTGATCTCTATTCAACTACTAAAGATCTGTTCAAAGGAGAATGCTCCAATTATCTGGAAGAACTAGCGGAGCAACGAGAAGAAGTACTGGGTGAGATGAGCTCATGAAATCACAAGCAATGATTCTAGTAGCATTACTGCTTTCTATACTTCTCGTGTCCAGTCCTGTTCTTTCTCTCGATTGCGTGAAAGGTATAGATGGGTACTGTGATGAAGCTTGCCGTGAAGTCGACTTCGATTGCGCTTCAAATCCTAATCTCGAAGCAAAAATCCAAACAGATCTTGAAAAAAATGATTCAACTCCCCGACAGGATCCTTATAGGGAAATTCATGCTTCAGACACACTTATTCTCATAGGAACAAAAACAATTCCTGAATACGAAGCAAGGAAACCAACAAACGATCATATCAACGAGAATATGGGTGTGTTGCTTTTAGCGATCGCAATATCTCTCATTTTTATCAGTATAACACTCCTTATCATTCACCGTATGGAACTCAAACAAGGAGACGATACGAGGATTCTGGAGAATATGAAATTCCACATCAAACGGCTCAGGCGCCACGGTCATTCCGATGAGGATATCAAGAAGATGTTTCTCCATAAGAACCACCATTCCAGAATGATCGATAAGGCGTTTAAAGCACTGGAAAAACAGGCATAAGACTTAAAAAGAAACGTGTGCTAGTATGTTCTACTAAGCCAAAAAGGAGTTTTTAGGGTAGCTAACAGGGTGTGAATTCGTATGACAGAAGATATTGAACAGCTCAAAAACAAGATAGTAGAATCAGGTTCACTGACAAAAGAACGGGTTGAAGAGAAACTCAAAGAAAAATTGTCTTCTTTAGGAGGGCTTATCTCAGAAGAAGGAGCGCTCCATATCATAGCTAATGAGAACGGTATCAAACTCGGTAAGCCACCTTCTTCAGAACTCAAGCTCAAAGATGTGCTTACAGGTATGAGAAACGTCACTGTTGTAGCGAAAGTCCTTCGAAAATATGATCCTCGAACCTTCGGTAATAATGATGAGGGTAAGGTGGCCAGTCTTTTCATGGGTGATGATACTGGCTTTATGAGACTCACATTCTGGAACGATAAAGTGGACAATCTCTTTACCAAGATCAATGAGAATGATGTCATTGAAGTACAGCACGCCTATTCCAGAGAGAATAACGGTTATATAGAACTCCATATGGGAAATGCTTCAAATTGCATAGTGAACCCTGAAGGAAAGTCAGTGACTGTCAAAGAACGTTCATCAGGAGCAGGAAATATCACTGAGAAGAAACTCAAGGATGTCACTGAAAACGATGACAGGATCGCTGTAACGGCAACTATAGTCCAGGCTTACGATCCACGATTCTTCGAAAGCTGTCCTGAATGCGGCAAACGACTCCAGCAAGAAGGAGATGCGTATGTGTGCAGGCAACACGGTGAACAACAACCAGGATATAACTATGTCATGAATGTCTTTCTCGATGACGGAACAGATAATATGAGAGGAACGATCTGGAAGAAGCAGATCAACCAGCTCCTCAATATGAATGAAGAATCAGTTGTCAAGCTCAAAGATAACCGTGATAAGCTTGAAGAGATCAAGACCGATCTTCTTGGCACGATTATCAAAGCAAAAGGAAGGGTGAAAAAAAATACAGTCTATAATAACATGGAATTAGTGCTTTTCGAAATAGAGTCTAATCCCGATCCCAACCTGATTGCAGCACAAGAACAAGACACCACGTCCGATGAATCAGGCTCCTCTTCTCATAGCCAAGAAAAACCTGAAGCTGAAACTTCAAAGCCTTCCGCTGAAGAACAACCAAAGCCTTCAAAAGGTTTATCAGAAGAATCGTTAGGAGGAGATGATGAAGATCTCCCATCAATAGATGATATTGACGAGGATTTCTAAAGTATTGAATAACATATCATCATCGTATTTGATAACTGATGCAAGGACGAACACACGCGCTGACAGGACTGCTCATAGGTTGTATTATTACAACAGTCACCGAACAGGATGTTCTTATGAGTATTTTGATCGTATTTGCATCGTTACTAGGATCTTTACTTCCTGATATTGATACTGCTGATTCCATACTCGGCAGGAGGGTTAAAGCGATAGGTTGGCTTTCAAGACATAGAGGTTTTTTTCATTCACTTCTGTTTCTCATCATCATCCTTGTTTTATCCAGTCCTCTAGTTTCGAGAATAATTCTCCTAAGCTTTACAGCAGGGTTCATCTCACACTTGATTCTAGATGCCATGACAAAGAAAGGAGTGACAATCATACCAGGACTACTCCATATAAAAGGTTTTTTCAAGACAGGGAGTTTTGCTGAACAACTATTATTTCTCAGTGGACTGTTGGCCTTGCTCTATATTATCATAAGCTGACATTCAGGAGTTCACTTCCGCTTCATCTTACTATTATCAGAAAGAGAATTTCTTATATCAGAGATGATACGCTCATTTTTCTTGATAAGTTCGTCAAGGAGTTTCTGACGAGACATCATCTTGATTTTTCTAGAGAGAGATACTTCATCAAGCTCTACAGAGATGAAACGCTTCAATTCCTTGCCATGCTTATGAACAAACCGTTTGTACTGTTTATCATCAATTCTCTTGAGAACAGTTATGAAATCACGTTCATCGTCAATACGAGTCTTATCAAGCCATAATGCGTGAGGGTGAAATGTCTTGTCTCGTTTCACATGAGAACTGTTTTGCAGGAATCTCATCTTAGAGACTTTCTGAACGACGATGATGAGAAGGAAAATAATAATGCTATATGAAAGAAGAATCATGATACTATTACCGAGCTTGTCAAAACCCAATGTGAAGAGAATGGACTGGCGAAGCGTTTCTGAAGAGAGGACATACGGATTGTACTGTGCGGCTTTCTGTAAATAAGAGGAAATGCTCTCAACAGGAAGCACTAGGTTAGAGATGAAGAGAAAAATCGCTCCTAGAGAGATGCTTGCCATGTTAGAACTCTGCTGGTTAGGGAGAAGGTATCCTAAACACATACCGAGCATGATAAAGATTGATGTGCCAAGAACAAGAAGCACTGCATTGACTGCTATGTTCTGACTTAACAAGTCAACAGCAAAAATGTTTGCGACAGCAAGAATGATAAGGATTTGGAAGATGATGATGATAAATGATGTCAAGAAGGTGGTGATAATGAAATACTCATCACGAGCAGGTGTTGTAAACACCCTGAACGCTGCCTTGCTTTTTTTCTCGACAACGACCAAGGTGCTCGAGAGAAGCAGACCTACGAACATGACAACGAGCATAAGAACATATGGGAAGAGCATCGCGATCTTATTGTTAGAACTGACTGTTTTGATAGTGGTTGATACAGGATTGACAATTTGCTCACTTGAGGTAATATCAACAGTATTAAGTCGATGCGATGCCTGTTCAAGATCCTGCTTAATACTATCAATTTGTTCAGTGAGGGAAACGAATGTTTCTTGAAGCTCACCCAACCGAGTAAGACTATCATCACGGATAGTGTTTGCACTTGAAAGTTTTGTTTTTAGAGAATCAACTTTCGAAGCAGTATCAGAAACTTTAGAGAGAACACTAGACACTTTCTGACTCCCTGATTGGCTACTTTCAAAAGCAGACTCATTAAGATCTTCGAGTTCATACTCTAGATCATTCAGGTCAGCAGTGATGTTAGTGTCACTAGTCTGATTGCGAATGCTATCAATCAGCGAATAACCTTCAATAACTGCGGATTTGACATCGCCATAAATACTGGTTTGTGTACTCTCGAGAGAAGCTATATCAGAAGAGATGTCAAGAGAAACATCACCCGGATCAAGATCGAGATCGGCAAGGCTTGTTTTTGTTGAAACAATGCTTTGCTCACTATCACTAATACTCTTTTTTACCTTGATAAGGGAACCAATTCCTCGATCAACACGATCAGCACTTGATTCCATTGTTCTAGTAAGTGTTTCAGTAAGGTTCATGCTCAACTGATCGGTCTTGAGATCAATACGGTCAGAAACCCTGTCAATGACAGTATAGACAATGTTCATACGACTCTTATCAACAAAAAACTCTATTTCTTTAGTCGCGCCTTGCTCAATCTTGAAATGTTCAGGGAAGATGATGCAGGTGTGGACCAGACCACCCTTGAGGTCCTCAATACAAGACTCGTTATATGGATGTGGTTTGAGTATATAATCATTCTGCTTGAGAGTGTTGAGAAACTCACTTGTCAATGTGCTATTGTCAGGAGCGTGATAGCCGACAGTGATCTCAATACTTGATGAGGAGTTGAATGCGATACCGATAAGAAAGATGATGAGAAGAGGTCCAAGAATTATAGAGATAAGTGAGGTCTTCTGCCTGAAAAGGACTTTGAAATTCTTGCTGATGATGCTGAAGAATTTCACTTCTTAACACCCTCTTTTTTATCTTTCCATAAGCTAATGAAGACATCATCTAAAGAAGCGTTGCTTATGTTGATGAATGTAAGTTGGTCACCGTGTTGCCTTATTGTACGAAGAGCGTGCTCGATAATAAGAGCAGGTTTTTGAGTGTAGATGAGGAGAAAATCGTCTTTGATACGGGTGCTCGAAATTTCCTTATGGGAAATTTTTCCTATAAGAGCTTCATAATTCTGTTGTCTAGTCTGTATGGCAATTTCCTGTTCAAGAACGAAATCTTCTTTCAATTGATCAGGAGCACCTATCGCTACAAGTTTTCCTTCTTTCAAGAAAGCGACACGATCACATAATGATTCAAGCTCGTTAAGATGATGGCTTGAGAGAATAATAGTGGTTCCTTTTTTGTTGATCTTACGGATAAGTTCCCAAATGTGGTGTCGTAGCAACGGATCAAGATCGGCAGTCGGTTCGTCAAGAATGAGAACAGCAGGATCATGCATGAGAGCGCAAGCGATGTCAAGACGACGTTCCATACCTCCTGAAAGTTTTTTTGCCTTGACATTACGAGCATCTTTCAATTCCATGAGTTCAAGCAACGTCTTCACATTTGATGAGATCGCATCTTTACTCAAATCATAAAGATTGCCGAAATATTTCAAATTTTCAGTGGTGGTCAACTCACCATAGAATGATGGAACTTGAGAAGCGAAACCATACACATGCTTGACAGTCTTTTGCTTTTTGAATACTGAACGATATATTTCAGAATCAGACGTAGCAAGAAGATGACTCAATCGGAACTGTACATCGCCGTTTTCAGGACGAAGAAAACCTATGAGTGTATTGAGAAATGTTGTTTTACCGCTTCCACTTGCACCTATCAATCCGATAATCTCGCCTGAATGAATATCCAGATTGATATCATCAAGAATAACATGGTTACCAAACGCTTTTGACACTCCTCTTACACGAAAAATAGGCTTGGTCATACTATCATATTAAACAAGAGTTCATTTATAAAAGTAGTGTTTTCACAGTTAAGGAGAAAATGTCTGATTATGCTTGAATTCTCACTTTCCACGATTCGATCGTCTGGATGTCTTGATAAGTTGCATGCCGATAATGCTTAGAACAATAAAAATTACTGCACATCCTAGACCAATGAGAAATTCAGGCGAAGTCAGAAGTGTCTGGAAAGAAAAAGCGCTTGTTGATGCAGGGGCAGATGCTGTCAAGGGAGCTTCAGCAGCTTCAAGCATACGAGGCGCAGCTGTATCATAAGATGCTGCTTTCAGCGTGCTTTTTTGCATTCCTTTGTAGATGAGACTGCCACCTGCAATTGCAGCGACTGTGAGAATGCCCGGAGCAAGTGATTGCAACTGCTTCTTGAGGCTTGTGGACGCTGACTTCTTTCTCGGAAGGATGATGATGGCCTTGTCACGGAGAGCATAGTGAGTCACTTCCTTGCCTTTCTCACTGTAATGAAAGCTCGAATCGTCGATGATTCCTGATTTCGTAAGTGCCTTCAGATGATAATGAGTGGTTGATAAAGCTATGTTCAGCTTCTTCGATAGATCGCTTGCGGTGGCGTTTTCAGTCATCTCAAGATGGTCGATAATCTTTTTCGAAGTTGGCGAAGAAAGCGTTTTAGCGAGTTTTGAAGCATCCTCAAGCTCAAGCACTTCAAAATGCGATTCATTATCCTGCTCAGTCATATGACTGGTGGTTATCGTCAGGATTATTAAATCTTTGTCTTTTTATCATACAACAAAATATTTATAAATTATTCTATGAATAAAATACACATATGTCAATTCCTTCTTATGTCGCTAAAAACATCATTATCAGTCTGGATTTTGATGGGGTTCTCGCTCATGGACTCAATGCTAAAAAGAAGTATGCTAAAAAGTGGTTCGGCCTTTCTCTGTCGCTATCACAAACAAAAAAAGATGCCTTTGAAGACTTTGCCCGTAAAGAAGGATTAAATATCAATTATAGAAGTTTAATGGATCCCCTCAATGAAAAACATATTATGGAATATGAAGTTCCTGAGAACTGTATTCCAATACTGAAAAAGCTTCATTCTCAAGGATTTCGCTTTGTTATCATAACGTCAAGAAATGATCATGATTATCCTTATGCAAAGAAATTTGTAAAAAAAAGATTCGGGAAGTTGATACGGCATATACACAATACTAGAAACAAACCCAAGACTGAATTCATCAAGAAGCTGAAACCAAGAATACATATTGATGATGACCTGAAGAAATTACACCATATAAGTGGAGAATGTCTTGATCTCTGTTATTACAGACAACCAGAAAACTACCATGAAGATTTGATTGATGATGCTGGCCGGATAACTGAAATAAGATCATGGCGAGAGTTCTATGATTTTTGTCATCATCAGAAATTACTCTATGAAGCTATTTGTTGGAAATATAATCTGAAAAATAATGTGTTCAAAAATAATCTGATATTCAACCATCTCAAAAGAATTCCTGAAGCTTCACAAAAAAAACTCATTCAAGAATATGTGTTTTTTCAAAAAAAAGCGTAGGGTCGCGTAAGCCGCCTTCTGTCGAAGCCGAAGAACCGACTTGAATTCAGTTCCGATACTTCGTGACCGGATTCTACTGAGCGTCAATAATTGACTTGCACCGGCAGGGGCGCGTTGTTTCATCCTTTCTTCCGGAGACGTCAGCGAGTTAGCTTACTACAGGTCACCCCGTAGCGTCGTACGCATCATCCCATTATCCGAAAGCGGTCTCGCACTCGGACATGTAGGATGTCCTGAAAAAATCCAACAGTACTATTTCATACCGATAAGATCATATTCGCGCGTGAAATGCAGTCAGCATCTCCTGTTTCTGTACGGTTGCCACTCCTCTTCGGAGTCTCGGCTTGACGATAGCACGTCTTATCCGAGCTGCCATAATGCCCAAAGGACATTGGTGGGCGGACTTTCCTAAAAGCATAAAGCTCTTGACCGATCCGCAAACCCTACAATAAGTAAGAATTCAATATCATTTATAAACATATTCTTTAGAATATTGCTGCTGCCTTTTTTCTTAATTATTATGTTCGGGAGCATACTTGTTGAAATAGATAATGATACCGACAATTATAGGTATAAGTATTATTGCAAGAAGGATTTTCAGAAGAGGATTATCAGAAGTTTCCTGATCACGTTTAGCAAGAACAATAGTATTACCTGTTACAGATTGATTACTCTCTACTTCATACGATGCGGATTCTTCAGTCTCGAGATCTTCCATGTGCCACATGATGACAGGATCCTCTTCAAGGATTTCAGGAACTACTTCAGGAAATACCAACAAGTCAGTATGATTCACGACGATTTTAGGGATGTTCTCGATAATCTGAACAGTTTCCATGACATCTCCTTCATTTTTCGGTTCTACTGAGAAATAGATTGTAGTGATAGTCTCAGAAGTATTATCATCATACTTGATCGTCTGGGATTTTTGCACTTTTCGAATATCAAGAAGTTCTCTTGCTTCTTCCTGAAGAGTGTCAAATTCCAAAGGAGTATAGGAGTAACCTGCTTCTGAGAGAAGATTGCGGATTTTTTCTTTTTGAGCTTCGTCTTTGAGAATGTTAACCGGAACTGATTGTTCCTTAACATCTTGATCGACAATGTTTCTTGCAACAGTTTTCACAAGGATGTCCTTTTCATACGCCTTGTTGCCGTTGATGATAAGACTTAAAGTATATGTGGTGTCGTTTATCGGAGTAACATTCCATGATGTCAAGTAATACGAGTTGTTCTCGGCATTATCTTCTGCGATAAACTCGGTCATGGGAATAGATGTGTCTTCTCCTTGGCGATAAAGATATAACTCGATACTATCGTTGAATGATGTATTGATGAATGCCACTGTAGAAATCGTTGCTGTATGGCTTTCAGTTACTGAACTTGGTGATAGAGTGTAGAGTATGTGGCTCTTTTCACGTTGCACGATATCATCAACCATTCCTTTCTCAAGAATCTCGTCATAAGAAGGCGCAGCGCTCACACTGGCAATGAGAAGGAATAGTACGCCTATAAATATCATGATTATCCGCATATGAATATGATTCAACAATGTTGATTTATATATGTTTCGTGTGACTCAACGGATACGATACGAAAAAACGGCTGCTAAACATTTTTAAACAACCTTTATTTCGTGAGTATCATGAGTAAGTCCTTACAGGAAGCTATCGGAGAAATCGCTGAGCAGTCTTCAGCGCAAGCGACGTGTTGTCATTTCACATCAAAATCCTATACACCGATACTTTTCAATAAACTGTGTTTCCTGACACCAAATCAAACAAGTAGTAAGATAACGACATATATCGATGGTGGACAGCAGGTCATCATCTCAAGCTCTTCCTTTCTCCTTGGAGTGATACGGGTGGCTGCAAGCTCGTGGAAAGGGACGCAACGAGCAGGAGTGAGCAGGGATGAATTTCTCATTCTCATACGACCACAAGAAAATCAATACGAAATGACTTTTTATACGCCGGAAGGAGAGAGCACAATCCCCTATGATAACTTCTTTTTCAACGGAGAGATCTCTATTCCTGTCACTGCATACGATATTGAAGAAGCATTCGCTATGGCGAGGCGCAATTCAGAACTCTCGCTGGCAGTCAAACAATCAACAACCAGTGATGTCATTTGTCTGGATGGTTCGCTACGTACGTTTGATAAGAACGAACTGCAGTTGATAAAAGAGCTTCAAAAAATATGCAAGCAAAACAATACCTTGCTGTCAGGATTGCAAAAGACAACCAGTCTGATGACTGATTCAGGAGCATCGCTTGTAACACTCACTAAAAATTCACCTCAAGCACCATGGATAACAAGTAAGCTCTGTGAGAATGACAACAAGTATCACCTAGCAAGTATTCACGCGATAAGATTGCATACGAAAGGCAGACATGTCTTCGTTATTGATATGATGAAGGATGAAGATTCGCAACAGGTTATCAATGAATTATCCGCAAACTCTATCGATCCTGTCTTTCTCGGTTATCCATATGGGTTGGTGGATGCGGACAAACTGGCGCGGCTTGAAAACTCGCAACGGGAACATTACCGGTTGCAAGTGAGAAAAATCGCCGGAAAACATAACGACATTCTCACGAGAGAATCATCGTCAAAAGATGCTCACGAAATCCTTGATAGGATGCAATTCTAGAACAAAGAGTTCTTATTCTCTACTGATGTCAACAACATCTGCATCGTTGAGTATAACGAGTTTCCGTGGGTCTATAGTGATGGAATCCTCTAGCGTTCCCGCAGAGAACACTACTTTGTCGTTATCAAGAAGCAGACGATCTATATATACCTGAATCTCCCATAATTTACCGAACGGCGGAACACTGCCGACAATACAACCCGTGAGATCAAACACGTTGTCAGGCGATGCAAGCGAGACATTCTTCTCACTCATGATCTGTTTTAAGGCCTTGAGATCAGCACGACGATGAGCGGGAACGACCGCTTGGAATAATCGGCCGGATTTCGTCTTGAGAACGAGCGCTTTAGCGCCTTTATGAAGAGAGGTCCCCCTGATTTCAGAAGCTCCTTGAGAAGAACGAGGAATAGTCTCGTGATGAATGTGTCCATAATCGATATCATAAGCATCAAGCAATTCCTTGATACGAAGCAGGGTCTCTTCAGCCATGATCAATCACTCTCTATCATGATATACGCAGATGATCTGATACGGACTGATCTGATTGAAGACAATCTCTTTAGAGAAGAGTTCAAAATTAGTGCTCTGTTGAGAGTATAATGTGCCGAACGGTTTGTTGATAGATACTGGTGATTCTCTCGAGCTATCGAAACCGACATCGTATTTGCCTTTGTAATCAACACCGACCCGATACTTGAAATGCTCTCTATTAGACAGGTTGATGACACAATACCATGACCGCTTCGAGCCCTGAGTTTTATCCTCACGCCTGATGACAAGGATCTTATTCTGCTCGTCAACATTGATATATTCCCTGTACAGTGTATTCTCAGGCCAGAATGCGGGCTGACTGCTAATAAGCTCGTTAATAGCTTTCTTGTACAAAGTGGTCTTCTTACTATCAGGATACTCATGTAGCAAGTGCCAATGGATGCTGCTATCATGCTCGAAAGTACCTGTCTGCAATAAGAATGTCTGAGGAAGGTCGAGGATGCGTCCTTCACAACCGAAGGCGATGATCGCTTCCATGACTCTGATCTTACCCATGGCATGTGGTTTGACTTCAGGCCGTTTGAGGATGAGAGCGTCATAGGCGTATGAGCCGGTAGCGCGCATTTCCATAAGACCTGCAGCAGCGTCGTGATTATGGAAGTCAGCAATCGTGCTGTTAGAGCGACCCCACTCCTTTTCTTCCTTGATACGCTCAAACGTCCAAGTGGAGATTTCCTCGATCGGTTTAGGCATGTATTCCTTGTGAAAATAATATGTGAGGCGAGAACTGTTATATGCTGTTGCGCCAAGTGCTCGATCATAGGAACTATGTGGAGCAACAAGCATTTTCGCATTATCGCCGTAGAAGTAATGGGATTCAAGATGGAACAATGTCAAGGGGTTGATATCATATGTCTCTTTGATTAGTTTGCGAAGGAACTGTCTACCATGAGGACGTTCATCACCCTGACCAGCATCACCGTAACGAAGGATGCCATCAACATTATCGATACGAAATCCATCGATCTGGTACATGGTTGAGAAGTGGAGTGTGCTCTCGACTAAGTAACGGCGTACATTCTCATCAGAAAAGCGAAACCGTTTCGTACCCCATGGAGTATGATCGTCGAGAAAGATATCTTGACCTTGATTGTTCTTCCACAAGTGGATTCCTATATCACTGCCGTCAAAGCCGAAGAGCCTGTAATCCTTGAATGGACTATGACCAAGGATGATGTCGGTGATAACGGCGATGCCGCGCTCATGACATTCGTCGATGAGACGCTTGAAACTATCAGGATCACCCCAATTGCGATGGATGGCGAACGGGAAAGGGCTCAAGTAGCGATACTTCCAATTATCACCATCAATTGATTGTGAGATAGGAAGGAACTGGAGGGTGTTATAGCCAAGCTCCTTGATCTTATCAAGAACGCCGCATTCAGCGATGTAGGTGAACAAGTCCTTATCAGTCTCAGCAAGTGAAGGAGAATCAGGATCGTATTCGAACCAGCGTGCTACAAGACCTGGTAGATCGGTCTGTAAGATAATAGTCGGACGATGAAGCGTGTCAGGAGAAGCATGTCGCTTCTTGTACGCTGATGGTTCATCATAATCCCAGAAGACGCAATTACCATCATCATCGAAGTACACGGCTGCAGGGTCACGAAGGAACACTGTCTTGCCGTTTTTTCTGATCATGAACAAGTATGGATCCTTGTGCTCAATCTTATCAGTGACAAGCGTGTCGAAGTTAGAATCATGCTTTGTGAACAGGAAGTTCTCAAGTTCTTTATCACTGCATTTTCCCCAATCGTTAAAAGGGCCTGCCAAGTAGAGGACTTTGTCAGGATCAGGATTGTAGACAGAGAATCTTACTTTCGAAGCGACTCCGTTACCATTCCTTTCAAGGACAGTGCTTCCGAAGCTCTTGTCAAAAGAATCTTTTCTTGACACATCATCCATGTAAAGCCGTGCTTCCCACTCATAATGGACTGATCTCATAGGAATACGCTTGTTGATCATCATCACTCACCTTGTCAGCTGTACAGGACACAGCTCTACTGCTTTTCAGGGCACAGGGGTCAGCGTTACTGCTTCTGCTGTACAGTGTACGGCTTTACTGTTTTAAGCTCTACTGTTTTTTTCAGGGAACAGCTATACTGTAGGGTGCTGCAGAACTGCGTCGTTGCCCAAACACACTATTGTCTTGAGAAGGGTTGTTTATAAACGTTTCTGGAATGAATCACATTAAACTAGTGAGCTCTTCTTTAAGCTCGTAGAAGCGAGGCACTGCTTGTGTCCAAGCCGAGAGTCGTTCAGGATCATCCTTGATGAGCTTGCTCGTAGTTTTTATGCGCTCTTCCATGGTTGTACT
>JBNJHD010000003.1:0-33737 GCA_051819805.1 Nanobdellota archaeon
TAACTGGTCAAAGTAAATTAAAACAATATGATTTGGGACATAAGTGGAAAAAAAATAAAGAAGATAATACTTATGAAAAAGATAAATTAAAAACAAAAGAAAATCCTCAGATACTTTTTTTAGAAAGATGTTTACAATTACTTAGAGATGGCGGTAAGATGGGAATTATTTTGCCAGAAACATATTTCCACGGGCCAAGTGTAAAATACATAATAAAATATTTGGAAGAACGACACAATATCTTTGCTGTTGTAGATTTACCTCACAACACATTCCGACCAAATTGTAATGCGAAAACATTAGTTTTGTTCGTCGAAAAAGGAAAAAAGCAAGTAGACGAAGTTATTTTTGGTGTTGTTGAGGAAATGGGACATAATCATCAAGGCAAGCCTATTTATCGTTATGATGAACATACAAATAAATTCACCAAAGAGATATGGGATGATACAGTCATTGTCTCTGAAGAATTTAAAAATCCAAACGATAAAAATAACAAATATGTATTTACTGTAAAAAAAGAGGACATAAACAATAGCATTTATGTACCTCGTTATTATTGGGATAAAAAAATAAAGTCTTTAGAAGAAGATGCCAAGAAAAAAGGAATGCAGTTTGTATCAGTTAAGGAATTAATTGACAAAAAAATCATTAAAAAATTTAAAGGGCATGGCTCACCCCCAAGTGAGTATAAAGGAAGAGGGGATGTTTTCTATGTAAGAGCAGGAGATGTTGTAGATTGGGATATTTATAAAAATCCTACTTCGGCAATACCTTATGAAATTTATATCTCTTCAAAAGGAAATGGTGTCGATCTAAAAGAAAAAGACATAGTATTTGTAAAAGAAGGAAGTTATAGGGTTGGAGATGTAGCTATTTTATCCGATTTGGACACTAATATTTTACTAAACCATCACAGTTTAGTATTTAGAGTAATTAATGAAGAAAACAAATATGGAATAGATGCATTTTATTTGCTTTACTTATTTTCACATGAATTTACAAAAAAACAATTATATAATAAGGTTTTAATTGACACAACTCTCCCAAACATAGGTGACAGATGGCTAGAATTAAAATTGCCAGTACTTACCGATAAATCAGAAAGAGAAAAAATAAAATCACAATTGAAAAAAGTTTTTAAGGAGAAATGGGAAACACAAAAATCATTTGAAAAAATTAAACATAATTTAATGGGATAAAAATAATACATTTCACAGGTTAGATATTATGTTCTTTTAGAAAAAGAACCAAAAGTAAAAGCCCCCTCTATTTTCTTTTTTAGTAAAAAAGAAACAAAAAAGCCCTCCCCTAAAAAAATCAAAAAAAGATTGTCCCCCTCGATTCTTGTTCTTGATGTGTCGCATTCGCTCATTTGATAGAACGCCACTAAAAATTACTCTGCGGTTTGCTTCGCAAATCCTCGGGGACGGCTTGCAGCCTTTCGCTTCGCTCACCCTCATTTAACAGGGCTTAGTTGCAATTATTTTTAAGAGCTAAAAGTTTATAAAACAGTTTTGAATCCCAATCATATGAGAGATCTTGATGTAATCATAATCTTAGAATCTGGCGCGAAGGAACAAAAATTTGCTGAATATATCTTAAATCAAAGAAAAAATTCTCAAGATAGATTACTCTGGTTTTTTCCTAAAAAAAAGATTGCATATGATAATGAAATAGGCTATAAATTAAGAACAGACAAGGAAACATTTCAAATGAATTGGAAAGGTGAAAAACCAAACCAACCTAATTGGCATCCCTATTTCATCATAAATCCTCCAACATATGAAGATTGGTTAGAAAAACCAGAGTTTAGACTTTCTGATATTCCTAAACCAGAAAATAATGTTTTATTTGTTGATGATATAAAGAGTACAGGAAAAACAATTTTTCAATCGCAATGCGAATTAGTAAGTTTAGGATATCAAAAAGAAAGAATTTTTTCATATGCGTACAAATTAAATATTATGAACCAATATGAATTAGAAAATTCAAATTGCGAAATATTTGCAACATCATACGAATTTCTCAAATCAATAGAGAAATAACGCTCTTAAAAATAACTGTCCCTACGAAATCAAAGATTTCTTCGGTCGGTCGACTTGCAGTCTCCCCAACTAACAAGGATTAAACCTAATAATATTTTAGTGTGCTAGATAAAAAAACTTATAAATATACTTACCCAAACTTAATTCATGGAAATCGCTAAAACTAAAGAATTTATTTTACGTCATGTTAAATTATCAGATGCTCAGATTCTTTTTGAGATTGAGATTGATGAAGAAAATATCAAGAACATGATGAGTTATGATAATAAGATTGAAAGCATTATTGAAGGAATAAAAAAACAACAAGCACAATATAGAAGAAAAAAACCTTCCAAAGAAAAAATAATACTTGAAACTCCAGAAGGAGTTGCAGGTTTTGTTTCTATTCATGAATTGAACAAACCATATATTGAACATAAAGCAAAAATCAGTTATGCACTCCATCCTAAATTCCGAGGAAAAGGATTAACAACTAAAGCAGTCAAATTAATAACCAAATATGCTTTTAAAAAATATAATCTTAAAAGGATTGAAGCTTGTTGCCGAACTTTCAATAAAGCATCAGCTCGAGTTCTTGAAAAAGTAGGTTATGAATTAGAAGGAATTCATAAAAAAGATCTCAAAAAAAATGGAAAATTTCTTGACAATATGTATTGGGCAAAAGTAAAATAACGCACACTAAAACATTACTCTCCGCTCCTCACTTCGTTGCGGTGCTCGGGGACGCCTTGCAGGCTCTCCTCCTTTCAGTCTTCGGGGTCAATTAACAATTCTTAAACGTAATTTATTAAAAACAAACATTTATTAATTAGGAATTCATTTTTCTATTTATGAATGAATGGAAATATATAGACGCTAAAGAATTCATCCCTGAATATGATTCAGGAAAAGCAGCTATGCTTGAAATATTTCTTAGTGATAATTATGAGCATATTAATGGAAGAAATAATGATTATGTCGATTCTAATTTAGTTCATCAAGTTTTAATCCACAGTTACAAATCACCAAAAGATAATTTGTTAATTACTAGAAGAAGAGAAAGAAGTTATCCTTTAAGTAATTACAACAATATGTCGATTATGTATGATGAACTTATCCTTCAAGGTTCTAGACAAGAATCAATTGATCAATTTGTTGATGAATTGAAAGAAGAATTTTTGTAATTTTTATTTTTAATAATCTTCTCCGTAAAATCAACGATTTTACTACAACCACGGACTACGCTCTCACTTCGTTCGGGGGAGTTTAACAGGGCTTAAACTCAATAAATATGGATTCCTAAATATAGAAAAGTCAGGATTTTTAATCTAATAGTTTTTTCAGTTTTCCAATCTGAGGTTTTGCTATTTTTCTTGCAGATGCTAAATTTATTTTTTTGAATGACTTATCAAATAAATCCAAAAGTTCTTGTTTTGGCATTGTTTCTCTACTGAACTTTTGCCACTCATCATCAAAAAATGTTCCTAGTGCGTCTGCTGATTGTAATATTTTAACCTCAATTTCATTATCTTCTTCAGAAAATTCGTTACTGTGTTTTAAAATACACTTTAAAATTAGCTTCTTCTTTTTTTCAGGCAAATTTATTTTCTCAAGAAATTTTTTTGATAATTCACAACTTCTTTCATTGTGTCCTTTTCTACCTTTATCTTTTCCAATATCATGAAGCAATGCAGAAATTTCTACAACTTCTTTATCTGCATTTTCTATAACTGCTAATTTTAAAGCATATTTTCTTACTAATTGAACATGATTTTCCCAGAGTTTTGCATCTTCTGTATTTTTATTGCAATATATCTTTGCAAACTCTTCAATTTTTAACCTTAAATCATGATTCATAATAATATACACATTTTCTGAATATATAAAATTTTGTAAAACTCCTGCCCTTAATTCTATTAATATGGCACTTCGTGCCTAATGAACGGACTTTAGATTCATTCTGAAATTTCCCTTCAGGATGTTGCACTAAATTTCAGGTCTTCTTGTTGCTCAGATGAAACTAACAGTGATTAGTCGCAACTTTCAAAAATCCTACTTTTACTATTTGGGAAAGAAAACTTTATATAAATTAAGTTCTTTTAACATATTAATGCCATTAAATGATAAATTAAAAACCGCAACAATTGAAGAGTTAAAGCAAGTTGATATACTTATGATTGATTCTTATGGAAGAAGAAATAAAGAAATTTTAAACTTTCTATACAATCATGGAATAATTGACGATTCTTCAATTGAAGGTGCTTTAGAAGTTGCTGTTTTTAATCAAGCAAGACAAGATTATAATCTAATGACTATAAAAGGTGGAGCATATACAATTTATGCAGATCATATTGGAAGACCAGATTGCCTTGCTTATGCATTAGATAAAGATACGTTTTCCAAGAAAGAAATTGAAAACATTCCTTTTGACCATGAAGATACTGCTGAAACGTATTATCAAAAATATGGTGAGGAGAATTTACTTTCTCTAATAAGAGAAGAACTTCTTAATCCAGGATCTTTTCTATAATTTGAAGGACATTATGACTCTCATCTTGTTTGTTCTTGGCGTCATTAAGTTTTTTTCCTTTTTAATCTATTTTATTTAAGGAACTTCGTTCTAGATGAATGATTTTTGTAAACAGTCCCTTCAGTCGGTTAACTTGCAATCTTCCCGACTAATAAGGATAAAATTACATTTTCACTGATTTTAATCCCTATTTTCAAAATCTTAAACTAAAATATGGATGTCCTTGATTAAAGGTAAATTTATTAAATCAATATGAACTTACTGTATATATGAGCCGAGAAAGATTTGAAGCACGAATAGATTTTGCTCTGACGAGTTATTTGAATTCGTTGGTTTCAAGGTTTATTTTCACAGCACATGATTATTTCAACGAATCTTTTTTAGATGACTTTCGATGGAACAAGAATTTTGATGAAATAAAGTTCTTAGTAAAAAATCAAACTGGGAAAGCGTACATCTCTCAGGAAGGATCGCTGGTTCTTGGAGCAGATAAATATTTTAGAGGATATCATGATGTTAGTAATTTTAGTGAAAAGCAAATTACTGGTTTTGGCATACTAAATTTTTTCCATGAGATAAGTCATTGTTATCTAAGGTATAAAAAATCTACTGATCAAAACCCGATACAATTACCCAGATTGGAGTATTCCTTAACGGAAGGATTTTGTGATATTAACGCACACAGGATGTCAGAAGACTATTCCGAAGCAACAGAAGCAATTAACTTTGAGAAAGAAATACTTTCTGAACTTGTGAATAGAGCGAAATATAGTGATTACTATTTTCAACAATCGTGTAATGATTATCTTATTGAAGATCTTATCTCCTCAGAGAACGATGCATTTAAAATTGCTGTTGATGAAGCGGAATTGTTTGGTTATACTTCTAGAGCAATAGCATATTCAAAATTTGAACAGTTTACTTCACCAAAAGAAATGTTTGTTTTATTTGATAAATTCAAAACGTTCAATGAATTAAGATATTATATTCCGGAACTAGTTTAATATTCATTAAAATCATATCTGCGAGAATATATGCGGAAATTTAACTGAGCCTACGATTAATCTTCTCTAGCAGTTTTTTTGCAATCTCCCCACATAATAGCAATTAAACGCATCATTATTCAGGTAATTATTTTTTTGATTCTTTAGCTACTGATTTCCTTTTTCATAGTTGGATTTTTCTTATTATTTATCACTTACACAATCTTTTTTAAAGAAACACTCATTCTACCCTTTAATATGAGCTTCGAGATCACGGCAGAAGACGGAAACGCACGGACAGGACTGCTCCACACGGCGCACGGCAAGGTCCAGACACCGTTTTTCATGCCAGTAGCATCAAAGGGATCCGTCAAGGCGATACGAGGAGACGAACTGGAAGACATCGGCTTCGAGAGCATCATCTCAAACGCCTTCCTACTCTCGCTTGTACCCGGAACAGATGTAGTTGAAGGAATAGGTGGTATTCACGATTTCATGAACTTCAGAAAGACAATATTTACTGACAGCGGTGGTTTCCAAGTGCTCTCTAAGGACTTCCTACTCAAGAAGTCAGATGAGGGAGTGCTCTTCAAGGACAAGCGCGGCAAGAAGATGAACTACACGCCGGAAAACTCTGTCGAGACACAGATGCGACTCGGTTCAGATGTTGCCATGACACTTGATGATGTCACGCACTACGGACAGTCAGGAAAGGAGTTTGTCGAGGCGATCAAACGAACACACTCATGGGCACGACGTTCTCTGCTCCATCACAAGCAGCTGAAAAAAGAACACGATAGCAAGCAACTGCTCTTTGGCATCAGCCAGGGAGGGGTCAGACCGGAATACAGACGATTCTCAACGAACAAGATCAACGAGATGGACTTTGATGGTATTGCACTCGGAGGACTTGTGATAGGTGAGAAACGTCACGAGTTACTGGGAAACATCAAGGTAGCGGTGGACACGATCGACAAGCATAAGGTCAAATACCTCATGGGACTTGGTTCACCTGCAGAAATCATACAAGCAGTAGCGATGGGAGTGGATTGCTTCGATTCGATCTACCCGACAGCGAATGCTAGGCACGGCTCGATGCTGACAAGAGAAGGCAGATTAGCGATCAAGAAAGTCAAGTACAAGCATGATTATGGACCTGTAGAGGAAGGATGCCAGTGCCACACGTGCAGACATTTCAGCAAGGCATACGTGCACCATCTCCTCAGAGAACATGAGTTGCTCGGCTATAAGCTAGCTACAATCCATAACCTGCACTTCATGACATCATTCATGGAAGACATCAGGGAAGCGATCAGGAAAGGACGATTTGAGGAGTTCGTCAGCGGATTCTTAGAACAGTATTATTCAAAGCAAGAACGCAAAGAGATGTTCTACCATATCCAGATGAAGTATAAAGAGGATGAAGAAGCGAAAAAGACGCCGTACCTGCTCCCGTACAAAAAGTAACAGGGTTCGGTTGTCGGCTGCACTGGGCACTGCAAAGGACAAGCTTTATAAAACGGTTCTTTCTAAATATCAAGTGAGAGGTGTGGTGTCTGTGGAAACGATATTAGTATCACACTACTAGGCACTCTATATAGAGTCAGCGAAAGCGCTTTAGTGGCACTACTTCTCAAATCAAGGTAAAAAAAGAGCGTGAGAGAATGACAACCAGTTCCCAGAACAAGAAACTGAACTATGAAGTCATCAGAGAAGGAGATGATGTCATTCTCAACGTTGACTACACCACTCGAGGACGCATCCCATCAATTGAAGATGACGAGGTGACAATGTCAGAAGCAGTGACGTTGCTTATAGAGAATCCTGCAACGACAAAGCTCATCTTCATGCAAAAGCACGAGTACGAATATGATTTGGATCAAGTCTCCATACTCGCAGAGATTGCACGACTGTATAACAAGCTGGTACACCACAAGGAACTTTTCAGTTATGGATCGCTTGCACAGTCAATAGCGTCAGCACAACTGGCCAACAAGTATAATGAGTTGCATAACGTGCTTTTTGCCGAACTCAAAAAAGATCCTCTGGCCTGTTATGTCAAGATCAAACGGATCAGACGACGAGAAATGGTCCGTCTTGATAGAGAGATTGAAGAAAATCTTATTGTTGGACACAAGCACTACATCTCAATACTCGAACATCTGCTTAAGATGATTGAAGTGACAAAGTTCTTCGCGCTTGTCAAGCCCTATGTTGAAGGATACGATGTCGGTAACAGGGATGTCTACAGACGCATCTTCAGCCCGACAATCAAGCCGGATTTCATGTTCACGAAACTTATGGCGACATACCCTAAAAACGGTGTGGAACTGGATAATTATTCAATCGGAGAGACTGAAGTTGTCGTGTTCGAAACGCCGGAATCCGTCCAGTACATCTATCATGTCATGCCTCCTGAATTCAAGCTTTCAGAAGATGTCTATGACCTGCTTGACACCGCTCGTAAGATCATGAGCGAGCACAAGCCGGACAAGGAAGAATTTACCGATCCTATGCGGATGCGAGAAGTATTCTATGATGTAGGTAAAGACCTTATTGAAGAACTAGCCAGCTATCGTAAGATGACGCTCAGCGATGAAAAAATCGAGGAGCTTGCGAGAATACTTGTCAGATACACAGTAGGATTCGGTCTCATTGAAGTACTGCTTTCAGACGAGAAGATCCAAGATATATCGGTCAACAGTCCAGCAGGAGAAATCCCTATTTTTGTCGTGCACGCGAATTATGATGATTGCGTGACAAATATCTATCCGACAGTCAGTGACACTGAAAGCTGGGCGACAAAGCTGAGAATGATTTCAGGACGACCACTCGATGAAGCGAACCCAATCCTCGATACGGAGATAGAGCTTCCGGGAGCGAGCGTGAGAACATCAACGATCTCGAGACCGCTCGATCCGACAGGACTGGCATTCTCATTCCGACGACACCGTGATAAACCATGGACACTACCCTTATTTCTCAAATTCGAGATGATAACACCTATGGCTGCAGGGCTACTGTCATTTCTCATCGACGGTACACGGACGATGCTCGTGTGCGGAACGAGAAGTAGCGGCAAGAGCAGCTTCTTATCATCGTTACTCATAGAAATCATGCGGCGACACAGGATCATTACCATTGAAGACACTCTAGAGCTACCGACGGGAGCAATGCGAAAACTTGGTTTCAATATACAGCCGATGAAAGTAGCGAGTGCACTCTCTAAAGGCGGTGGCGAGTTCAACGCGGAAGATGGTATCCGAAGCACACTGCGGCTTGGAGATTCAGCACTCATCGTAGGGGAAGTTCGAAGTGGAGAAGCGAAAGCATTATACGAAGCGATGCGAGTGGGCGCGGCAGCGAATGTTGTAGCAGGAACAATCCACGGCGATAGTCCGTACGGGATTTTTGACCGATTGGTCAATGATATCGGCATCCCGAAAACATCATTCAAAGCAACAGACATCGTTATCATCGCAAACCCTATCAAGTCAGCGGACGGACTCCACAAGATGAGAAGAGTGCTCCAGATCACTGAAGTGAGAAAATCATGGGAAGATGATCCTAACACTGAAGGTGGCTTTGTCGATCTCATGAAATATAACGCTGATACTGACAAGCTCGAACCGACACAAGAACTTCTCAACGGTGAAAGCGACATCCTCAAAGAGATTGCGGGAAAAGTCAAAGAATACACTGGCAATTGGGATGCGATGTGGGAGAATATCGAACTGCGAGCGAAAACCAAACAACGAATTTATGAGATAAGTGAAGAATATAAGATGCCCGGTCTCCTTGAAGCGGAGTTTGTCATCTTGGCAAATGATAAGTTCCACAAGACCGTTGAGAAAGTGATCAAACGCAAAGGAAAACCCGATAATGAACAAATCTATTTTGAATGGAACTCCTGGCTTGAAAGAGAAGTCAAACGACGAAAGATGAAAGAACAACAGCAGGAGGAAATAAGGTCATAATACGATGAGCGACGATTCCGATTTAGGTCATGTGTCAAAGATGTATAAGCAACGGCTAGAATCAGAGCTCGCCGGCAATTCCTCAAATAATGATCAGGAAAAACTCGCTGAAGAAATCAATACCCGCGAGTATTCCGAATTCAAAGAACAATATCTGCCCAAACACCTCTCGTTCTATGAACAACTCTGCCAGACAGCAGAGAAAGCGTTGAACATAAAACCTGACAAGTCAAAAGAAAAAGCGTATGATGAAGCGATCAGGACCTGCCATCTCAATACCACACCAACAGGAATCTATAGTGCTTCGATACTCGTACCGCTTCTTCTTATCATATCCTCAATGATCATATTTTTCATGATGCCCATGATGTTGGGTGGCGAGGGAAATATGTTTTTTGTCATGGTGTCAGTTATCGGAGGACTGGCGATTATGGTGGCCATGCAAGGACTCCCCTCCACACTAGCTGCACAGTGGAGGATGAGAGCGTCAAACCAGATGGTGCTCGCCATATTTTACATCGTCACATATATGAGACATACCTCAAACCTTGAACTGGCTATCAACTTCGCTTCAGAACACCTGAATCCTCCATTATCACTCGATCTTCGTAAAGTAGTATGGGATGTGGAGACGGGAAAATATGAATCTATCAAAGCATCACTTGATGATTATCTCGAAACATGGAGGAAGTGGAATCAAGAATTTGTCGAGAGTATGAACCTGATCCAATCATCACTGCTCGAATCGATCAATGAGCGGCGATTAGGAAGCCTTGACAAGGCGTTGAATGTCATGCTTGAGGAGACGTATGAGAAGATGCTTCACTACGCGCATAATCTCAAGGGTCCGCTAACGACACTGAACATGCTCGGAGTGGTACTACCTATTCTTACATTAGTGATTTTACCCTTGGTTGTCAGTTTCATGGACGGATTCAGATGGTATCACCTCTTTGTCATTTATAACATCGCCTTACCTGCAATGGTCTATTATCTTGGAACAAAAATATTATCCACGAGACCGGGAGGTTCGGGAAGTGAGGATATCACAAAGAAAAATCCCGAGCTCAAGAAATATCAAAAGATACCTATAAAATTAGGAGAGAAAACATCATATCTCAATCCAGCATCGATATCCGTGATTTTAGCAATAATTCTTGTTATTGTGGGTTTGTCACCGCTAATATATCATGCGGTCGATCCTGAAAGTGATTTCGGTCTTGTGCAGACAGGAGTCGGTGTCGAACTCCAAAATCTCAAATATACTGATGGAGCACAAGTCAATTACTATTTTCTCGATTACCGTGAACGGACAGAAGATGGGAGTGATGGTGAGTTGGTGGGACCGTTCGGCTTGGGAGCTGTTTTGTTAAGCATTCTCATACCTCTAGGAATAGGTTATAGCACAGGATTATATTATAAACTGAAGTCACAGAAGATCATCAAGGTCAGGCAACAATCAAAAAAACTAGAAATCGAATTCTCATCAGCACTATTTCAGCTTGGAAACAGGATCGGAGATGGAATACCAGCAGAAATGTCCTTCGGAAAAGTGGCGATAATGATGGAAGGAACTGTTTCGGGGAAATTCTTCCATTTAGTGCACACGAATATCACTCGACTCGGCATGAATGTCGAGAAAGCGATTTTCGATCCCAGTAAAGGAGCGCTACAATACTACCCTTCAGATCTCATTGAGAGTTCTATGAAAGTCCTTGTCGAATCAACAAAGAAAGGACCGAGGGTAGCAAGCCAAGCACTCATCAACGTTTCAGAATATATCAAACAGATGCACAGGGTTGATGAGCGGCTCAATGATCTTATGGGAGATGTCATCTCAAGTATGAAAAGCCAAGTCAAATTCCTCACACCAGTCATTTCAGGTGTCGTTATCGGCATCACGAGTATGATCACGAAAATATTAGGGAAACTAGGCAGTAAGCTTGGCGAACTAGGAAACAGTGCTGCAGGTTCGGGAGTAGCAGGTGGGGGCATGCTTCAGATGTTCGGAACAGGAATACCTACTTACCCATTCCAGATAGTTGTAGGACTGTATGTTGTCGAACTATCATTTATCCTCTCAATCATCGCAAATGGTATTGAGAACGGTCCTGACAAGATCAACAAAGAATACTTGCTTGGTCAGAACATGACAAAAGCAGCAGGACTTTACTGCACGCTGGCACTCATCATCATACTGCTGTTCAACGTCGTAGCGGGCAACATCATAGGTAACATCGCCTAGAACAATTATTTCTCCAAAAAAATACAAGTCAGTTCAGAAGTTGAACGTTACGATCCTGTGAGTAACTCTGGAACGTCAGTGACTACACCACGAGCTGTTTCCGTTCAGCTGTACCGGAGTGCGCCTCGCTTCCGCTCAACAGCACGAGATTCATCCTTGGTTTTCGAAGAAAAAATGTGGGCCGGGTGGCAGCGAAGAAACGTTGTTTCTTCTGGTCACCCTTCCATTTATAGAAAAATGGGCTGGGTGGGATTCCTTTGAGCGCAGCGAGAAGGTGCCAACACGAGAGTGTTGAGCATGTTCAAAGCCCACCTTCTAGAATATGATAATAATGTGGGCCGGGTGGGATTTGAACCCACGACTTCACCGTTTCAATATGGTGAACCCCGACAAAGGTTCACCGCGCTTCAGCGGTGCGCTCTGCCAGTCTGAGCTACCAGCCCATTAAAGAATCTTTTAAGAGTGTTGCTAGCGTGTTTATAAGGTTTTCGTCAGAAGATAGGATTCGCTGGTAAATGCTTTCACTCCAATAAAAGCATCGCGGCTTCGTACTTATCCCTCACAAGCTCCCGCGACTTGTCGAAATGAAGTTGTTTCCACTTGCGATGAAGCTTTTCACGAACTGCTTTTTTAGCTTCTCCTTGACTCAGATGCTCAAAACAAAACGCTGCCTTGAAGATACCGCCGATGTTATCGAAATTGCTCATAGCATCAGCTTCTGCGATAATCTGCTCCTCAAGACTCTCCCTGTCAAAATCCTTCGAGCCACGGTGGTTGCGGATGCACTTCTTGATAAGATCGATTTTTTCAGCAGGATAGTCGTATTCCTGCAATTTCTGTTCAGCGATCTCTGCACCGGTGATATGATGATCTTCACGACCGTGGATGATAGAACCTATGTCGTGAAGCCAGGCAGCAAGCTCTATACTCTCTTTGTCACCACCGAGCTCGTCAGCAAGCTCTACAGCACGTTTGACCATGGGAATGAAATGGAAGGTGAATGGTTCGTAGCCGTACTTGCTCGTGGGTTTTTTACATTCACTCTCCACAAAGCTCCTGATCTCACTGACGATATCCATACCAAACACACTCTCTCGGGATATTAATAAAGCTGTCGGAAAGCACATTCCAAGCAAATTTTTAAAAGGACACAGCGCTTCTTTCTCTTCAAGGAATATTATGGCACGAAAAAAGAGCAAGGAAGAGTGGAAGACTTACGGGGGAGTATTCGATAATTATACTATCGAAAACCTCAAGAAGCTATCTTCTCAAGGGCACTTCGAAGAGATATACAGCTCTCTAGCACTAGGCAAGGAAGCGAATATTTTCATTGCAAAGACTGCAAAAGAAGAACTGGTGGTGATTAAGATATACCGCCTGGAAAACTGTGATTTCAACAAGATGTATTCCTACATCGCACAAGATCCCCGCTATGATTCGCTCAAGGGAAATCGTAGACGAATAATTTTTGAATGGACAAAAAGAGAATACCGAAACCTCCAGAAAGCAAGGGAATGTATCAAAGTACCTACTCCATACACGTTCAAGGATAACATCATCGTCATGGAATACATTGGCGATGAGAACGGACCGGCACTACAGCTCAAGAATGAAGAACTTGATGATGAACAGGAATTTTTCAACCGTATCATCGAGAACATGAAATTACTCTATAACCAAGGGCTCGTACATGGGGATCTCTCATCTTTTAACATTCTGGTCGATGGGCGACAACCGATCTTTATCGATTTCTCACAATCAACAATGACAACATCACGTCAGGCTCCGGAACTACTTATAAGGGATCTCAATAACATCACTAATTATTTTGCGAAAGCAGGAATCAAGAGAAATCCCAAAGAGCTCTACACGGAAATAACCGGAAAACCATCACCACCCGAGGATTTATAAATCAATTATCAACTTATGCGCAAGGAGGAATAACATATGATACACGACCATACGATTAGAGGACTTGACAAGGTCAAGGACGAATTATCCACTATCAAAAAGATCCTGGAAGCTGATGATGAGAATAGGGAGAAAATCATCAAGATATCCCGAGATATCATCAGACCTTCGAAACATGCAATACACTCACTTCATCGAGAAGAATATGATAAGGCCAAAAAACTCCTTGACACTGCCAGATCATCGATTGAAGAAGCGTACAAGCTTATCGACAAGTCACAATTCAACACAGTCGGAGCATTCGGGGCAGGAGTAGAAGAATTTGTTGAAGCAACATCATATTACTTATTTCTCACGGAAAAACGATTGCCAGCACGAAATGATCTGGAGTTATCATTCGAGATTCCTCAAGATAAATACTTGTTAGGACTTTGCGACCTCCCTGGAGAGCTGGCAAGAAAGGCAGTGCTCTATGCCATCGATGATAACAAGGAAGGAGTGACAGAAATATACACTATCATAGAACAGTTGGTTGAAGCACTGCTCCAGTTCGATTTCAGGACAGGAGAATATCGCAAGAAGATCGAGAGCGTGAAATACCAACTAACTAAAGTCCAAGACATACTTTATGACTTGCATATAAAGAAGTCATGATACTATAACTATCAGAAGAGGTAAATGACGATGTACCGAACACACACATGCGCAGAACTACGGAAAGAACACGAAGGAAAAACAGTAACGCTTGCAGGATGGGTGAACACGATACGAACACATGGTTCGCTTGTTTTCATCGATCTCAAGGATCGTTACGGTATTACCCAAGTTACGATTACGCAAAAACCTGAGAAGCTTCCGACAAAAGAATCAGTCATACAAGTCAAGGGGGAAGTGACAGTAAAGCCTGAGCCGAACAAGGCACTCGTCACAGGCGATGTGGAACTCAAAGCAGAAAACTATATGATGCTCAGCGAGGCAAAACCATTGCCGCTGGACCTCAATAATGAAGAGACGACAGAAGAGACACGACTCAAATACCGATACCTCGATCTCAGGACGGAGCGCATGCAACGAAATCTCTTTCTCAGGCATAAAGCGACAAAAGCAGTTCGGGATTATCTGGATAGGAACCAGTTCCTCGAGATAGAAACACCTGTTCTCGGGAAGAGCACGCCGGAAGGAGCGCGCGATTATCTCGTGCCAAGCAGGGTCAACCAAGGAAAATTCTTTGCACTGCCCCAAAGCCCGCAGATATTCAAGCAATTATTCCAGATAGCAGGTCTTGACAGGTACATGCAGATTGTCAAATGCTTCAGGGACGAGGATCTCAGAGCAGACAGGCAACCGGAATTCACGCAGATAGACCTTGAGATGAGCTTTGTAGAAGAAGAAGATATCTACAGTCTCATGGAAGGGATGATGAAACACGTCTGGAAGAATGTGCTTGATGTTGATATCAAAACACCATTTCCACGGATGACCTACAATGAAGCAATGCTCACATACGGAAGTGACAAGCCGGACCTGCGATTCGACCTGCCGATCACAGACGTGACTGACTGGGCGAAACAAACTGATTTCAAGATATTCAAGAACGCAGCATGCGTACGAGCCATCAAGATCAAAGGATCATTTTCGAGAAAACAGATTGATGCCTTCACAGAAAAAACCAAGATTTACGGTGCGAAAGGACTCGCATGGCTCAAGCAAGATAATGGGAAACTCGCAGGAGCGATTTCGAAATTCGTCGAGAAACCTCCTATGGAACTTGAAGACGGCGATCACCTATTTTTTGTAGCTGATGACAAGCATATAGTGGCAGATAGCCTTGGAGCCTTACGATTGCATCTTGGAGAAGAATGCAACCTTATCAATAAGGATGAGTGGAAATTCACTTGGATCACAGATTTTCCACTACTGGAATGGAGCGAGGAAGACAAGCGTTACGTCGCGATGCATCACCCGTTCACAAGCCCACGATCAGATCAGATCGACAAACTGAACACTGACCCGAAAGATGTCATGGCAAGAGCCTATGATCTCACGCTCAATGGGTATGAACTCGGAGGAGGAAGCATACGGATCCATGATAAGAAGCTTCAGGAAGATGTTTTTAGAGCGCTCGGTATCAATGAGAAGGAGCAACAGGAGAAATTCGGATTCATGATCAACGCATTCCAATATGGAGCACCACCGCATGGAGGCATCGCGTTCGGTCTCGATAGGATGATCATGCTACTTGCAGGCATGCCGAATATCAGGGAAGTCATCGCGTTCCCGAAAAACAAGGATGCTGAAGACCTCATGCTTCGAGCACCAAGCGAGGTCTCGAAAGCGCAACTTGAAGAGTTGGGAATAGACATAAAAAAATAAATTATTTATGCCCTATTTCTCTTTTTTCTTATCTATTCAAGAGTCACTTCAAAGATCACACTGACTTCCTGATCGACACCAGCATACTTATCTATGAACGGGCTCGTGTCAAGCGTGAATGAACCAGTCACTATCTTGCCATCGATAGCAGCAGGAAAGGACACCTCAGAAGTCTTTTTCCGTAGGGAAAGCTCACCTGTGACTATAGCTTCACCCGGTGAACTATGGATTATATCAGTCGATACGAACGTGATTTCAGGATATTCTGATGTCAAGAAAAAGTCACTTGACTTCAGATGAGAATCAAGACCATCAATACCTGTAGAGATGCTCGTCGCATCAATAGTGAAACCGACTGTTGTGATTTTTTTATCCTCAACTGCCACTTCACCACTCCAATTACTGAAGGTTCCTGGATGACGCTTACCTACGCCAGTACCGACGAACTCAAGAGAATCATCAGAAGCACCGATGGAGAACGTGCCGTCAGAGAGAGAAGATGTAATTATGGAGGATGCGGGACTCTGCTCTACAGAACTCCGATTGTCAGTGGAACACGCGCTCAAAACAACAATGCTCAATATAAGTAAAGTGAAAACCATCCATTTCATTCTATTACCCCTCTATGTGAGTTTCTTGCACTTCACATATAAAGATTATGGAAAAATCATGACTTTCCTTAAGCAATATTTATAAAACCTGCTCATCCTTACACTGTATAAAAAAGAGGAGTGCGCACGAAATGTCAGAAGAAGATCCAAAACTGTTTCCGAACCAACCAGACCCTGATGAACACGTGAAAAAGCATCATGAAGGTCAAGAATCGCCTTTTGAACCTGTCAAAGAAACAGTCAATGATATTGCGACCAGACTTAAGATTCTCGAAGAACGATATAGTATCCTCAGAAAGAAAACGCTCTTGGCAGAACACAATATTATCGATCTAGAGAAAGAATCCTCTGAAGAACTACGGTTGGTCAATGATGACATTCTCGATCTCAAGAAAGTAATCAAAGAGGTCAACGAAAAACTCACTCTTCTCAATGATGAAGTGGAAAACTTCGTTAATACTCCCGAATTCACGAAACTGAAGAAATATGTCGGTTTCTGGAATCCTATGGATTTCGTCACGAGAAAAGAAGTCAATGATTTTCTGAGAAAAAAATTTCATGAACAAGAAAAATAAATCAACTATATTATTTCAATAGTCTGATTTGATGTCGGAATCCTCTTTCTGCTGCGAAGCTGATGAAGAACGGTTCTTAGTACCACCGACAGCGCTCTTGAAGTCATCAGAAATACGAGAGAGCTCATCAACCTTCTCAGTAAAGACTGGAAGGACTTTAGCGAACACTTTCTCCATTGCCTGAATTTCAGCACTCACGTCTTGGATGTGTTTATCGTACGTGCCTACTTTTCCCAGAATATTCTCGTGAAGCTTGTCAAAATCATCTTTCAAGGACTTGACTTTCTCTTCAATAGTCACTAGGCGATTTTCAGCATTATTTTTCCATTCGATAATCTTATTGATGTCCTTTTCGAGCTCATTCCATTTCTCATCAATAATAGCTTCAATAAGCTCTTCATTAGAAATACTATCGTCTTGCATTCCCTGCATTCCTTGAGGAGGAACTTGATCCTGTTGTCCGCCGGGAGGAGGGGGCATCTGTCCTTGAGAAGGATTCGGTTGTTGATCAGTCATTGTGCAATACACCTCTTCTTATGAATAAAGTTCTAGGAGTTTCAATATCCGCCTGTAGAGCGGGTGAGAAACAGGATGGCAAATCCTGCAATAAAAATGAGCAGTAAGACACCGAGCATTTGAGGATGCAATATTGTCTGCAATATCTGGTCACCTATATTTTCGGGTTCTCTCTCCTCATCTGAAGCGAACATTCCTGTGCGTTGATACAATACAGTGCCTTCTTCAGGGGACTGGGTGTCGTGAACGGCTGTGCCGTTGTCAGGAGACAGGGAACTGCGTTCTGCCGTAGTTGAATCCTGCAAATTGTCTTCTGCGCGTTCCTGATTGATTGCAGGTGTGAATGAAGCGATAAGGATGATGACAAAAATTCCGATAAGCGTCCAGTACACGGCAGGCTTTTCCTTGATGAGCTTCGGAAAAATATCTTCATCAGGACCTGTGAAGATCTTGAGGACAAACATGACAAGGAATAAGAAAATGATAAGAGTGGCAAACCATGGAGTCATCGTCGTGAGAACGGCAAACGCACCTTTTGATAAGGAAACGATAAATGCTACGATTACAGACAGGATGGCATAAATGCCTTTCGCACCATCAGTATTCTTGAACATGTTAGTGAACTGCAAGAACGCATAGACTATGATAAAGACCAAAAAGAAGACGAACACTCCTGAGAAGTGCTGCATGATCGTCAAGTCCGCAAAGCTAGTCATAGTCTAAACCACACCCACCACATATTTATGTTCATTTATCTTTATCATCGCCTTTCAGGAATTCAGTGAAGTTCTTGACAGCTGATGTCTTGTCCTTACTTTCCTTTTTCTTCTCCGGAGAGCTGATCCACTTGATGACCAGGCCGAAGACAAGAATCGCGATGACAAGAGCGATGATATCGCTGTTAAGGAGTCTCATGAGCCAGTACGGTGCTCTCCACCATCCAATTGAAGCGACAAAAATCGCAATAACGATACCAGCGGAAATCATGGTGAACCAGACTCCAGCACCTTTAGCTCCACTAGGAGTCTTACCTATCCATAATCCTATGGTAAGAAGCATCATGACAATCGCGACCAAGAGTAAACCAACCTGTGGCAAAGCCTGATTGATGACCTCAACCGCATCAAAACCGTAATAATAACCGCCAGTCACATGCGGAACAACAACCGCGAACGCCATGACAATAGCGATAATCGTAGAATACTTCCTGTTCTGACCCTCATCTTTGCTCAGAAGCTGAATCTTCTCAAGAACCGCAAAGACTATCGTGAAGATAAGTATGAACGGAAGGATGACGTCAATGACACCCCACTGTTGTAACGAATGAATCAATCCTTGTGCACCATAATACATCTTGTATCGCCTCACACACGCTTATTATATGAATCGTTTTGTAATGATGAATCTAATCGTCGGAATCTTCCGAACCCTTACCGCTACCACTGCCTTTTGGTGTGGTGATCCAGTACATGAACCATATGAACAGTCCGATCATGATGATAGTCGCCACATGTCCATTGCTCCAGTTGGAAACGAGGAACGAATATATCTTATCAAGCCATCCCAGCGCGTTGAACAGGATGAGCACGATACCGACAAGACTGAAAATCTTATACCCTTTCTCCCATTTGCCACTAAGCGTCATAGGACCTTCACCATTATAGATGACGCCTGACGCGAGCATGAAACACAAGCCGGCAACGACGAGTATGATTGTGTTGGCAAGGACTTCGCTGATGATACGGACGAGCTGGCTGGATGCCACGACAAAGAATGCGGCGGTGAACGCCACGATACTGTTGAGGTTCTTACGGGTGAAGGTGTGCTCATTACCTGACTTGTCGGAAATGACTTCAACGCCGAGAACCCTTGTCTTCTCAAGGAATGCGAACATGAGCGTGAACACTAGAAGAAACGGCAATACAATATCGTAGATACCGATATGAGCCAAAAATTCCATTGTGTTGCCCAGAACTGTCCCTGCCATGAGTACTCACTCTAACACTCACACGAGTGAGTATTTAAAGGTTTCGTTCAACGATTATCCTGAAAACGTCTCAATCAACCGGTGAAAAAAGAAATCTCTATGTTTACAAGCAGATAGTTCTCATAACATCACACAGGATAACCTTTAAAAACCAAAGGACGTTTCCACAGCAGATATGGACGAATATTCCTACGAACTCAAAATACCTAAAGAACGAATTGCAATACTTATAGGAAAAGATGGTGTTGTCAAGGACGAACTAGAATTACAAGCGAAAGCAAGTATTGATGTTGATTCTGATGAAGGCGATGTTCGTATGAAAGGAGAAGATTCGATTCTACTCTTCCAACTCAAAGACATCATCAAAGCGATCGGAAGAGGTTTCAATCCCGAAGTGGCGATGAGATTGTTCAAGCAAGACTATATTCTCGAAGTCATCACGATGACTGACTTTGTCAAAGCGAAAAATCACATGGTCCGACTCAAAGGAAGGGTTATCGGAAAGAATGGGAAAGCAAGGGAGACTCTGGAAGAACTAACCGATACTAATATCAGCGTGTACGGGAAAACAATCAGTATTGTAGGATTCTGTGATAAAGTGGCAGTATGTAAACGGGCTCTGGAAACTCTTCTCAGCGGAAGTCCTCATTCTTCAGTTTTCAAGATGCTTGAAAAGCAACGGAAACAATGGAAACTTGAAGAGATGACAGATATTTGAATATGATCTTTTCTGAAACTATATTCTCACACGATCGATTGCACAACGTTTAAATACTATTACTCTGCTAACATACTAGTGTGTGAGGGGTGAGTGTGCACGATAATTCTCTCACTGCAATTGAATATACTCTATCACTCAAGGCAGGACTATGACAGCACTATCAGAATATATGCGACAGCTTCTTGAACAAGGTTATCAAGAAGATTCCATCATCTCATTTCTCAAGTCACGAGGTTATGACCGAGCAACGATAGATGCAAGTCTCCATCAAGCGAAAAAGAACGAGAAAAAAGCACGCCACCACAGTGAGCAGTCAAATCTCTACGGACAAGTCTATTCATATATCTATACCATGCTTCATCAAGGATATGGACCGCAGCAAATCAATCAAACTCTCCTCTCACAAGGATATGATGCACGAGTCGTTCTTGATGTATTCAGGCACATAAACAGGGATTATTACTCCGGAAAGCTCAACCTCGAAGGTCTCAAACGAAAAACGAAAACACCGCCTGTCACTCTAATGATAGTTCTCCTGCTAATAGGAGTGCTTCTTGTAGGGGGAGTGTATTTCTTATCCACTTTCAAAAACGATGAATCATTCACCCTTTCAAGTGTCAATATCAATATCCAAGAACAGAAGTTGTCTTCAGGAGAGCATGTAATTATTGATGTTCTGGTTGATAGTGAGAACACTCTTGAGAACGAACCGATAGATATTCAATTATCAGTTAATGATGCTCAAGGAAGGTTTGTCACGGAATCTACCCATACGCTATTCTTTTCAGTGGAACCACGACAGGAATTAAGGGTTGCACTTCCATCAAATATACCTGCAGGAAAGTATTCCTTGGATGCAACTATCACACATGAATCTTCAATATTTTCAGATTCAACCCACTTCACGATAGAAGAACTCGAGAGTGGTGTTGAACATGAACTCGGAGAATCAACTACTAGCCCTATTCCGGCTGAACAAGATTCGCAATTATCCTCGACCACTCCACAATCGACAATCGATTACTACTCGCGCAGCGACAATATACTCTTTGAACGGGCGCTAGAAGCAAAAACCAAAGAGACAGCTGTCGCCCAGTGCAGTCAAATGAGCATCTCAAGAGCCACTCAAGAGTGCCTTTCTGCTATTGCACGAGA
Organism: Nanobdellota archaeon; assembly: GCA_051819805.1. GTDB lineage: Archaea > Nanobdellota > Nanobdellia > Woesearchaeales > SKGA01 > SKGA01. The sequence goes on from JBNJHD010000003.1 coordinate 21,609, forward strand.
ATATGATGATGAGACTGTGTGTGAACTTGCGGACTCTCAAGAGAATAAGGAAGAATGTTATATAGATCTCGTTCTCGGAGGAAAACAAGAACTCTGCAACGAGTTAGAACTCCCTGAAAACAAGCAATTCTGCAGAGAATTACAATTACTCACTGGCTATAGTGAAGATAGCGGACAAGTAGCTCTTGATTGATGTAATAGCTCATAGAAATATTTAAAAGCAAAAGCTTACTGACTTCTCATCGATGGTTTCTGATAATCAAACTCAACAAACACTTTCTTCAGCGACGAAAAAGTCAGGTAAAAGACAAAGTAAAGCGGAACAGATGGCATCAAAACAAAGAGATATCGGTGTTGCTGAATTCTTCGCAAGAAACAGGCACTTGCTCGGTTTTGACAACAAGAGAAAAGCACTGCTCACCACTATCAAGGAAGCAGTCGATAACTCGATAGATGCATGTGAGGAAGGAGGGATTCTTCCTGAGATAAATGTTGAGATCATAGAGATGGGTGAAGATAGGTTCAGAGTTATTATCGAGGATAATGGTCCTGGGATCGTGAAGAAACAAATACCCAACATCTTTGCGAAATTACTTTACGGAAGCAAATTCCACAGTCTCAAGCAAAGTCGTGGACAGCAAGGTATAGGAATAAGTGCAAGCGTGATGTATGGTCAACTCACGACAGGACGTCCTGCAAAAGTCATATCGAAAGTAGAAGGAGCAAACGACGCTTATTATTTTGAACTGCGAGTAGATACGAAAGGAAACAAGCCTGAAATCGTCAATGAAGGTACGAAGAACTGGAATAAAGATCATGGGACAAGAATCCAAATAGATCTTGAAGGATATTATCAACGGGGATCGCAAAGCGTTGATGAATATCTCAAGGAAACAGCAGTTGTCAATCCGCACGTAACTATCATCTATACGAATCCGAAAGCAGAACAGATTGTCTTTCCGAGAGCGACAGAACAAAAGCCGCTTGAAGCACAAGAGATCAAACCTCATCCGTATGGTGTTGAAGTAGGTGTGTTCATCAAGATGATGGAAGGATCAACAGCAAAATCAATGCAACAATTCCTGACCACTGAATTCAGCAAGATCAGTCCGAAAGTGGCAAAAGAAGTCTGTGAGATCGCACGAATATTACCGTCAACGAAACCTGAAAAAATCTCGCAAGAAGAAGCGGAAAAATTGATCAAGGCATTCCAAGAAGTCAAGATACACACTCCATCACCTGACTGCCTATCCCCAATAACAGCAGAACTTCTCGAGAAGGGTGTGAAAAAAGAAGTCAATGCCGAATTCTACACATCAGTCTCTAGAACACCTGCAGTCTATAAAGGAAATCCTTTCCAGATTGAAGTTGCCCTGGCGTATGGAGGGTATCAACCGAAAGATAAATCTGTTCGTGTGATGAGATTCGCAAATAGGGTTCCGTTATTATTCCAACAAGGAGCATGTGCAGTCACTAAAGCTATTTCAAGCATTAACTGGAAGCCATACGGACTCAATCAATCACATGGTTCGCTGCCAGTAGGACCGCTCACAGTAGTTGTCCACATATCATCAGTATGGGTTCCATTCACAAGCGAGAGCAAGGAAGCGTTGGCGCACTATCCTGAAATAATCAATGAGATAAAACTCGGACTTCAGGAAGCGGGAAGAGCTCTTGCTAAATACACTGGCAAAAAGGCACGTGTCAAACAAGAACTCAAAAAGAGAAGTTATATCCAGAAATACATGTCTCATGTGGCGGCAGGACTCAGGGAGATTATCAACTTAGATACGGCTGATGAAGAAGAGATCCTGCAAAAACTCGAATATATACTTGAGAAGAAAAGAGGACGACTTGATGATATGTCTTTTGACCCGACAAAGAACACAGAATATGATGAAGACTGGGCGAAGATCGGCAAGGATAAGCAAGAACACGACAACGAAAACCAAGACTCTGAACAGATTGATACTGAGTCTTCTGACGATTCGAACAAGTCATGAATCACTAACACCTTGAGGTATCACGATGGCAGAACACCAAGTTGTACAAGATAAGATCAAAGAGATAGCGACTGAAATCTATGACTCTATCAGGACCGGTCAACCACCACGGCTGGAAACACCGGTAAGGTCGCTTTCTAACGTCCAATTCGACAAATCACAAGGTTTTTTCAGCATCAAGGATAGGGTGAAAAAACGAACGCTTACTGCATCAACTGTCAAGTCATTTGCACAGACACTGCGAATGATGGCACTTTCTAACCAGCTTCTTGATGAAGAAGATACCGCAACGAAAAGAGAAGCATATTATGTGTCTAAAAACTGGGGTGATGCACGCTTTGGCGAGCAGACCGAATCAGACAGTGTGATGGATGATATAGAAGCTATGTTGAGGGTCAATCGTGAACAGATGGGTTTTGTTCCTGGAGAACACGGCGGAGCAGTTGCAGGAGCTCTTGTTGTGGTTGATGAGGATGCTGAGACGAAAGAAAAAATCAAGATAGATTGTACGCAATTCGGATCAGGTGCATATTCAATACCTTCATCGGTTGAACACCTAGGATTCGAGACGAAAGCCAAATTCATTCTCGCTATCGAGACACAAGGTGCTTTTGAACGACTCAATAAGCACAAGTTCTGGAAAAAAGAAAATTGTATTCTCATTGCAATGAGCGGAGTGCCGACCAGGGCGTGCAGACGCTTTATCCGAAAGCTCTCTGATGAGAAGGGTCTACCAGTATATGTCTTTACGGACGGAGATCCTTACGGATATGGAAATATTTATAGGACGCTGAAAGTAGGTAGTGGAAACGCAGCGCACATCAACGAATACTTCTGCGTACCACGAGCAAAATTCCTTGGCGTAACACCTGATGATATTGAAACTTTTGACCTGCCAACTCATCCGCTTAAAGAAGTGGATGTCAAGAAAATCAAGGATATGGTAAAAAACGATCCATTCATCAAGGATCATAAGCATTGGCAACAAGCACTTCAGAAGATGGCGAAGTCAAAACAGCGTGTAGAGCAACAGGCCTTTGCAGCACATGGTCTGAACTTTGTCATGAACACTTACTTACCTGAAAAAATAAAGGATCAGAAGAGCTGGCTACCATAATCCAGCATTTTTTTCTTCTTTCACCTCTTTTCCCGCATCCAAAAGTCGTTTCAAGACCTCAACTGACGAAAAGCTTTAAATACTGCTACTTGTAAGACTATTATACTATAGTGTGGAGGTTCACGATGGTGGGGCAATTATTCAATTCACGAAAGGGCGGTGATTCACCGGCAAGTGGTGCTGGAGCAGCATTTCTAGTGCTTATAATAGCAGTTCTGATCGTATTATATGTGGCATTCCTGCCTGCGGATGATAAGCAGGAATTACTTGATAATCAGATGGTTCCTGGTAATCCACCATCAAATTCAGGAGGATATTCTCACCTTGTAGGAACTTCCCCTCTCAAGGATTACATAGGAAGGATCAGCGCTATCGATGATGAGGAAGTCAAACACGAACTAGCCAGTTTCAGGCTCCACACTGATACGGAAGCGGCTATACTCTCGGAAACGCCTCGAGTCACGGTGAAAAACTCCGCTTTCCAAAAAACACCTCACAGGTTCGAATTCACAATAGATCCAACGAGAACTACCGATGTTCATCTCGCCTATAATGTACTCTTCGGAGATGGCACGCTCAAAATACATCTCAATGGTGTACCGATCTATGAGCAGGAAAAAGATTACGGCTCTATAGAACCGATCAAATTGCCACAGCATCTTCTCAAGCACGAGAATATCATTCAGATATCTGTTTCAACGCCGGGAGTGGCATTCTGGAGAACACACATATACAAGCTCGAGAGCTTACAACTCACTGCGGATATAACTGATAAGACTGACAGTCTCAACAAGCAATTCATCTACTTGTCTGAGGAAGAGATGGATTATTTCGACAAGGCAACACTGAGTTTCTATCCTGACTGCGAACCGGAACATGTCGGATCACTAGACATCAAGGTCAATGGTCGTCAAGCCTTCCATGGTATTCCTGACTGCCATATCAAGAACTTCATACGAATCCACAAGTCACTGCTTCATGGTGGCGAGAACAACATCAGCTTCGTATCCGAAGATGGTGATTATATCATCGACCACGCAGCACTAGATGTGTCGCTTACCGATGTGGAGCATCCAATCTACTATTTCGAGATGGATGAAGATCTCTTCAAGTTCACGAAAGACGAAAATAATTATTGCGGCAAAATCGACGGCATCTGTCCCGATAACTGCCTCGCCTACGAGGATAAGGACTGTTGTTTCGAAGAGTCAAGAAAGAACTACTGGTGTGATATAAAGACGAACAATCCACGAGACAGGTGCGTGAACATGATACTCGCAGAATACACTGACAGATGTCCAAGTGGATATGAAGACTACTCTGGAGAACCGCACAAGGATGTTGAGGAAACGTGTGGTGATGATACTGATGGTATCTGTCCTGAGGGCTGCAGTGCAGACTATGATAAGGACTGCTGCTTCGAAGACGATGATGAGAACTTCTGGTGTGATGATGTTCCGTTCACTGGAATGGATGCTGTCTGCACACCGTATGTAACAGTTTCAGAATGTGATGCGTGTCCTGACAGTTATGAGAATGAGGATGGTAAGCGACCTAATTGTCCGCAACGGGATGAATATATAGAATATGAAGAGGAACCGCGATTGAAAGCAGGAGTCGACGTGCACTTGAGAGTGGATTTTGTCGATAACAGCTATAAGGATGTAGATTTCGTGATTAATGGTAAGGAATTACCTATAGCTACCTACAGCCAGTCAGTCACGAGATCCATCGAACAATTCGTGCATTATGGAACAAACTCTATCGTTATCAAGCCGGAACGGGACGTGACGATAGCGCAAATGGATGTGCGCATAGAATAATCATCAATGAATCATATGAAGAGGTGTGGGAGAACAAAATAAGGGCTCACTTCTGAATACTGCAAATACTACTCAAGATAGTGAATAATGATAAAATGGTCGATCTGCAAGGTACAGGTTCAGGAAATATCGAAGAAAACCTTCGAAACAAGGTATTTTCAAAAGCAGCCGAGTACAGGAATGAACAAAGGCGTGCTGAAGAACAACGGAAGCGAGACCTGGAAATGCAGAAAAGACAAGCAGAGCAAGAGCAACAAGCTGAAGATAAAGAACAGCAGAAACAAGATGATAGTGATCAGATCGAGCGTGGCAAAGAACAGATTGAAGAAGATAAGCAAGCGAAAATAGAAGCGCTCGTCAGAAAAAGAGATGAAAAGATTGAGAAGATCGAGAATGGTCCGCACGGTCCTGTAGCGTTTTTCGCCACTGGATTCGGGATGATACTGTTCTGGTTGGTTGCGTTCATTGATGGTGTCATCAATCTTCTATCAGGACTTGCAGGACTCATTCCTTTTCTAGGAACTTTTCTCAGTGCCGGTCTTGATGGTGTAGAATTCTTCGTCAACATAGGAATGATTGCATTGTTTGCCATTCCAACTATTTTCTTCTTAGGAGATATTGCTGCATTTATCAAGATAGTCTTATTTTACATTATTGATACAGCAACTTCATTTATACCGTTCATCGGTGATTATATCGATGCTGCTTTTGAGTTCGTCGTCGGGTTCGGATTCAAAAGCTTCTCACCACCAAATGTCATCAAAGAATCCTATGAGCATAAAAAGGAAGATCTGAAAACGAAAGTACGATCGAAATATAATAAGAAGATAGCTGCCGTGGAAGAAGGAGCTCGAGATCATATCAGGGAATTAGTTGATGGCATCAAGAAGAAAAAATTCAAAACATTCTTCCGAGGAAGTGGAGATGTCTGGTACTTCGTGCTCATTATCATAACAGCACTCATCGGACCACTTGGAGCAGGATGGATATCGATGGATTTCAAACCGATAACATTCAGTGTTATCATCATCTATTCTCTCATACTGGCTTTTTTCTACAAGTCAAATGCTCTCGGTGAACGGAAAATATTCAGTGTAGTGGGATTCTTGCTTCTCATGTTTGTCGCTGATCTTCTATTGACAAATACGCGGTTCACGCAAAGCTTATTCGGGAATAACTCTTTTTTATCCATCATCATCCTGATCATGCTTGCGATACTTGATGTCACATGGGCCTACAATCCGGAAAAGACTTCTTCAATGGCACTCTTTTTCGGAATACTGATAGCACTAATATTTGTAGGTCCACAAATGGCTGGGTATGTGAAATCAGGAGAATTCTCCTCGGATGCTGATGGTAACGCTGCAGAATTAGAAGCGGGATTGAAAAACCTGAATCCTATAGACCGGTTTCTTGATACGATACAACGACAATATGGTTATGGTCCGCAAGGGAATGTTACGGTAAAAGGTGGTGAGATGGAGAAGACTGCTGAATATATAGGGGCGAAAATCGATTCGGTAAATACAATACGAAATTCGTACTTTCCAGGACAGCAAATAGATATAGACATAGATACGAGTGCCAACTCATACCACCCAATCCATATAGCCACGTTCTGCTCAGTAGATAATAAAGTAGCAGACACTATCAAACCACAACGGACTGAAGTGACAGGTTCGAAAGCAGCACGAGTCAGGTGCACATTCGACAGTTTACCGAAAGGAAGTCATGTTGTAGATGTGGAACAGACATTCAGATACTTGTCATCAGTCAAAGTACCTATCAAGATCATCACGGATGAAAAGGAAGAAACATTACTAGCGCTGGCACAAGATGCTGGAGTTGAGTATAAGCCAGATAATTATATTGCAGGAGGCGATACGCCGATAGCGACATCCGGTCCTATTGAGATAAAAGTGGGAAATGTGAAGCGAGACAATATGCATGTTCTCGAAACACCTATCGTCATCAATGAAGAGAATCCTAATCTTCACAGAAGGGTCAACTTCAAATTCCAACTGGATAATACTGGTAACACGGAAAGCAGCAAGATATCAATGATAAACGATGCGATAATTGATATGCCGTCAGGAATAGGGTTGCAACATTGTGATTTTCTCCCTAGCGATGATGAACTTCCTTATGAGCAAGAAGGAGAAAGATGGATTTATCACTTCGATAAGGAATTTGACTCGTGGGATGTCTTTGAGGTCATGAGTTGTGATCTCAAATTCCATCCGGAAGAACTTAGTGAACGCTTCGAGAATGATGGTTGGTTCTTCGATAAGATGTACTTCACGCTCGATTATAATTATCATATAGAACGAGCAGCAACAGTGAGGGTAGAATGATGATGAAACAAGCAGATCGAACACGATTAACTGTCGGACTGGTTATGGCACTGATTATTCTACTGCTCACAGGATGCCAAGCAGGTCGTTATGAGCAGCCAAGCAACGAAGTCATCGATTATCACACAGGAACTGAAGGAATCACAGTCTCTATATTGGATCAAGCCCCGCCAGAAGTGGTCTTTGAAGGTTCACCATTCGACTTCCAAGCGCAAGTGCATAATAGAGGTGCATTCAATCTCTATCCGAACTATACGATGAGGATGTCACTCAAATATGATAGCTCAACAGTAATGAAAACAGGTAATCATGAAGATAATTCTCGATATGATGATATCGGTCAATTGCAAGTTGAAGGAAAATCACAGATGTTTCCAAGTGGCGAGAAACTGGATTTGGCAATAGCAGGATTTGAAGCGAGAGACATACAAAGCAATTTTGAAAAAGACTCGGCGCAATTCGTGCTCAATTACTGTTATCCCTACAAGACAATGTTCTCAGAAACAGTGTGTATAGATACGAATGTACAAAAAACAGATGCTCGCACACAAGTCTGTGAAGCATCCGATCACTCTTACTCCGGAGGTCAAGGAGCTCCTGTAGCGATAACTGCAGTAGAAAGCCAGATGATACCTGTCAGTGATTTCGTAAGACCTCAGTTCACCATCCATCTCAAACAGGAAGGTGACGGATATGTTTCTGATTTCATCTTAGGATCGAATGGTAATGGACCGACCCAAGAAGCTAACAGGAGATGCGGAACAATCAACGAATCAACCGTCAATCTAGTGAGAATTGATGCCCGGATAGGAAATGATACGCTCAACTGCCTCCCTGAAAAAATACGTTTGAAAGATGGCGAAGCGAAAGTCCAATGCCAACTTGACGATACTGATATCATAGGGATCAAGGCCAGTTATTATACTGAATTATTTCTTGAACTCTCTTACTTATACACTGATAAGGTGTCAAAGGAGATTATAATCAAACGAAGTGGCGATCCTGTATTCTTCTCTGAACAGCAAGATGATGACAAGTGCTTGCCCTGGGAACTGGAACTCGATGGTAAATGCATCTCAAAATGCAAATATCACGCTTCACAATACAATTATCAGGAATTTGAACGGATATCAGAGCAATTACAGGATTCCACACTTGATTGGAATATCTATTACTCGCCGCTCTCATACATAGATAAGAAAAGCAAGGCTGAACAAGATGCAGTGTATAATGGTCTCAGCTGCATGTATGACGACCTTAGCGAGTGCAGAGAAGCTGGAGGGAGATGCATTCCTATCAACGGACTCTGCTTTCCGGAAACATACTGTGGATGGCCTGCATGCATGGATTCGAACAGTAAGCCGCAAGCGATCTCCATACAACAAGAAGGCGACAATATCGCTTGGCAATGCTATGATCCGGATGGTTCAAGGGACGTGAAAAGAACATGCGGTTGTAGCGAAACAGCATATTATGCTTTCATAAAACAGAATCCTATCGATACATCAACATGGTGCAAGAATATTCCTGAAAGTAAGTATACTGAAATCAACGGAGATTTCTCTGAAACGTTCGGAATGAATTTCAGGACACAAATCCCTGATTCCGGAGAAGAAGATACTATTTGCATCATGGTAGAAGATAAATTACAGGAAACAAGCACAACAAGCTTCAGATTCACAAGAAGAAACTAAAATTATTTAAATGAGAAACAATAAGGACTAAGTGATAATCATGGTAAAATGGGCAATCAGAGGTGTTGGTATACTCTTGGTACTAGTTCTAGTAGTAAGTCTTAGCGCATGTTCAGGAGGACGATTCGGATCAAATACTGATGATAATCCTAACAAGGAATACTATCGAGGCAGTGAAGGAGTCAGGATGCAATTCTCCAACCCTACTGATCCACCAAGCAGGATGTATTATTATTCACAAGGAGCAAGACCTGAAGATAACGAATTCGGCATTTCAATCGATCTACACAATATAGGAGCTTCATACACACGAGGAGGTGTCTATGTTTCAGGTTATGATCCTTATCTCATACATATAGATGGAATTGATATCCCTCGCCTCAATCAGGGATGGGGAAACTGCGATCTGGATTTTGGTCTTGGAGGAATAGTTTCCGGCAATTTCTGGCAAGACTTGAAAGCGACGGTCAATTGTGAAGGAGTCAGCACAAGCGCTTATTTCGAAGGTAGTGATAGTTGGGGTTTCAGGGCGGAAAGCTTAGGGCCTCTCGCTGACAAGCTTGGATTAAGCACTGACATTTTTGACAATGTAGGAGTCAGTTATGACCAGTTAGGAAGTAGCAACGACTTAGGTTTCAACATAGGGAATGATTTCAATTTTGATGCATTCAATCATGGTAAAGGACTTATCATGATGCTCTCAGCACTTTCTTTTGACAGGTATAATGGCGAAGAATTCCTGCTAGCACCTGATGCGCCAGAATATCCTGGCGGAGAACGAGATACTGTTGTTTTCAATGGCAAGCTCAAGAACTGGAATAGAGGTGTTGATAAACGAGATGTCACGTTCATGATCACGAATTGTTATCTCTATTCAACATACGCTTCACCAATGATATGTATAGATCCAGCACCGATGAGTGAAGGACGAAAAGTCTGCCGCCCTAAAGAGATCACATTCAACGGCGGTAACGGAGCACCGGTTGCAATCACGAGAATTGAACAGGAAAATACGAGAAGAAGCGTCTATTTCGATATTTATATACAGAACATAGGTGGAGGAACAGTTTTCGATATGGGATATATCGAGAGGTGTAGTCCTTATTATCCATCTGATCTTTCAACAAAATATAAGGATAAAGTCTATCTCATAGATGTTAGAGTTGGAGGTCAGCACCTAGAATGCACTCCTGACAAGTTTGAAGGAGTACGTCTCATTCCGGGTCAGGGAGGGCATGTAAGGTGCAGGTATGACCTTGAATATGTTACTTCTAAGTCAGCGTATGAAACTCCGCTTATTGTAGAACTAGGTTACGGATATTCGACAACAGATATGAGACGGACAACAATCAAAAGAGTATGATACTATATTGGTTCAAGGAGGTTGAAACATCATGAAAAAATTATTATTACCGCTACTGTTCATAGTTATTGCTATTGCATTGACTGCCTGTAGTAATAGCGGGGAAAATACTAGTGAGGGCACTATCAAACCGTTCATTGGAGGAACAAGAGGAGTATCCATGGAATTTATACCAGGAGCACCACCTGAAAGTGTCCTTGATGCCGGACAAACAACATTCTCCATACAAACAAGACTCACGAATGAAGGTGAGCAAGATATCAAGATGGACGGGGAAGTCGATTATCTTGAAGTATCACTGGAAGGAATCATCCCGCAACAATTCGGACTACCAGCTGGAGAGGATCTCACTAGATCATTGGAAGATAATCTTCAAGGAGGAAAGAAATATCCTGATGGAACGGTCAATCCAGGAACATCTACAATTCTCTCATGGGATGGTCTGATCTATCCATCAGATCTTCAAGGAAGCGACCAGAAATCATTCCTTGTCAATCTCTGTTACGATTACAAGACCAAATCATCAACACGGATCTGTCTTTCAGATGATTCGTCATCCGCACTCTTCGATCAACAGAGTAAAGATATCTGCGATATCACAGCTCCAAAAACAACTTACAATTCAGGAGCACCAGTCCATGTCCAGAACGTCAGACAGAACACTGCAGGTGGAAACAAGGTCAGCGTCATGTTCGATGTCGTGCATGTAGGTTCAGGGGCTGTCTATAAGTACGGGGAAGCGGAATGCGATCCGTCAATAGAGAACAGGCAGAACAAAGGAAAGATCGATGTGATTGTCAGCCTACCAGAGACAACTCCTGCATCAATCAGTTGTGGACGTTCATGGGAAGGAGACGAATCTCAAGAAGTGTCAGGGACAGTAACACTATTAGGATCACAATCAGATTCTGAAGATGGTGGACGAAGCTCAACAACAGTAAATTGTGTTATCGAATCCACTGCTGAAGGAACTATCGTTTATGACGAGACGATGTCGATTGATCTCAAATATAGATACAGTCAGAACGAGCGAAAATCCATCACTATCAAAGATGTAGGTTCTTCAGCAGAATAAATAATTTTTTTATTTCTTTTATACTTTTTTGAATATAGGCGTATAATGGGCGCAAATAAGGTTTCCGATGCGAAACATTTAAATACTCTGTAGTGTTGGTACACCGATAGGGAGTAGGTAGTGTACACTATGCATGTATACACTTGCTTTTATAAACAATCCATTTCACAAACGTATATGCGTGAGGGGTTTAGAGCAAAAATGGCTGATGACGAGAAGAAATTTTCCAAACAACTCATTAACAAGACTGTCGTATCAAAGACCGGAAAACGGTTCGGGGAAGTAGGAGATGTCATTTTCGAAACTTCTTCAGGAGAACTTATCCATATAGTGCTCCGTGAACCAACAGTCTATACAAAAAAACTAGAGTTAGAGAAAACCAAGGAAGGAGACTCACTCATCCCATTCAGTGCAGTCATGGCAATGGGGGATTTCATGGTAGTTTCAGAAGAGGATATCATCTAAAGAGTCCTCAACACTTTTTTTCTTTTACAATACTCTTTTTCTCCAGTGATTGATTTTCACTTCAGTTCATTTTTTTCCCAATCCAAAACCTATGAGCACTTTCGTGTCTTGTTTTTTATTTTCGCCTTGCTCAAATCAAAACCTATGAGCACTTTCGTGTCTTGTTTTTTATTTTCGCCTTGCTCAAATCAAAACCTATGAGCACTTTCGTGTCTTGTTTTTTATTTTCGCCTTG
>JBNJHD010000003.1:33837-54308 GCA_051819805.1 Nanobdellota archaeon
CTCAAATCAAAACTATTATAAAACAATCATTATTAGAGGGATTTATAATGAAATCTACTATTTGGACGGAAAAATATCGTCCTGACACGTTCGAGAATGTTAAAGGACAGGAACATGTTGTCGGAAAACTAGAAGCGTTCGTCAAGAAAAAGAATATGCCACATGTATTGTTTGCAGGTCCAGCAGGAGTGGGAAAAACAACGCTATCACTGGTAGTGGCAAAAAATATGTTTGGCGAGAGCTGGAGAGATAACTTTCTAGAACTGAACGCGAGCGATGAGCGTGGAATTGATGTTGTCAGAGTCAAAGTGAAAGATTTCGCGAGAACAAAAGCAATGGGGGATGTTCCATTCAAGATAATCTATCTTGATGAGTGCGACTCGCTCACAAAAGAAGCACAACAAGCACTCCGAAGAACAATGGAGAACTATACTAGCACGTGCAGATTCATACTATCATGCAATTACTCATCAAAAATCATCGATCCAATACAATCACGATGCGCAGTCTTCAAGTTCAAACCATTGCCGCAAAAAGATGTCTATGATGTGATTGATAAGATTGCAAAAGAAGAAAACCTTAACATCGATGAGAAGACCAAGGAAACAATCTACAAAGCAAGTAATGGAGACCTCCGAAGAGTGGAGAACATACTTCAAAGCTCAGCAAGCATTGGAGAGACTATTACTGAAGAGACCGTCCTGTCAATAGCATCACTAGCACGACCACAAGAAATAACGAGAGTGTTTGAAGAATGCAAAGAAAAGAACTTCAAGGAAGCAAAAAAAACACTGCTTGACATCATGCTCGAATACGGTCTTAGCGGACTAGATATTATTATACAACTACAAAAGGAAGTGTGGAATGTTGAAGGGATCACTGATCTTACAAAACTATCCTTTGTTAACGCATGTGGAGAAGCAGAGCACCGTCTCAACGAAGGAAGTGATGAATTCATACAACTTGAAGCGCTACTAGCCAAACTGATTCTAGATATAGAGAACGCGCAAGAGTAATCAATAAATTGTTCCTGAATCATCTTATTCAGTTATTGACTATTTTCTTGACATTAGAGAAATGCATTTTGCAGAATAATTCAGGATCAACGCCTCTGTTCTTCAACATAACCAGAGCATCCTTGACGTGAGTGGAGCCGAAGGGCAAGCGGAAACCAAGCTTATCAGATAATACTCTAACTTGTTTTACGCCCTTATAACGAGCGACTATACTGGCAGCAGCAACAGCAAGCGATTTGGACTCGGCATGCTCAAGAATAACGTCACCTACACGACAACCAGGATACTTATCGACAACAATGACTGTATTCTCACTACTTGATTTTTTGAGAGCAGCAGTGACTTGCGAATGTAGCTTGTCAAGAAGCTTAGTTGTTGTAGGAAGTCGGGACGACTGCTCGTTATACTCTTTTGGAGAAAGCTCAACGATTGAAAACTTATCATCATGATATTTCAACAATGAAGAAGCGATACGATCAATTTCATCTGCAGAAAGTTGTTTAGAATCCTTGACACCTAATTCTCTAAATACGTCTTCATCAGATTTACACAAACGACAAGCACACACGACAAGACCGCCGAAGGTATCGCCTTTGAGCGTCTCATCACTACCGATGATACACTCGACATCAGGAATGCTTGAGAGGGCTCGTTGTTCACTATCAATTGTTCTTTTCGAAGTCGTTTTCGATGATTTCAAACGAAACTTCAATGTTGTAGAGAGTAGTTTCTCAACAGAGGAGAGTTCATTCTCAGGAGCCGAGACGACCAGTTTACCAGACGAATATAATACTATCGTAGTCTTTTCTTTCTTGAAACGACGAAGTTCATACTCGCTTTTTCTCAATGCTTCAGTAAAGCCATGCATAGAAAGACTGTCAAGAGCAGGAGCGGAAACTCCTTGATAGACAAGCGTAGATTGTACCATGATCAAGCCAACCCTACAAGCGATAAGAGCTTAACGAACCATATCTTCAGATACCCCACATACGGGATACGGGCAATACCGACACCGATGATGTCATCTTTACGAATATCATACTCATTGATACGGCTGTTATTGATCTGAGCAGGATTATGATCTCCTTTCGTCTCAAACACTAACTCGCCCGATTCAGTCTCGTGCTTTCCAATAACACGGTGGATGATAGGATATGAATTCTCAATTTCGGCTTTGAAGACGAGAACGTCACCAACATCGATATCTTCAGGATTCTCCCCCTTAAGGAAAATAACATCGCCCTTATTGAAACCATCATCAAAAGGATATGACTGGAAATCCTCAAAGGATATATTGCGCTCGACATAAAAATCACCGCAATACTCCCAATACTCGAGATCAGTCACATAACCTTCGCCTTTAGAAGCGCATAAGACTTCAAATAACATGTCCTCTCCGCAATCAGTGAACTGGTGCTCCATAGAACACGAAACAACAGCTACAAGAGGCAGACTGGTGCCAAAAATAGCTGAAAGAAGAGGATAGACAATGAATTTGATGATGATGAACGCAAGAACGATATTGGCGATCCAACTAGCAAACGAATCATCATGCCAGAGGAAATCCCATGCTTTTCCTGCAACTGTCGTTTTCTCTTTACGGACTTTCTTCTTTCCTGAAAAAGAATGATTTAGAGCAGATGAAAAAATACTTTTGTTCTTATATGAGGTTGAATCCTTTTTCCTAGTGCTTTTTTTCACTGTTGTTTTCTTGCTCCCGACCATATTCAAGAGTCAAGCCCACTATGTTTTAAAAAGGTTTCTTTACCACAGGATCACTCCACCGTAGCGTTTTATAATCTATGAGCTCATACGATGATGATTTGCACATGAAACAGAATCTCACTTAGCAAGTTTTTTAAATAAGCATTTATGATCAAGGGGACATGGTATATGAATTTCTCGCTGAACACTGGTTAACGCTATCTTTTTACGTGATCATTATCGCGCTTCTTATCATCTATAGGAAAAAATTTGAATTCCAAGCAAGAATCATTGCGCTGAGAAGAACAAAGTTCGGCATACGATTCATCAACAAATATTCAAAGAAATACAGAGAGCTCATCAAGCTACTCGGATATATAGGTATAGGAGTAGGCTATGTCGGAATGATCTACATCTCAGTGTTTGTCATAAAGGCATTCGTGAAACTCTTCACGCAACCGAAAGCACCAGCCGCTCTCTCGCTTGTCCTGCCAGGAGTGAACGTTCCAGGAAGCCCTCTTAGCATACCATTATGGGTTATCATACCATTGTTTATCGTGGTTGTGATCCATGAGGCAGGTCATGGACTGGTGGCTAAAGCGCATAAGATACCGATCAAGAACACTGGAATAGCATTTTTCGGACCGCTTGCAGGAGCGTTCGTTGAGCCTGATGAGAAAAAAATAGAGAACTCAGCGGACACGACACAATACTCTATATTTGCAGCAGGACCATTTGCCAATGGATTGACAGCACTGATAACGGGGCTTATTGTTGTACTCATATTCGCACAACTCGTGCCCATACCATTCATGAACAACACCGGATCGATGGTCACGCCAAACGGTTTCTCTTTTGCAGAACTCCATAATGAAACAGTACCAGCTGCGAAGTACGGCCTTCAAGCAGGAACTGTATATACGCATGTCAACGGTAAGGCGCTTAACTCAACAGAATCATTCTCAGCATTTCTCAATAGTATAGAACCCAGGGAAAACCTGACGTTCACAGCCAGAAACGGGACGAACACGACAGTCATACCTATGGAACACCCTGAAACTCCTGGAAAAGGATATTTGGGAGTGCTCAAGCCAAGACTCCAGACACAGATAAGAGATGGACTGGCTGAATGGAAGTATCACATAGTGCATTTCTTCGGACAATTCTTCTTCTGGATACATGCGCTCAGTCTAGGACTCGGAGCCTTCAACCTGTTGCCGCTCGGACCTGTAGATGGTGGACAGATGCTACGGTTATCGCTACGGAGAATTTTTGGTGATAAGAAGGGAAACAAATACTGGGCAAAACTAGGGTTGATACTCTTCATCGTCATATTGTTCCTGATCTTCCTTCCCATGCTACAAGCGCTCTTCTAAATAAGGGAACGGGGAGCAGATGTGCAGTGTTCAGGTTTTTATGGGTACAGGGTTCCGGCGTCGGCTGTACAGGAATCAGTGTTCTGCAATCTGCTGCGCTGGGAATGGTGATCTGTGTTCTGTGAACGGCTAAACAGGGTTATGGCAATGGTGTTCAGAAGTCTATTTGTTCTTATCTTTTCCAATCCAGAAGAGTCTTGACGAGGCGCTTGCGCTTCTTGGCGCGTAGGAAGTTCTCAAGCTTTTTCTCAATGTCATGATCAGCGTATTTACGTTCGTCAGTACGGAATTCTCTCGTGTGATACTGCGTGCGACCGCTAGAACTGTTATGATATGAATGTTTCTTGTGAAGGAGCTCGTGATACAAGACGTAGCGGATGAGGTCAGGCCTTGGCTTCAAGGCAGTGCTGATTGTCACCCTATCTTTCGTGAAGTTATAATGACCGAGCGTGGTAGTTGCGTCAGTGCCGAAGACCATGTTGGGCTCTTCCAATAAATCGTTGAAATACTCCTTATTGAGTTCATCAAACATCGCTTTGAGCCAGGGGTCGCTATTGCTGCGCTTGGCATAACGAGTGACGTGCTTGAGAAAGGAATCATAGAACTCCTGTTCGAGTGTCTTGATGTCAGTCTTGTAGATCTTGTTGAGGAGATGCTGCAACACGCCGATCCGGATATCCTCATCACACTCCTCGAACGATCGAGAGAGGCGGAAGGAGAGCTTTCTCAAACCACGACCGTGTGTGATCTGGACGTTAGCGTTATACTCGTTGAAACGGGCAGAATAAGAAAGCGACATCTCAGGAAGACGTTTAGCGTCAGGATAGAGCCCGAGAAAAGCTCGCTTGAGAATAGAATCTTGTGATAACACTTTCACCAACAAGTAAATGAGCGCTGGTTTAAAAAAACTGTGAATGAGATCATATGAAAAAAAATAAAGAGAAAGAACAAAGAAAAAAAGAAGCGAACAAGTGGTTCGCTTACTCGTTCTCACCAAGGCCTTTACGACTACGGATCTGCTTCTGGATCTTATCTTGAAGCTCGTCAGGAAGCTTCTCGAACTCCTGAGAGACAAGAGATGAGTTTCCACGACCACCAGTAGCGCTCCGGAGATCGCTTGATAATCCGAACATCTCGCCTACAGGCAGCTTACCTTTGACTGTAGCGGTAGCGCCATCATCATCCATGTCAAGAAGCTGACCACGTTTGTTGCTGATGAGTTTAGAGATTTCACCAGTATACTCGCTAGGAGCTTCAAAACGGAGTGTCTGGACTGGCTCGAGAAGGAATGGTTTAGCACCACGCATAGCTTCTCTGATACCATCACGAACTGCAGGGTACATCTGAGCAGGACCACGATGGATAGCATCCTCGTGAAGTTTAGCATCATTAAGGGTCACTTTGACTCCAAAACATGGTTCTCCCGCAATACTACCATTGTTCATGACATCCTCAAACATGTCAAGGACGAGTCCCATGATCTCATTGATCTGGACAATACCACGAGTACCATCAACGAAGATGTTACCTTCAAAGACATCCTTGACCTTGTCAGCTTCTTTAGTGTCCATTCCAGAGTCGATGAACTGCTGACGGAATTCCATGTCTTTTTTCTTGACACGACCTTCAGGGATTCGCTCATCTTTCATACGATCGATGAGTTCCTGATTGAGAGGTTCGACAGTGAAGTATAGCTTGTTGTGCTTGTTAGGGGATTTACCTTCGGCAGGACTTTCAGTCTTACCGATGACACTTTCCCTGTATACAACAACTGGAGGAGTTGTGGTAATCTCAACACCTTTTTCCTTGACGATTCGGTTCTCGGTAATTTCCAAATGGAGCTCACCCATACCGCTCATCAAGTGTTCTCCAGTCTCCTGGTTGAGCTGGATCTCGATAGAAGGGTCCTCTTTAGATATTTCTACCAGAACGTCAACAAGCTTAGGAAGGTCGCTTGGTTTTTTAGCCTCGATAGCCTTCGTGATAACAGGATCGAAAATGTGACCTATCTTCTCGAACGGTTCGCACTCGATACCTTGAAGAGATACAGTCTCGCCAGGGAATGCTCCTTTCAAGCCACCTACACCGATAATGTTTCCTGCAGGAACATTCTCGACAATCTCTTTTTTAGCTCCATTGTAGATGTAGATCTGCTGTGTACGGACATCCATTTTAGCATTATGCATGCGCACAGAAATCCCTTTTTTCATCGTACCGGAATATAAGCGACCCATAGCGATTTCCCCAGCTTGAGGATCGACAACGACTTTCGTGACTACAAACATCACGTTACCATCAGGATTTGCACCAATAAGATCTTTTCCGGTCTGTGACTCGAGATCACCATGCCAGAACTTAGGGATTCTGTATTCTGCAGCGTTGACCGGGTCAGGATGGTGCTTGATACTAGCATCAAGAAGAACTTCGTGAAGCGGTGCGGTCTTGCCCAGCTTTTTGAAATCCTCATTCTCATAGGCATCAATTATCTCTTTGAAAGAGACATTTCGCTTTTTCATGTACGGGAGGCTCAAAGCCCAGTTATGGAATGCACTACCGAAGCAGACACTTCCGTCTTGAACATTAACTTGCCACTTACTACCATACTCCTCTTCAGCGATGTCCTTGATAAGACCGTTCACGCTAGCGATGATTTTCGTGAATCGTTCCATCATAGCTTCAGGAGATAGCTTGAGTTCTTTGATGAGACGATCGGTCTTGTTGATGAACAGAACCGGTTTTACACGCTCGCGAAGAGCCTGACGAAGAACTGTTTCAGTCTGAGGCATAATACCTTCAACTGCACAGCAGACAACAACTGCACCATCAACTGCACGCATAGCACGACTGACGTCACCACCGAAGTCAACGTGACCAGGAGTGTCGATAAGGTTGATAAGGTGATCCTTACCTTCCTGTCCTTCGCTATCAGTAATCGCGTGAACCATGGAGACTGCTGCTGAATCAATAGTGATGCCTCGTTCAGCTTCATCCTCATGGAAATCAAGAGCACACGCTTTACCAGCAAGCTCATCACTCATCATACCCGCACCTGCAAGCAAATTGTCTGATAGTGTCGTCTTACCGTGATCGATATGTGCTGCAATAGCAATATTTCGAATTCGTTCAGGGTTTTTCATTACTGTCATAACCCTGTCAACCATTTTTACCATGATATATCCCTCATTAATTAATTTATAGATCTTTCATATAGAGGAAATCCTCATCAAGCCGTTTCCAGCTATGGATTTCATCATCGTTGAACCAGACTTTAATCTCTCGCTTCGCTTCCTCAACAGTTCCTGAGGCGTGAATGATATTCATTACCGGTCTGTTAGACATATTGGCGAGTCCGTATGTGTCGAAACTGTAATCGCCTCTGATCGTTCCTGGAATGGAATCTTCAGGGCTAGTCTCACCGACAAGCTTACGCACATGCTTGACTGCATTATGGCTCTCAAGAACCAAAGCTACTATGGGGCTGTGCGCGATGTATGTCGCGAGTTGTCGCTGGACGTCTTTACCGATTTCTAGAGGATCCTTATCAGAACCTTGTTTTTCTTTCAGACGTTCACCTACTTTCTTGAACCAGTCATCATCCATGTCATAATGCTCCAAAGCGTTTGCTTCAGATGCATAAACCATTTTCATAGCGACTAGTTTCATGCCACATCGTTCAAAACGATTGAGTATTTCGCCGACAAGCCCGCGTTGCACAGCATCGGGCTTGAGCAGTACTAAAGTCTGTTCTTTCATGATGTTTCCCCTCACACCTGTGTGTAGTAATCATCTATTGCTTCTTCATCTCTTTGATACGCCTGAACTCTTTCGTCCATGGTGTGATACGAGCTTTGAACTTTCTCTTGTTCATGCTCTTCTCGCATTTAGATGAGCAGAAGCGAAGCACCGTACCGTCTTTTTTCACATACATCTTGCCGGTACCGTAAGGTATTTCCTTGCCGCAAAAATTGCAATCTACCATTATATTTCACCTTGTGAATCGTTCTAGATTCCTCTTCCCGCCTTGTTAAGCGGACGAGCTTCAATCTCTGTCTCACGTAGCATCAAGGTATCACCGATCTGAATGGGACCTTTGACGTTTCGTCTGAGAATCTTGTTCTTATCTCTGCCTTCCAGGACTTTACAACGAACCTGGATAGCCTCACCACGAGTACCTGTACGTCCGACAATCTCTTCAACAGTCGCAGGAACTGCATCAGTGAATAGTGAGCCAGCAGCTTTATCCCCCTTTTTATCAGAGCCTTTCTTACCGCCTTTAGGATCTTTTGCCATAATTATTTCCCTCCATTATCGAGTGACTTCTTAAGCGTTTACACACTTAGAATGAAATCTCACTCGCTTTTTTCTTCCTTGAACTCCTTAAGCATGTCTTTAGCGCTTCCAGCATCAACTACTGCGATAGCGACGCTAGGGACAGCAAGACCTGCAGCAGTGCCAAGCTCTTCACGGGAAGGGACGGTAACGCAAGGAACGCCCTTTTCTTTAGCGAGAAGCGGGATGTGCATTGTAATCTCTTTAGGACTGACATCCTCAGCAACAGCAACAAACTGTGCCTTTCCACGCTCAATTGCTTTGGTCACTTCGTTGGTTCCTTTCTTTAGTGAACCGGATTTTTTCGCAGCTTCTATAAATTCATATGCTTTTTCACTCATAGTCTTAACCTCCAATG
Source organism: Nanobdellota archaeon (assembly GCA_051819805.1). Classification (GTDB taxonomy): domain Archaea; phylum Nanobdellota; class Nanobdellia; order Woesearchaeales; family SKGA01; genus SKGA01. The sequence continues at coordinate 42,621 of JBNJHD010000003.1, forward strand.
GGTTTTGTTCACTCTTGAGAACACTGTTTTCCCGATATCTATAACGGAATATTGTGCTCTCACTACGAATTGCGAGAAGAAATTATCCCACAATCCCTCAATCAGACAACCATCGCTTGATGATCATCATCATCTATCACAGGTAACTGTGTTCAATGCTCTAAGAACGAGAGCTTATTTATAAATGATGCGGTTACTCTCCATTATACTATAAGGTAGTTTTATAAACGGAGTTCTGTCATCAGAGACTATCATGATAGAGGGAGTGCCTATGTGGCTTTCACACGCGATCATACTGGTAGGCCTCGGCTACGCGTCATATACTGATCTCAAGACGCGGGAAGTGCCTGATTTTCTCAATTACACGCTCATGGCACTTGGTATCATCCTGGCTGGTGTGGCAAGCATCCTTTCAGGAACAATCTCGCCAGTATTCCATTCGATAACAGGTCTTCTCGGTGGTTATCTGCTTGGTTCGCTCATGTTCTATACAGGACAATGGGGTGGTGGGGATGCGAAGATGCTCATGGCAATAGGGGCTATACATGGTATAGCCATACCTCAGATACTTGGTGGGGAAGTGCCGTTCTTCGTCACGACATTCATCTCTTTCATGCTTGCAGGAGCACTTTATGGTTTAGTGTATGCGATAGTGCTCATGCTCAAGAATCTCCGCACCGTGGCTGAAGAACTATCAAAACATCACTCTAAAGCACAAGCGAGCATGGTGCGGAACATAGTGTTTGGGATAGGCATTATCGGTCTGGGTTCGATCTTTCTTGTCAACGATGTTGCACTTCAGATCATGATAGGGTTAATGGTTGGTTTCTTGGTGGTTGGTTATTATATGCTCTTGCTCGGAAGAATAGTTGAGAAAACATGCATGATACGAGACGTTCCACTCCGCAAACTGACAGTCGGTGATTGGATCGTCGAGGATGTGAATGTGGATGGTAAGCGCGTGTGCGGCCCGAAAGACCTCGGGATTTCCGAAACCCAGATCAAAGAACTCAAGAAGCACAAGATCAAGAACGTGAAAGTGAAGTATGGTATTCCGTTCATACCAGGATTCCTCCTTGGCTACGCTATAATGCTTGTGTTCGGGAACTGGCTGGTGCAATTGATCGCATTGTTGTAACTGTTTCTTAGAAGTTGATTGAAGCGCCGAAGCTATACGTCCACTCATTTTCTTCTTTGTGTGCAGTTGTCGTTATTCCAATGCTCTTATAATCAAAAGAGAATTTGAAAGTTGGAATGAATGAGTATGTGCGTGCTTGTTTTTTCGATTTGTGTTCTGTACCAATCTCATACCCTGTTCGTTGATAGTGTAAACCTTCATCTTTTGACTCATAGAAATACTGGTCGATTCGTTCATGAGAATTCTTGTTGGTTGTACTCTGGAGTGTTGCTCCAGCATACACGCTCATCGTGATGTAATTCGCGTTACCGAGACGAACTCCTGTCAATAATCGCGCAGGTTGATATGTGACGATGTCACTTGTTATCACTTTCTTTTCCACTACTTTCTCACTAGTTGTTCCTGTTTCTGATTCTACAATCCGATAATCTTCATTAATGACTTTTTCTGTTTCGTACTCTGAAACAGAAGTATTATTGATAATGGTCGACAAATGCATTCGAACAGTGTTTAGCCCTTCGCTTCTTGAGATACTGAACATATCATGACTTACACCAATCTCAAAAGGGGTCTTTTTCGAATACTCGCTTTTCAGGATTGAAATGTCAAGAGACCACTTAGGATGGTTACTGGATTGTTCTTGCAGTGAACTGATGGTATCTCTGTCATACTCTTGTCCTGAAGATAAGGACTGATACTGGTTGTACATATCACTTTTGATTTTCGTATATCTGTCAAATGGATTCGTGATGTTGCTATGCTCATAGGAGGTTCTATGATGTTCTTGGCTTGAATCTTTTCTCGTTTCACTTTCACATTCATTGTTTTCATTGAAGTATCCATACAACGATTCGTATAATATGCGACGAGCGTAATCAGGAATGCTGTACTGCTCAGCCCATGGCGTGAAGGACCCAAGATCATACGACGAGACAGTGATTTCGTTGCGTGTTGTCAATTTCATGATTTCAGTATTTGAATAGACTGTCATGATGCTACCGAGAGCTCCGGCTCGTTCTATTGTAGTCGTGTCTGAAAAGATTGTTTCAGGGTTTGTTTCAGCACTTCTTGAGCGTCCTCCTGTTTGTTGATATAATGGAGCCCAGTAATTGACAAGCGAGTCAGTCTGCGATGGTAAAAGATCGTGTTGCTTTGCTTTTTCAACTAGCTCTTGATTGAATTCCTTATCATGATCAGTGCGGCGCATGTGATACTGATCTGTTTGCGCATATGATGCTGAAAGGCCAATGGTCGTTGCCGTTAGTGCTGTTAACACAGTCTTTTGAAGGATCCGTTTGAGTGACATTGTTATCGACCACCCACATAGGATGCTTTGACAAGACCATTGTTAGCTTCGATACTGTCGATGGTGTTCTCAAGATCAGAAGCGGAAGTTCCGAAGAATTTGTCCATATGTTTCTCAGTTGCACTTTTTGTTTCTTGTTTATGTGTCGGTTTTTTTGAAGTACCATATTTTCTGCGTCGTTCTTTTGAGTGTTCATACTGATGGTTTGTTTCTGAATAGTTTTTGTGTTCATCAGATGCTTTTTTTTGTTCTGGTTCTGATTCTTGTTTTGTTTCATATGTTCTCAAAATAGCATCGTGGTATTGAATATCCTGTTGATGTTTTTCATTCGATGCCGGTTTGACGTATATCTCGTTCTGGGATGGTGTTGATGGTGGGTGGTATTCTTTCTTCTGAGATGAAATGTAGAGTATCAAAGCAGCTGTTCCACCGATAATGTATGTCGCTATCGCTGATGATGAGAATAACTTGTTTTTCTTACCCTCATGATATTTTTTTTTCTCTTCAACTCGTTTTTGTTTCTCTTCTTGACGCTGTTGTCTGTGCTTCTCCTTCTCGACTCTTTTTTCATTAGAGGTGTAGATCGTTATGTTCTTACCGTCAACATGCGTGCGTTCATACGAGAGATTTTTCTTGGACGTTTTCTGAAGTGCTTGTTCACAGACACTTTCAATATTATAGTATAATGAGTCTGAATTTGCTGAAATGTGTTGGGCATAAGTATACATTGTATTCAACGAGTCCATTATTTCTTTGAAATAAGAACTTGTGATCTTGTTTTTTCCACTCACTTCTTGTCGAATTTCTTCAACTCGTGTATCTATAGTTCTTTTCAGAGTATTTTCAGTTTTTGTTATCTGTTTGTGGAGATCGTAGAGCACTGCATTGTCTTCTGTATTGTCTGCAGCAACATTCAATTCCAATGACTGAAACCTGTCTTTTACCTGTGTATAGGAAAGAAGAAAGTCTATAGTCTTATTTTTCTGTCCAGAAGAAAGAGTGAGTGAAGAGATGTTTTCAAGCAACACTTGGTCTCGAACCTTCTGCCCGGAACTGACATATACATCAACTGGCGTACTGCTGTTTTCTTTCATTAATAATCACCTCATGAGGCGTGTTGGTATCCAGTCATCAATTCTTTATTGTACTCGACATTTGTCTGGAAATCCTGAATGGTCAGATATGTTCTGTCCTTCTTGAGAGCGTTCGTGCATGCAGGCTTGAACATCAATGCGATTTCACGACCATCCTTGTCAACAGCGAGAGAGACAAGCTCGTTGATATCATCGATACGATGATTGTAATAACTCAAGTGTTGCTCAATGATTCTGTAACGCTGGTTGATATCGGGCTTGTCGAATTTGAGACGGTACTGCTCGGGAACTCTCGATATGAGTGCTTCATCAAGGATGTCATAGCGGTTCGTGCTCATGATAGTAATCTTATCATCATGACTTCCTGGTCCGTCAATGTTCATAAGCAATTGCATGAGGAGGTCGTCATTATTGTTCATCGAATCAGCATTCCTGTTCTTGGTGATCGCATCGATCTCATCAATAAAAAACAACCATTCACCATTCCAATCATAGATCGTTCTCAGATCCTCTGCACCCTTGCCACGATACTTGTTGATGAAATACGTTGATGGAATCTCCTTGTAAGGAATATCGATTTCGTTAGCGATGGCTTTGGCAAGCAAAGTCTTACCAGTACCTGGAGGTCCATGAAAGAGAAAAACGTTGCGATCACGAACCATCTCAGGACGCTTGATAAGAGATGAATACACGTTCCTTTTCTTGCGCGGCAGTATCAGCGAGTCATACAATATGCTTTTCTGATACTCCAGACCAGCAACATCATCAAGTGTCACACCCTTACTTTCCGGCACACCAATCACCCCCTCATATGAGGTGAATTCTTACGAAGATCACGGAGATGCTGTCGCTTCTCGCTTGAAGATGGTAACTTCTCACGGATCTGATTTCGATACTGCTTTCGCTTCGAGTCAACTCCTATTTTCATCTTTTGAGCTTCATATGATGACTGGTCGATGTGTTCTCCTTTACTTATGACTGTGTACGGGGATGTTGTCTTTTCCTGTTTCAAATATGTGTTGATACGTTTATTCGTGAGTCCTGCCAACTTGCTGGAATACTGAAGTATCTGTTTAGCTCTTCTCAAATCCTGCAATTCATAAGCTGAAGAATCCTTATCATAACGTAATGCGTTGAGATTGCCTTCAAGATCGTCAAGGTCATCTCTCTTGAAATCAAGATCGCTTTTCATGTTCTCAATTTCCATTTTCACTTCAAACGTGTCATTATCAGGATTTTCAGAGATGTTATTTTCCATCGCCTGAATCAGTTTTTCCTTTTCTTCAACTTGCTTGCGACTATCCTTGTATTGGTTGAGCGTACTATTGATCTCGATCGTGTACGCGCTGTGCGCTTCTTCATGATCGCTTATGATGCTCTCTGTCTCATCAATCTTCTGATCTGCAAGAGTGATATACTTGGTGAGTTCAGTTCTTGTCTTTTGCAGTTCTTTACCTGTTTTCGTCTCAAAATACTCATTACCAGTAAAGGCCGCATACCCTTTCTCGAGCGTGTTCAAGAACTTGTTGAAAAATCCTTTCACTTCAGGCTTATCAAGCTCTTCCATCTTCCTGATGAGAGTGTCAATAGACTTACCCTCTCCTTCAGTTACAGGACTGATTCCTTCCACTTTCTTGTTTTTCAGATTGTTTATCTTCTCTTCAGCTTTAGCAGCGTATTCAGAAGAAACCTCGCTGGTAGTTGTCTTATCGTCGAAATCGTTCTCTGAAAGGACTTTATTGTTATTAACCATTTCATAGTCACCTCAAGACTTTTTCATAAACACATTTCCGCACTATTCTTTTTGATGCGTAGAAGTAATTATATCTCGGAATGAATATATGTTCTCGGGTGTTTTTTCCGGAAATATTCCGAGATAGATATAAAGAATAAGAGGTTTATTCAAGGAGTCCGACGGAGACTGCGAAGCAGATAATTCACTTTCTTATTACCGTCCTCATCTTCAGACTCTTCCTCGTCAGTACTCATCGTTTCAGCTTGTTTTGGTTCTTTGGGCTTGCCCGCTTTCGCTGCTTCTTCAGGATTGTGATATGCCCAGACTTCATAATCGATAGCGTCTTTCATATTCTTTGCGATGTCCTGAAGCTCGTTAGGATCAGCTTGCTTTCCCTGCCACATTAAGTCAAGACCATCATTCTCACCACGAGCGATGACATCAACTTGCAACGGACCATCGTCTTCAGTGATAATAATGTTCGATCCTTGCGCCTTGAGGAATTCGAATAATGCAGTGGCGCCGTAGGACGCTCCGTAGAAGAGCATGTCACATTCTTTGTCACTGAGTTCGCCAAGCGATTTCTTCTTGCCGTCAGCAGGCGAGACGATCATGTGACCTCTCGAGGACGGCTTGCCAGAGAGGACAATCGAGATATGATCATCGTGATAGAGAGGAAGGTGTTCAACCATCTTGTTCACCTCCTTCTAACTGACGGAGCTTTTCAGAAAGCTTGTCAACGTCCACGTTCTCGAAGATAGGCTTGATGTCATCACGTCTTGACAGAAGGTCCTTGAATGTTTTAGGATCGTGTTTGAGCAGTTCCTTCGCTTTCGGTTTTTCCTCGAAATACTTCATGACTTTATCGCGTTGCGCGTACGGGTCGTCGCCGAGAAAGACTTCAGGCCGATGTTCAGTGTTCTGCTGATTAGGGGTCGGCTGCGCTGTTTTCTGGGTGCTGGGTACTGGGTGCTGTTTTCTGGGCGCTGTTGTCGGCTGTTCTACTATACTGTGGTCTGTGCTTTGCTGTCCCGCTGTACTGGGATCTGTGGTCTGCTGCTCGGTAGTCTGCTCACCACTTCCTGTGTTCTGATTGCTTTCCCCTGTTTCCTGTTTGAACGCGCCTTGCTGTGACATCTGCTTGAGATTCTCTGATAATGCGTTGAGATCAACGCCGTAGAAGAGTTCCTTGAGCTCGTCATTTTTTTCTATAAGCTGCTTGAACTGGTTGGTGTCGTTTATGAGCATCTCGCGGACTTGAGGGTTATCTTCGATGATCTTGCCGATCTTCTGACGCTTCTCCTCAATTTGCTCCGGAGTCATCGGTTGTTGTGGCTGCTGTCCGCCGCCCTGCATGTCTTCACGTTGTAAGTGTCCTTGCATCATACGAGTCATGTTATGCTTGAGCGGCTCATGAATATCTTTTTGCTGGGACAATAATGATTCGTCACCTTCAAGTTCGAGATGTTCGAGACCATCGCCTTTCTCGCGAGGTATGAGGTGGAATAAGAAGTGAGGAGACTGCTGTCCTGCCACTGCGCCGTTAGCGATGAAGATGCAGACGCTGTTTGTAAGTGTTGCTTTTTTCATCCCTTTGCTGATGACCTTAGTCATACGAAACAAGTGCTTGAACGTGTCAGGAGGAATGAGGGGGAGAATCGGCTGGTGCTCTTTAGGAAGCACGAGAATATGGCCTTTACGCGCAGGATTGATGTCGAGGATGGCGACCATCTTGTCATCCTCATAAACTTTTTGAGCAGGGATCTCGCCGGCGATGATCTTACAGAAGGGACAGTTCTGCCTTTGCAGTTCCGCAATCTCTTCCGGAGACATCTGTTCAAGTTCTTCCTGCGTTGGCATCAATAATCAACCTGTAGTAGTGGTTAGCGCTCGTTATACTGTCCTGAAACGACACAGGGCTTTTTAAAGGTTTGCAGAGTACGTCCGACACCTTTTTAATGAGGGTTTTCTATCCTGCTTCTTATGTCATTTGTTATTATCCTCAGGGGGCCTGCAGGTTCGGGAAAAACTACCATGGCTATGCGTTTGAATAACCTTTTTGACACACATTACATTTCTGTCGATAAAGTGAAAAGCGAAAAAGGATTGAAACATAGCGAAGCGGAAAAGCTTGAAGCGAACAAGACCATTATCGCAGAAGCGGAAGACCATCTTGAACAAGGCGAGGTTGTCATCATTGATGAAGTCTTTTACTATGAACGCCAATTGAAGGAGCTCATCGAGAAACTCAACTATCCGTATAAGATCTTCTCACTTAAAGCACCATTAGATGAATGCCTTAAACGGCATGATGCGAGGCGCAAAGCAGGTTTACGGAAAATGCCAGATAGTGATGTGAAATTGGTGCACAAGTTGGTTGGAGAACTGGAAAAAGGAATTGTCATCGATACTTCTAATCAGAACGAAGATGAAGCTCTCAACGAAATGTTATCGTACTTGCCTCCATTAAAGAGGCGAACCATTCATTTATAAATAAATCAGTGTTTCATTTATAAATACTCTTTTTAAATGATTTCATAATCGCAATGTTTAAATATGCCTTGATATTGCCACTTTCCGTGGTGAAACCGGGTGGAAAAAAATAACTTTCCTCGAAATGAGGGGTTGATGTTCTTGAACACGAACAGTGACGATAACCGGTAACGAACACAGTGAAGGGTGTACTTGCAACACGCATTTTCAAACAATCAATTTTGATAATTCCAAGTGAGAACTATGGCTGAAGAAGAAACGAACAAGCAAAAAGAATATGGTGCAGGAAACATCACTGTACTCACAGGACTGGATGCAGTACGGAAACGACCGGGCATGTACATCGGATCGACCGGACCGCGAGGACTGCACCACCTCGTCTACGAAGTTATCGATAACTCGATTGATGAAGCGATGGCAGGCCACTGTTCACGAATCGATACGATCATCAACAAGGACGGCTCCATATCAATTACCGACGACGGACGAGGAATTCCTGTTGAAATTCATGAGAAATATGGGGTTTCAGCACTTGAAGTTGTCATGACAAAACTCCACGCAGGAGGAAAGTTCGATAAGGATAGCTACAAGGTCTCAGGAGGACTGCACGGGGTAGGAGTCTCATGTGTCAATGCACTTTCAAGCAAATTAACAGTCATAGTCCATAGAGCAGGAAAGATCTACACGCAAAGCTTCGTTCGGGGAAAACCTGAAGAACCGCTTAAGGAACTCGGCTCGACTGACAAGACGGGAACGACAATAACGTTCTATCCTGATAACCAGATTTTCACGGAAACCACTCATTTTTCATTTGACACGCTGGCGAGCAGGCTACGAGAACTTGCCTTTCTCAACAAAGGAGTGCGCATCACGCTAACAGACCTGCGGATAACTGATGATGCGATCAGCTTGAGTGATGACGATGAAGAGATTGAAGATGGTGGTGGCAAGAAAAAAGATTTTTTCTTTGAAGGCGGAATCAAGAGTTTTGTAGATTACCTCAATACAGGTGCGGAGAAACTGCATGACATTATTTATTTGCAGAAAGAGAAAGATGGTATCGAACTGGAGTTAGCCCTCCAATATACGAGTGGTTATTCCCAATCAGTATTCTCTTTTGTCAACAATATCAATACGCACGAAGGGGGAACACACGTCTCAGGATTCAAGACTGCGCTCACTAGAGTGTTCAACAACTACATCAGTGATATGAGTTCTAAAGCGACTAAAGGAGTGAAACTCTCAAGCGATGATGTCCGTGAAGGACTCACAGGAGTCATTTCAGTACGTGTTCCCGAACCGCAGTTCGAAGGACAGACAAAGACGAAACTAGGTAATAGCGAGGTCAAGGGAATCGTCCACTCACTGGTCACACAAGGTTTATCGACATTCCTCGAGGAGAATCCAAGCACATCAAAAGCGATCGTCGAGAAAAGCGTCCTGGCAGCGAAAGCACGCGAAGCAGCACGCAAAGCACGGGATCTCACGAGACGAAAATCAATCCTTGAAGGATCAACCCTACCTGGAAAACTAGCTGATTGTTCTGAACGAGACCCTTCAAAGACCGAAATATATATTGTAGAAGGGGATTCGGCAGGCGGGAGTGCAAAGCAAGGTCGAAGTAGGGAATTCCAAGCTATATTACCGCTTCGGGGGAAGATCATCAATGTCGAGAAAGCTCGGCTTGCAAAAGCACTCTCCAACAATGAGATTGTAGCACTTATCACGGCACTCGGAACAGGAATAGGTGAAGAGTTCGATATCTCAAAACTCAGGTATCACAAGATCATCATCATGACAGATAGTGATGTCGATGGAAGCCATATCACCACGCTTGTGCTCACGTTCTTCTACAGATACATGAGAGAACTTATCGAGAACGGCTATGTCTATGATTCAATGCCACCATTGTATAAGATCACGAAAAACAACAAGTCATACTATGCTCTCAACGAGGATGAGAAGGCTAATATTTTCGAGAAGATCGGTTCTGACAAGATATCGTTGCAACGCTATAAAGGTCTGGGAGAGATGAATCCTGACCAGCTATGGGAGACTACGATGGATCCCGAAACAAGGGCTCTCAAGCAGATCACGATCGAAGATGCAGTGGAAGCTGACAAGACGTTCCACACACTCATGGGAGACGATGTTGAGCCAAGGAGAGAATTCATCGAGAAGAACGCGCTTAAAGTGAAGGAACTCGATATCTAAAACTCTCAGTGGATTTTTCCTTTATTCTTTTAATCTCATGACAAAAGTTTAAATACGATAACACTATATTCTATGAAATAAGTATCAAAAGAGGATTTATTACAAAATGGGAGATGTACTAATCAATCAATCAGTGGCTATCCTTTGTGATGGCAATAATATCGAACGTTCAATCCAAGAGACTGCGCCATCAAATACTATGGTGAACTTCGATACGCTCATCCCGAAACTCCTCAACGGACGAGGACTCAACAGGATGATCTACTTCAGGGAAGGATACCGTATTTCAGATAAATTAGCAGAACGCCTTTACACGCAATTCTATGGGTCAGTCATGCCATGTCATAAGTCTGCAGATATTCCACTCACGATCAAAGCGACACAGTTGGCGAGCAAGGTCGATACGATTATCATCATGTCAGGAGACAGCGATTACGTCGATCTGGTCAAGTACCTCAAAAATGAGGGGGTCAGGGTAGAGATTTCAGCAGTCAAGAAAACAACATCGAAATACCTGCTTGACGAAGTCGATTTCTTCCACGAGATCACGAAAGCGGATCTGTTCACTTATAACGCTAAAGGTGGGAAAGGATCGAGCAAACGAGGATCGAGACGAGTAACGAGAAGCAAGAATAATTAACCTTTTTCACTCGATATATGGGGTTGGAGTGTACCTCTTGCAGAACATCTCTTTTTCAAAAATATATACTTGTTCAGATGGCATTCCCTGAATAGTCTTACGAGAACCAGCGACTGGGTCTATACGGATGACGTGATTTTCATATGCTCTTGCGATCATATGATGAGTGCCGATCTGATTTTCAGAATACAACGCATACACTCCCCACTTTGACGATTGTAATACTTCTTTGATGATGAGACTGTGGCTGACGCAATTGAGCATATCTTCCTTACAGAGTTCTGAAAGTTCGTGTGGTGTAGCGTTAGGGTTTGCTGTTAAATACTCATCATAGAATATTTTTTCGTTCTCTTCTCGAAAGTTCTTATCGAAGTCTTCAGCATTATCGAAGAAATTGAATGGTAGAGTCTTATACAACGCTAATGAACATTCTTCACTGGCATCACCCATATCTTTTTTTGATGGTGTTTCTGAAAGAGCACCTATGGTCGTATCAAGAATATTCTTTACTGTCGATCCAATAGTTGCAGGTATAGAATCAATATGGATAAGCTCGTAACGAATGGTGTTGTCCGGCTCATAGATAGGTCGTTTCCATGTTCGCTCTAAGTGTGTTACAGGAAATGTTGTTTTCATACAGTCGATCCATAACACTAGAATATATAAATCTTTCTTTTGTTACTTTTCAAAAGTAGTTATTTTTTGTGTTTTACACTCTTACGATTGATGAGAAACTGTCACACGAATCTTTTATTTACTATACGCATTTGTTCCTTTCTGGAGAGACCTACTCATATGGCTTTGTCCTAAAAAATTATATTTGTACGTTTGCATGTTATTATAGTATTCCCTCACTTGAGTCAAAGATAGGGGTTGTTTGTGCTTTTACATACATTGTGTTTGCACAGTCGCCGACAGGAGCATTTTTACCTACAAAATGCGACTGAGGGACTTCAGGACAAACAGTCCGCACAATCTTCTCCTGCGTAGTTGCTGTGAGTGGTTGGTATGGTGTTGTTAGGTTTTTTTTGTCAGCAACTACCTCCCCAAAAATCCCTTTACAAGGAG
>JBNJHD010000003.1:54408-55994 GCA_051819805.1 Nanobdellota archaeon
GCACAATCTTCTCCTGCGTAGTTGCTGTGAGTGGTTGGTATGGTGTTGTTAGGTTTTTTTTGTCAGCAACTACCTCCCCAAAAATCCCTTTACAAGGAGTTTTTCATCCTAGTGTAGATCAAAGGTATATTCTATTATTCTGTTCAACATACGATTTTATTTCTTTTGGGACAAGCCCACTCATACATTAGTTTTATAAATCGTCTTGAGTTTACACCATTTATGGTTCTCGACCGTCTTGGTGAAGGACTGAGAAACAGTCTGCAGAAAGTGTCAAAATCACTCTTTATAGATGAGAAACTTATCAACGAACTCGTCAAGGACATCCAGAGATCACTCATACAATCGGACGTGAATGTCAAGCTCGTCTTCTCACTGGGCAAGAAGATTAAGGAACGAGCACTCAAAGAAGATGTACCAGGAACACTTTCCAAAAAAGAATTCTTGACCAATATTGTCTATGAAGAACTGGCGAACCTTGTAGGGCGAGGAACGGAAAAGCTCGAGATACCACCTCGAAAGGATAGGGATAAGCCCTACACTATGATGCTCGTAGGTCTGTTCGGAAATGGTAAGACGACAACAGCAGGAAAGCTCGGTAATTATTACAAGAAGCGAGGCAAGAAAGTAGCGCTTCTTTCTATAGATACATGGAGACCGGCAGCGTATGACCAACTCAAGCAGACCGGTGATTCGATCAAGGTTGATGTGTACGGAAAGCCGGAACTCGGCGATCCAGTCAAGATTCATGATCATTTCAAGAAACAACTCGATTCCTACGACCTCGTCATCGTCGATACTGCTGGTAGAGATGCGCTCAATGATGAACTCATCGAAGAGCTCAACGGCATCAACTCTGCAGTGGATGCGGACCAGACATTCCTTGTCATCAACGCAGACATCGGACAGAGCGCTGAAAAGCAAGCAAGGGCGTTTCACGAGAGCTGTCAGGTGACAGGAGTCATACTCACGAAACTCGATGGTACGGCACGAGGTGGAGGAGCCCTAGCAGCCTGTGCAGTTACCGGAACACCAATAAGATTCATAGGAGTCGGGGAGAAGGTTGATGCGCTTGAAGAGTTCAAGCCGGAAGGGTTTGTCGGACGATTGCTGGGTATGGGAGATCTCGAATCACTTCTCGAGAAAGCGCGTGTTGCAGTGGATGAGGATGAAGCGAAAGACATGGGGCGGAAATTCCTCAAAGGAGAATTCAATCTTATCGACCTTTATCAACAGATGAAGTCAATGAAAAAAATGGGCTCGATGACAAAGCTCATGGACATGATTCCAGGCTTCAATAACATGAACATCCCTAAAGAAGCGCTACAGGGACAGGAAGAGAAGATGGATGATTGGAAGATTCTCATGGACTCTATGACCCAAGAAGAGCTCGAGAACCCCGACATCATCAAAGGATCACGACTCGATCGTATTGCGCAAGGCTCAGGCAAGGATATCAAGGATCTGCGTCTTCTGACAAAACAATACAAGCAATCGAAGAAGATGATGAAGATGATGAAAGGAAGCAGTGGATCTGAGAAGGATATGCAGAAAATGATGCAAAAGATGGGTTCTAAGAAGATGAA
>JBNJHD010000004.1:0-55760 GCA_051819805.1 Nanobdellota archaeon
AGCAATCGTCCGTGCGATAAAAGCTCTCAAAGAAAATGCGTTTTCAGGAACACAAATTCCGAAAAAACTTATTCCAAAAGACTATGTCAAGATATATGGCTATTAATTAAAGAATTGATTAAAGAAAAAAATCATTTCCACCTAGCGTATAGTGCCTGTTTACCGAGTTCTTCTTCAATGCGCAGCAGTCGATTATACTTAGCGATCCTGTCGCTTCTGCATGGCGCTCCGAGCTTGATCTGACCACTACCAAGCGCAACTGATAAATCAGCGATGAAGTCATCTTCAGTCTCGCCGCTCCGGTGCGAGACCATGACCTTCCAGCCCGCTTCCTTTGCCACTCGAGCCGCTTCAAGGCTTTCTGTGATGCTTCCTATCTGGTTGATCTTGAGAAGGAGTGCGTTGCAGAGTTTCTGATCCACAGCCAGTTGCACTCGCGCCGGATTGGTCACTGTCAGGTCATCGCCCACGATCTGGAACTTGTCAGCATATGCAGCTGTGAATCTCTTCCACGCCTCGAAATCATCTTGTTCGAACGGATCCTCTAGTGAAATCAGCCGATAATCACGAGACAGCTTACCATAATATGCCTTGAGTTTCTCTGCCGTCCACTTCTTGCTCGTGTACGTTCCGTCCTTGTTGTAGAACTCGCTTGATGCAGGGTCCATGGCGAACGCTATCTTGCCGTCATACCCTGCTTTTTTCACTGCAAGGGATAATATCTTGAGCGCTTCTCTGGCATCTTCGACTGGTGGTGCGAATCCTCCTTCATCCCCGACGCTTGTCGCGTCCTTTCCATACTTCTTTGCGATGATGGTCTTGAGCTCATGGTATGTCTCCACCACCATCTGCACTGCCTTCGAGAAATTCGGTGCCTTGTATGGTACGATCATGAATTCCTGCATCTCAAGCTTGTTTCCGGCGTGCACTCCGCCGTTGATGACATTGGCGAACGGCACAGGCAGCAAGGATTTCTTCGTGCTTATGATTCCGGCAAGATACTTGTATAAGGGCATTTTCTTCGAGTCCGCATGTGCTCGTGCGAATGCCATGCTCACTGCCAGTATCGCATTCTCTCCGAGCCGTGCTTTCTGCGTCGTACCGTCGAGTTCTATAAGGAATGTATCCAGCTCCTTGAGTGTCTTGAATTCCTTGCCGACAATCGCTTTCAAGATAGTAGTATTGATATTGCGGATTGCTTTTTGCACACTTTTCCCGTGATACGCCTTATTTCCATCCCTGAGCTCGAGCGCTTCATGGATTCCAGTTGACGCTCCACTTGGCACGATCGCCTTCCCGAAACCAGTAGTCAGAGTGACTTCCGCTTCTACTGTAGGATTTCCTCGTGAATCGAGGACTTGCCGTGCATGGACCTTCTTGATCTTTACCATTCTTGTAATCACCTATATGAAACTCATGTTCTATTAATAGTATATGCTCGAACCAAATATTGTTTTACCAGCCAGTCACGTCCAGGCACACGAGGCGAGGATGAAGCTTCGCTTCACCGCACCAATATTCTTGATCAGTCTCGCGTAACGGTGTACGCTCGGACTAAGTATTGTTTTGCCATACGGTGCGTGTTGAAGTAACTCGCGTTGATCGCGATCGCGTTTCTCATGACTTCAGCGTATTTCTTCGGATCATCATAATACAATGGCAGTATCTTGTCAGCGAGCTGCGTGTACAGATCATCTGCATCCTTGCCATCCACAGTCTCCCTATCATGCTCAGGTCTGTTTTCCGGCCCTATGCTCCAGCCAGTCACTCCTTCGATGAGCCCTTCAATCCACCAACCATCAGGTATTGACAAGCTCGGTATCCCGTTGTGCGCTGCTTTCATCCCGCTCGTTCCGCTCGCTTCAAGCGGTCGTTGCGGAGTGTTGAGCCAGAGGTCGACTCCGCTCGTGAGCAGTTGCCCGAGGTGCATGTTATAATTCTCGAGGAACACGAACCTTACCGCAGGTTCCAAATCGTTTCCGAGTTCTTTGATATGTTGTATGATCTTCTTCCCGTGCTCATCCCGAGGATGGGCTTTACCTGCGAAGACGAGTTGTATCTTGCCGACTTTGCGGCTTATCTCTTTGAAACGTTTCACATCCCTGAAGAGCAGTTCCGCTCGCTTGTACGCTGTCGCTCGCCTGGCGAACCCTATCGTGAACGTGTCAGGATCGAATCCTTTGTTCATTGTCGTATTGATATACTCTATAAGTTCTTCTTTCGCTTTCTTGTGAGCTTCAAGCAGTTCCCCTCGCGGTATCTTGAGTGCGCTTCGTAGCTCTAGCGGGTTCGTCCGCCAGTCGATGATATGCTTGTCAAAGAGTGATGCGATGTGCTTTCCAGTCCACGTCGTGCTATGCACTCCGTTCGTGATATAATCGATCTCTTCGCCGGGAAACATCTGTTTCGTGACTATTTGGTGTTTTCTTGCTACAGCATTCGTGTATGAAGTAGTTGCCAGAGCAAGTTTTGTCATGCTGAAATTCTCACCTTCATATGCTGAACCTGCGATGGTCTCGTCATAGACCTCTCCGAGCGCTTTCTTGACTTCAACTATAGGAAAAGAATCATGTCCTGCCTTGACCGGCGTGTGCGTGGTAAATGAGATTGATTTTCGAACCAGTGCTTGACAATCATGCGTTTGCACATTGGCATCGCAGAGTCGTCGTGCCAACTCAAATGCAATAAACGCTGCGTGTCCTTCATTGAGATGATATTTCCTTGGAGTATAACCGAGCGCTTGAAGCATCCTCGCTCCGCCGATACCAAGCACCACTTCCTGAAGTAACCTATAATGGACGTCTCCCCCGTAGAGATGCCCAGTAAGTTTCTGATCCTCATCATTGTTCTCTTCAAGATTCGTATCGAGAAATAGTATCGGAATCGTATGACCATCAAGTCCTTCAAGATCGTATCTCCACACTCCGACCTTGACAGCCCTGCCTTCGATGTTAACAGTGATTGTCGTATCGAGTTTCGTGAGCTGTTCTTCAGGATTCCACTTGTAATCCTCTTCATATTGGTGTCCATGTTCATCGAATTTCTGATAGAAATAGCCTTTCTCGCTGAGCATCGTGACCGCTACGACATCAACACCTATATCAGCCATTGACTTGAGCGTATCACCTGCCAGGATGCCGAGTCCACCACTGTATGTGGGTATCTCCGGCTTGAACCCTATCTCCATGCTGAAATACGCTATTTGGTGCGGGTCTGCTGCTTTTGTCAAGTGCTCCTGCTCTGTTCTCTCCTGCTCTTGTGCCATACTATCACGTCTTCGGGATTGTGGTATTTATAATTCTTTGCCAGTCACTTCGTGACGAGGATGACGATACCACTGACAATCGTGAGTATGTTGACAATAGTTACTAGCATCCCGAAACCGATTCCCAGAAACGGCAGCATTCCGATGATGATAAGAAATATCCCTATGAATTTGTGCATATCAAATTTCTTAGCCATAGTAGCAATTCACCTCGTTTGACAAGTCAAGCGTTAAAGGCTTGACTGCTCTATATTAAGAGTAATGATATTTTTAAATGTATCGAGGAAATGAATAAGAACAAAAACGAAAACAGGACTAGAAAAAGAAATGAAAAATAAAAAAAACTAATTCTCTTCTTTCAATTTCGCATGAGCAGCTGCAAGACGCGCAATAGGCACACGATAAGGAGAACAACTGACGTAATTCAATCCAGTCCTATGGCAAAATTCCACGCTTGATGGTTCGCCGCCATGCTCGCCACAGATGCCTACTTTGAGATTCTTATTGACACTACGACCTTTCTTCACACCCATCTCAACGAGCTGTCCGACACCAGTCTGATCGAGCACCTGGAACGGATCGTACTCGAGTAAGCCTTTATCGATGTATTGCGGCACGAACGTGCCGACATCATCGCGTGAGAAGCCGAGTGTCATCTGCGTGAGATCGTTCGTTCCGAAGCTGAAAAACTCCGCTGATTCAGCGACCTTATCTGCAGTGAGCGCTGCACGAGGCACTTCGATCATCGTTCCGATCTTATAGCTCACAACATCACTTGAAGAGATAGTCTCCTCAGCGATCGTTTTCACGATATCTTTCTGGTTGTCGAATTCTTTGACATTCCCTATGAGAGGAATCATTACTTCCACTTCAATCGTGTTGCCATCAGCTGCTACTTCCTGTGCTGCTTCAAAGATAGCAACGGACTGCATCTCGGTGATTTCCGGATAGGTGATACCGAGCCGGCAGCCACGATGTCCGAGCATAGGGTTGACTTCCTCAAGTTTTTCGATGAGTTCATGGATCTTTTTCTCGCTCACTCCCTGCTCGTGTGCCATCTGCTTGATATCCTCTTTCTCTTTTGGCATGAACTCGTGAAGCGGTGGATCGAGCAGTCGTATCGTGATCGGCTTTCCCTTCATGATCTCGAAGAGTTGCTTGAAGTCATCTTTCTGGAATGGCTTGATCTTGTCAAGAGCAGCTTTCCGTTTCTCCTTAGTATCTGACAGGATCATCTCACGAACCGCTTTGATGCGTTCTCCTTCAAAGAACATGTGTTCAGTCCGGCACAATCCGATACCTTCCGCTCCGAACTCGAGCGCTTTCTTCGCGTCCCGTGGCGTTTCTGCGTTGGTTCTCACCTTCATGGTCCTGTGCTTGTCAGCCCACTCCATGATCTTCGCGAATGAACCTGAGAGGTCAGGATCGACTGTCGGCACTTGTCCTTCATAGACTGTTCCTTCAGTTCCATCAAGACTCAAGTAGTCTCCTTCGTTGAATGTCTTTCCATCGAAGGTCACTGTCTTAGCAGACTCATCGACTTGCGCGTCACCGCATCCTGAGATGCAGCATTTTCCCATACCTCGAGCGACGACTGCCGCGTGGCTTGTCATGCCGCCTTTCGCTGTAAGTATTCCTTTTGCAGCATCCATTCCGATGAGGTCTTCAGGGCTCGTATCGTTTCTGACGAGAATGACATTCTCCCCTGCTTCTTTCATCTTCACAGCCGCATCGTTTGAGAACGCTATCTTTCCCACTGCGGCTCCAGGGCTTGCCGGCAAGCCTTTACCGAGTGTCTTATGCTTGTCTTTAGCCACCTTGTCGAGTTGTTGGTGAAGGAGCTGATCGAGTGCTTTCGGATCGATGCGCAGCACTGCAGTCTTTTCATCGATAAGTCCTTCATCGACCATGTCTGCTGCAATCTTGACAGCCGCGTGCGCTGTCCGTTTCCCATTTCTGGTCTGGAGCATGTAAAGCGTTCCTTCTTGGATGGTGAACTCCATGTCCTGCATGTCCTTGTAGTGGCTCTCGAGATTCTTGTAGATAGTAACCAATTGGTCATAGACTTCAGGCATCAGATCCTTGAGTGTGGATATCGGTTTTGGTGTACGTATTCCTGCAACGACATCCTCTCCTTGTGCGTCCATGAGGTATTCGCCGTAAAAGACGTTCTCCCCGGTTGATGGATCGCGTGTGAATGCCACTCCTGTCCCGCTTGTCTTGCCCATGTTTCCGAAGACCATCGCCTGCACGTTGACCGCTGTTCCTTTGAGTCCTGTGATGTTGTTGAGTCGTCGGTATGCGATCGCACGATCATTATTCCACGAGCCAAAGACCGCATCGATCGCTTTGAAGAGTTGCTCGCGCGCATCTTGCGGGAATGGTTCTCCAGCATTCTCTTCGATGATCGTCTTGAATTGCTTGACTGCGTTTTTCAGATCATCGACATCAAGATCCTTATCGAACTGCACTCCTTTTGTCTCTTTGATCTGTTCAAGGACGTGTTCGAACTTGCTTGCCTTGACTTCGAGAACGACATCTCCGAACATCTGCAGTAGTCGTCTGTATGAGTCCCATGCGAATCGTTCATTGCCTGACTTTTCTGCCAGTCCTTTGACGACCTCATCGTTGAGCCCGAGGTTGAGGATCGTATCCATCATCCCCGGCATCGATTGTGCAGCTCCGCTTCGCACAGAGAGAAGTAGCGGTTCGCTCCTGCTACCGAGACTTGCTTTCATCTCCCCCTCGAGTGTCTTGAGATGATCGAGAATCTCGCTTCTGGTTTCTTCAGGTAGCGTGTTGTTGTTATTGTTGTATTCTTCACAGGTTTCCGTGGTGATCGTGAATCCAGACGGTACTGGAACGCCGATGTTTGCCATCTCTGCTAAGTTTGCGCCTTTGCCGCCAAGAAGACTTTTCAATTCCCGTCTTCCTTCTGTCTTATTGTTGCCGAAAAAATAGACGTGTTTCATTCTATAATATACCCCTCACTATATACACATCACCTCCAATTCTCACTCTTTTATATGTGTTATGGTGATGAGAATTGTGCTCGAAATGGACAAGACAGATATTACTTTAAGAGAATAGTATGAGAACAGTTGAGCGCGAGATGTAATAACTCCAGCATTATAGTGCGAGTGTTCGGATCAAGTTTCACTGTTGGATGCGATGAAAGATTCTGGCAACGTAAAACCACAACCTTTTATAAAAGAACGCTGCCTACCAGATAGTATCATGGGAGACTTACCCTTCGAACGCATGGACAGACAAGTGCTTGTCAGACAGGAATCAAAAACAAGTCTTGACTTCGGGAAATCACCTGACAATTACACGATCAAAGAACTGCTTGAATGTGGCATTATCAATGTTGATAAGCCGAGCGGACCGACAAGCCATCAGGTGAGCGCGTTCGTCCAGAAGATTCTTGATATCGATAAGTCAGGCCATTCAGGAACGCTCGACCCTAAAGTCACAGGAGTCCTTCCTGTCGCTCTCGACAAGGGAACCCGTGTCGTCCAATCACTTCTCACGGCAGGTAAGGAGTATGTGTGTCTCATGCATCTCCATGAACCTTTTGATGAAACCAAGCTCAGGGAAGTCATCAAGAACCAGTTCACCGGTAAGATCAAGCAGATGCCACCAGCAAAGTCTGCTGTCAAGCGTCGTAATCGTTTCAGAAAAATCTATTATTTCGAGATTCTCGAGATCAAGAATCAGGATGTCCTGTTCAGAGTAGGCACACAGGCAGGAACGTATATCCGTAAGTTGTGTCATGACATAGGCGTTGCAATGGGATCAGGTGCTCACATGGCCGAGCTTCGTCGTACGAAGGCAGGACCATTTCAAGAGTCAGAAGAGTTGTGCACCTTGCAGGATCTCGCTGACGCGTATCATTATTATAAGGAAAACCAGGATGAGACAAAGCTCAAGAAGCTCATCCATCCTATCGAGTTCGGCGTCCGCCACTTGCCTAAAGTATGGGTGACCGACACGACTGTCAACACCTTGTGTAATGGTGCAAGCCTGAAAGTACCTGGCATCGCTAAAGTGGAGAGTGACATCCAAGTCGGAGAGCCAGTCGCTATCATGACGCTGAAAAACGAGCTTATCAGCGTTGCTGAAAGCATGATGATTTCTAAAGATATGGTGTCAAAAGATCGTGGCATGGCATGTAGACCCCAACAAGTGTTCATGAGACCTGGTTTGTATCCTAAGATCGAGAAGAAGAGTTGATCATTTCCTAATAGATTTCTTTCAATATAAGATATTCTAGTTGAAAATATATACAAATAACGTTTCTAGAAAAAAGCATTCAAGAAGAAATGAGAACTACCATTCAAGAATGTGCTAGACTAAAATAAATAAAGAAAATAAAAAAGAGTGGTTGTGCGTGCAACCTTATTTCTTAGCCGGAGGATGTGCCGCTCCGTAGATGAGATATCCGATACCGACGAGAAGTCCTACGACAACCAAGATCAGTAGCACCATGTAGCCAGTGCTTGATCTGAAGTTAGAGAATGTCGAGACTTCTTCACCATAGACCGGATTCGGAACAGGCTGACCTGTAGCACCATCACTTCCATCATCAGGGTTAGTGACTACAACACCATTATCACTACCTTCGCCATCAGTATAGTCGTCATCATCTCCGGAACCAGTTCCGCAGACGACATCCAGAGCGATCGTTTTCTCATCGGAAAGCTCGTCATCATCGTAATATACTTCAATATCTACGAAGTACGCTCCTTCTCGGAGATCATCTGGAAGTGAAATAGTGACTGTTTCAGTCTCGTCATCCCCTTCATCTATTTCGATATCCCTGATTCGCTTGTACCAATCCAGTTCTCCTTTTTTACTCACTATATTGAGCATCACTTCATCCTCATCGTTTTTACCGATATTTTTCATCGTGACTTCAAGATCGACTGTTCGGTCGTTACAATCAACAGGATCTCTTGAGAATTCCCAATCTTCAATGATGATTTCATGAGATTCTTTATCGATTTCCATATTGAATTCAAATTCATCATAGTGTTCAAAACCATGATCCCCATCATCAGCAAATGCTTCGATGATGATTCGTGAATCTTCTTCATCAGCATCGTCAGGGACAGTGAAAGTCACTTCAAAGGTTTCATCATCATCTTCTTTGATATCTTTCTCTGAAGATTCTTCATCAATCTCCCAATCTTCATCATCATAGACTTGGAAGAACGCATCTTCGAGTTCGATATCATCAGACGAACTATACCTATTCTCAAGCGTGACTGTAAGAATCACTGTATCTCCTATTTTCACATCAAGGTCTTCGCCATCACTGACAGTTTCATCATCACCATCTATTTCAGCAACGACTTTATCGATCTTGAGCATGCTTTGCGCTTGCATGAGCACATCAATAGTATCTGTGACAGTAACAACATCACCTTGAGCAGCAACCTTGACTCGACCTATTTCTTTCTCACGAGCACTCGCATCAGCAGGTATGGTAAGCGTGACACTGACAGTAGTTGATTCTCCTGGAGCTAGTGATGTTGCACTCGTGAATATTGAAGCTTCGTAATCCTCGTCCAGTTCAGAACCTGAAGTGCTTACTACTTCCACATCAATTCCAGTGATGGTTTGTGAACCAGTGTTTTCAAGAGTAAGATACTCAGTATATGTATCTCCCCGGTCAGCATTGGAGCCACCGAAAGTGACAGTATCAGAATCAAACTCAATATTTGGAACATCTCTTTTTACCTCTACATCAAAAGATGCTTGAGTAGTAGAGTATCCGTCACTCACATTGACAGAGATTGTTTCAGTAGAGATAGCTGTCGGCATCCATCCGCTCAAGAGTCCCTCACTGCTCATCGCAAGACCTTCAGGTCCGGAGACAAGTGTGTATACGAGTTCTTGTCCTTCAGGATCATTAGAGACTGCAGCCACATCATATGTGAATTCTTCTCCAATAACAACAACTTGGTTTTCAACATTGACAACTGGAGCTTCATTCGTGAGTTCTACAGTAATGTCTCCAATGTCAGTCACTTCATCACTATTATCAAGATTGACTACCTGAAGAGTTCCAGTGTATGTTCCTGGTGTTTGTGAAGCATCAGTGGCCACAGTAACTTTCACATCATCATATGTCATTCCTTTGCTTAAAGGAATTGTTGATGAAGGAAATACTGCATTGCTCATATCAATAGTTTCTGATTCTCCTTCAAGAGTAAGGTCAGTCGCTTGCAGTTGAATATCTGCATTGAGATCGCCAGTGTTTGACACGCTTCCGGATTGCATTTCTGCTTCTCCAGGATACATTGATAATGAATAGTCAGTTCCAGAGAACGCGTATTCAAGAGCATGAACAGCGACGATGGAAAAACCCTCATCATTTGTCGCATTTGCATCGTCAGCTCCGTTTACGGTTATCTTGAACGTGTAATCACCTTCAGAACTATAGGTGTGTGTCTGGAAGATGTATGTTTGATCATTCTCGTCAAGTGGAGGTAAAGGAACTGAAGAATACGTTCCATCTCCGAATGAGATGTTCAGATGGTCATCCGCACCTGGAGAGACAGTCTCGTTTCCGATATTTCGGATAGTCGCGTTGAATCGGATTGATTCTCCGACTGTAGGATCAACAGTCTCTACATTGACCGAATCCACTGCCAAATCCCAATAGCCTAGTGCAAGACCAGGAACGAGCAGTGTGAAAAGCACCATTAATGGTAAAATTTTTGATGTCATTGTTTTCAACCTCATTGTTGGTTTTTTCTCACATTACCTTAGTAATATTATTTGTTGAGGAGCTTCTTCGTGATATCTTGAGCTCCGTATTGGATTTTCATGAAGTACATTCCGTCAGTGAAGTCTTTTGTGAAGTCAACATTCATCTTACCGTTATTGACCATATGTGATCCGTTATAGACTTGTTGTCCTTGGATGTTGTACATGCTGACAGTGACCATTTTTCTAGAAACGGTCGGATCATTGAAATCAACGTGCACTTTATCCTTGAAAGGATTCGGATAGACATTCGCTTCAAGTCCGTCAGGATGATCCGGAAGCGCATCATCAATGTCTGTCGATTGGTCAAGAACGTAGGTAAGCACAGTATCGCTTGCTAGTGTCACTGTATCAGCGACCGGTTCAAAATCATCGTTTGTGATGTTGAATATCCGTTCAATAGAATCTTGTGACGTAATCGCTTCATAGCGGAACGTGCCATTTGCAGTGGAATCATCTTGTATAGTATCACCATTCATTGCAGTGATGATATAACGTGCATCAATTGGATTACCATCATGATCCATCACCTGTCCTGTTACTTCAAAGACATTGATATCTGGTAGTGAATCAAGTCTCAGATCAACTGTATCTTGTTCTCCAGGAGTGAAATTGAATAGTGTGTCACGAGTCTGGTAGGCATTACCCGATGCGATAAAATTGATAGGAACCTCATTAGTATCAGTCTCATAGACTATCGTCGTATCTCCTGCTTGTGAAAAGAATGTATTGAGGATAGTGTCATTTTTTGCAGTATTGATCCCTAGAATATTTGTCCCTTCATTAAATGCGATCGGAATCGTATATGAGTAAGGGTCAAGATCGCCGTTGCCTGTCGTATCGATATATGCGTTGAATTTCAGCGTGTCAAGATCAGAAAGAGTCATTGTTTTCATCGTATCAAGACCTAATCCCTCATTATGGATTCGCATAGTGAATTCTTCAGAAGACCCTTCCGTGACGTAGTCAGTGAGCCATTCTTTCGTTGAATCAACAGTCGTATTCCGGATAACCCCACCATCGAGAAGCACGCTCGCTTGGGATCCTTCGTTTGCGGTCGCTTGGAACACATAAGTACTGATATCAGATGATCCTTCTGTGAAACTATCTAGGAACCTTCTTGTGCTATCCATGACTTCTTGCTCTTCATCAGTATATCCTACATTGATATATTGACTTTTCTCTCCAAGATTGAGTGTTGTGTCAGTATTTCCGAAGACAATGTAATTTGCCCTGTCAGGAGCATCATCTTTGAATGCATAAAAGTTCTCCTTATCATTGTCAACATAGGACGAATTGAGAAGGACTAATCCTTCAGGTAGTTGTGATAGTTGTTCTGTCTGCATGCTGTCAGGCAGGTAACCTAGATTCTTCATGCTCTGGATAGTAACGTCATTTTGAGAAAGTGCTGATCCAGCAACGAATCCTCCAAATAGTGTCAAGAAAGCATTTTGCGCAAATTTTTTTATTGAGTGTTTCATTGTATCCATTCAACCCCCTTTGTATCGATACATAGTGGAAAATATTGTTTGTTATCACTTTGAAGTGAAGTTTATTATATAAATGTTTCTTTTTCAGACTACTCTTCAGATACGGCAATTCATATTTTTAACTGCAATAGTGCATATGAATATATATAAACCTGCCCATATACCATGCAAGCGATCTCATCAGAAATGCAGGATTAAACTATAAAAGGACCTGTCCAGAAAGGAACATATTTCTATTATCGATCAAGCAGTAGTGTAAATCATTCTGGATACAACCATAAAAAGCAAAACTTTAAAAATGAATGAAAAGTATATCGGTATAGATTTTCCTAAACTGAGATACATAATTAATAGGTGAACACGTATGAGCCAAGATATGAATACACTCACAGAAACATTGTTCAATAGCGGACTTGCAGGGAGTCCTGGAGAGGCCCGTCGCATGGCAGAAGAAATGCTTTCCACAAGCAAGAAAGTAGCAGAATCTTCTGAAGAGAACCAACAGACGAATTTTGCGGTAAAGCGATACAAGCGTCCTGAAAAAAAACCAGAAGAGAGAACAGCAGAACAACAACCTACAGACAATGAGACCGCAGGATATTCTTCATCACTTGATCCTCAAAAGCGTGAATCATACAATAAAGAGTTCCGTGACAGAGCATTATCAAACAGACCTATTGATGTACAGGTCGAATTTGACACTCCTCGCCGAAACGCTGAAGCGACAAAAAATAAATATCTTGAAACACAAAATGCTGAAAAGTATAAACAACAATTCCAAGCAAGCGACATTCCCGACACTCATTCCGAATACAAATCCCCTGAAACAAGCAGAGCGCCAAACAGTGAAGATCAATCAATAGATAGGATGAACACAACAGCAGAGCAGTTCACAGATCACAGTGCAGCAGAGCAGACTCAAGAGCACAATGCAGCAGAGCAGAAAGTAGCGCACAGTGAAACTGAAGAACCCACACCTCAATTCTCGAACCAGACATTCTCTACAGGAAGCCTTCTCGATCAGGCAATCCGCAGAGTTGAAAGTTCGAAATCCTCAGACAGCATAAGTCCTGAAGAGTATTCCAGCAAGAATATAGAAGAAGAGAACACCAGCGATCCAGTGCAACAGCCAGAACACAGCACAACAGACAACCATCCACAGTTTTCCGAACACACTACAGCAGAACAAACTTCAAATCTTTCTTCAAACGCCTTCTTCCCGGATAAAAACAGTGAAGCAGAAAATAATATACAGGACACGGATTTCAAGTCCCAATTCACTGCATCCAGTCCTCAGATGACAGCACCGCAGAACCAGCATCACAGTACAACCGACTCTAACGCTCACACCCCTGAAAATCAGGATGCGAATACTGAATCCTTATCTTCAGATGCTAAATCCCAATCCCGTACAAGTGGTCAGCGAAGAGAGATGACTGAAGAAGAGAAAAAGCAGCAAGAAGAAGTGGATTTGACAAAACACTTCAACTTCTCGAACAATTGAGATGTGAACACTTTTTTTATTTCAATTTGAATTCTTTAATTATCGTATAGATAGGTCCTTCAGGAGTGATCGTGCTTTGGATGAGTTTGAATGAATTGACATTGATTGACGTCCTAGCAACAGGTTGGCGTTTTGCTTGAATGGAAGTAGAACCCATCATCCTCTTCCTTCTCGCTATAGTGACATGCGGTATGAATCGTTTCTGCGGTTGAATTCCAAAAGAGGTAAGCTGTTTTGTGATCTGTCGTTGAAGTATGGACACTATCTCTTTCTCCTTTATTCCCACCCAGAATATATCTCGTTTTCTCTTGATAGAAAAGAAGCTAAGATGATCAAAGGTCATCCGGAATGATTTTCCGCTAACATTATCGAGAGATCGTATTAATTTATTGAGTTTTGATTCGGATTGATTGCCGAGAAAAAGCAATGTCAAATGGAATGTGTCAAGTGACCGTGCATCCGAAGGCACATACGTAGCCTGTAATCGAGAAAAATACTTCTCAAGGTCATTGCAGTCAATCGCTATGAAAAGACGCATATAACACAGTAATGGTAGAAACAAGTTTTAAATGTTTGTATTGAAAAATGAAAAATAATAAAGAAAGCAGTTATGTGCTTTTTTATTTAGGAATCTTTTCAAGAACAATCTCTATAGTCGAGACATGAACATCTTTTCCTTCCTTATTCTTGAACTCTTCAGAATCAATAGTGATATCTTTCACACGGATCTGATCTTTAAGAAACCGTTTGAGCGCAATCTCGGAGACATCAACTGCTCGACTTATGAATTTTCCCCTTGCCTTGACAAACACTTCATCCGCTCCTTTCGTCGTGAACTGGATAACGACACCAGTAACATAATTCATGAACGGTTTTGTACCAACAAAAATAGAGTTATCCTTTTCCATCACTTATCACTCCTTGAGTTGTTTCTTGAACACTTACTCCAGAAAAACAAAGTAACAAAAATCAGACTTCATCACGAAGATCCCTTATTTTCATTCGTGTAGTATATCCTGCTACAACATTTCGAATCTTCTTGGAAGCACCATCTTCTACTTCTTTGATGATTTCCTTGTTTTTCGTGAAGTCGGTCGTGAACCGATCCTTGTATTTCTGGTATACTTCAGCTGTTAATGCTTTGATGAGTTTTGTCTTGATTCGTCCCATGTAATATCACGTTCCAAGAGGAATACATCTAGGATTTATAAAAATAGCGCTTTAGAATCCCAAATCAAGTAATGATTGGACAAAACGATTCACTTCCTTATCGTTTCTGATTCGTCGTGTCAGATTGACATCGTAACCTACAGGAACCTCATTACTGAACTCAGGAACTGCTTTTACAGGACTACATTCATCAGCAGCCCCTTTACCGCTCAAATATTGTTTGAGAAAATGCATTTGTACCCCTAATTCTTCAGGAGTGTCCGATCGCGAAAGCTCTGCAGGTCCAAGACCACGTAATCCTCGCCTATAATTATCAATATCTGCATTCCCATTTGTTGATACTGCGCATACATAAACGGGATGAGGCTTTTCATTATATATCGTCTTTGGTTCCAACACGAAGTAATCAATATTGATTATATCAGGATTTCTTGTTGAATGCATTTGTAACCTCCAAAAATCACTACTAAGTAGACTGCAAATACGATGCAGAATATAAATATTAGTATATGACATTATGAAGTGATGAAAAAAAAGAAAAGATCAAAAAAACAATTAAATGGAAATTAAAGAACAATTATGGATTAATCGAAAGAAAAGAAACAAAAAAAACAGCTTATATACGAAAATGAGTTGAATAAAGCCGTTTTAAGGTATTTGATCTTATTTAAATATATAGTATTGACACCCAATATATATTTAAATAAAAATCAGTTTTAGAATTTTTGGTGTTTATTGCGAGGTGTTTAGATACTATGACAGCAGAGTATGAAAACTGCGATATTGATCGGTTTTCGCGTAAAGTGACGAAATTGCTTTCAAAACATGATGGCAAGAATTTTTTTGACATATTAAAAGAACGAACCAATATCAAAGACGAGTTCCGTTCTCTTCTCGATCTCGGTAATAACGAGCTTGAAGAATACATTGATAAGGCGCTTGCTAACTAGAGCGTCATGGTTTAGTCATCTCTTTTTTGTCGTTTGCTTCTCAATAGTCGATGATAGCTTACACCGAAACGGTGAGCTTCATCACGCACATACATTAGTGTTCGCATCATCAATGAATCCTTCTTGAATCGCTTTGCGACCGATTCATGGGGAAAATAGAGTTCTTCTTCTTTTTTGGCAAGACCGATCAGAGGAATATCAATACTTAGTTTCTCGAGTGCCTTGACGGCGAAATCCACTTGTATTGCACCCCCATCAATAAGGATCAAGTCAGGAAAAGGCATCGTCTCTTCTTTCAGTCGGGAATATCTTCGGGCAACTACTTCTTCCATCGCCCTGAAATCATCAATCCCATCAATAGTTTTTATCTTGAATCGGCGATAATATCCCTTGACCGGCTGTCCGTCCCTGAAATAGCTCATCGACCCCACCATCTCAGTTCCTGAAAGGTGCGAGATATCAAAGCATTCGATGGTCCTCACTGGATGGTCAAGCTCGAGTTTCTCTTGTATCTCTTTTGCAAGTAACTCTGCCTCACTGAACTTCGCGTCAAGATTGCTCTCTACCATCAAGAGCAGTTCTTTCTTGAGCCCTCGTTTCGGCACTGTCAGCGTCACCTTATGCCCTGCTTTCTCGTTCAAGTACTCACCGATGGACTCATCCTCAAGCTCGTGCGGCAATATTACTTCTGATGGTAGCGGTGCGACTTCGTAGTATCGCTTGAGAAACTCATCAAGCACCGATCTTTCATCAGCTATAGTGAATTGTTCTCTATCTTGCAATACGCCATTTCGAAATGAGAAGAGAATGATATAGACTTTTTCGAGATGATCCTTTTTATCCTTATAGCGCTTGTAGCCGATGACATCCTGTTCTTCGAGCCGGTTGTTCTCAACCAGCATCCTTTTTTGCAGGTAGCCGAGCGCTTCAATCTGATCCTTTCTCTCACTGGCCTTTTCGAACTCAAGATGTTCTGAATACTCCTGCATTTCACTTTCAAGCTCCTTGATAAGTTCCTCATTATCTCCCTTGAGATACCTCTTTACCACCTTGACATACGTCATATACTCCTCGTGTGACTGGTAGTTGACACATGGCGCTTTACAGATCTCGATGTGATATCGCAGGCAGGGTTTTTTAGGGAATTTCCTGCACGTCCGTATGAAGAATTTCTTTTGCAGCGTCTCGATGAGCGTTCGCCGTAGTCGTCCGCTGGTAAACGGACCGAAGTATTCCCCCTCCATCTTTTTCGATCGTGCAGTTAGCAGTCTCGGATACTCTTCGTTTGTCAACAGTATCCATGCGTAGCGCACTCCATATTTCAGTTCGATATTGTATTTTGGCTTGTGCTTCCTGATGAGATTCGATTCGAGAAGCAACGCTTCCACTTCATTCTTTGTCACGATAACATCAATATCTCTGATTGCCTCCACAAGGGACGCCGTCTTGCTGTCAAGCAGGTCTTTTGCGAAGTAGCTGGACACACGTTTCTTGAGATTCTTCGCCTTTCCTATATAGATAGTCTCTCCACTGATATCCTTGAAGAAATAGCATCCTGGTTTTGATGGCAGTTTAGAGAGTGAAAACGGCGCTTGTGGCATAGGAGTTTAGAACCAGCAGCGATTTTTAAAGATTTGGCATGGAAACACACATTGGATCAAGCGTACTCCAAAAGATATATTAATGCAGATATATTTGATTTGGACATATGGCTGATCCTGTACAACCTCAAAAGACCGACCCGCACCTTCGTTTTGACCTGTTCAAGAAGGCTGAAGGGCGGCTTCTGGAGAATCTTCGTGAGCATGAGCGTGAGATCAAACGTCTCATGGCCGAACTCGAGACCATAAGGAATCTTCTTGAGGAAGCGAGTGATGATATCGAGGAGAAGGATCAGGAGCGTCTTGAGAACGAACGTGAGCGTGTCGAGGAGCAGCGTCGCGCCCTTGAAGAGGTAGTCAACGAATCTTCTGAGATGCGCCGTGAAGGCGAGAACGAAAGGCAAGCACAGGAATTGCCTGATAATTACACTCCTGTGACTGCCCAGCGCTTGACGATGGCAGCGAGCTATTCCACTCGTCAGGAATTGTATCAGCTTCAAAATAAAGAAGAGTGGACCCCTGATGATGCGTACCGTTTCTTCGAGATCTCCAATGCTGTCCAGACGACACAACAGTACAGTTTCTCTGCTCCAATCCAGGAAAATATTACCCAGACCTATGATCTTATCCGTAATGTTGCAGACCAGCAGCGCAACCAGATTGAAATGAACTATGACTCTTCACTTGCCGATCGCATACAAACATATCAGAGCCCAACAACCAGCTCACAATTCTCAGCGTCCAGTACAGCAGACAACAGACCCCAAAGCCCAGATATAACGCAGAATTATACAACACTCGACACACAATTATCACCAGAACCCAACACCCAGCACACCGGTTCAATCCCTCAGAACCCTGAACCCAGTACAGCAGACAATACCCTCGATACATCTGAAGATCTGAAAAACAAATACAAGCCGAACAAGCTTGATCTGGATAAGGAAAGCTGATCGGAAACGATTTCTCGAACAAGTTACGCTCCAGGCTCTGTCCAGAAAGGAATACTTTTGTATACTAAACAAAAAAATCGAATTTACGTTTGCTCTATAAATGGAAGAAAAACCTCTCAACGAGAGGTTTTGGGGAGGTGTGGGGCGAACATGGTAATATGCAAACGGTTCACATATGGTCATTCTGGACAGAGCCACGCTCCAGTAAGATTTATAAAAAGGATGTCATTCCGTGAAGGCTGCTGTAATTCAACATTACACACAGAATATCATACTAATAGAATATCAGGTGATGATTACTATGGGAAAAGAAAATATTGAAGTCCTGATCACAGGCGGTAAAGCGACCGCAGCTCCACCTCTTGGTCCTGCTCTAGGTCCTATGGGTGTTAATATAGGCCAGGTTGTTGGTGATATCAACAAGAAAACTGCCGATTTTGCAGGAATGCAAGTTCCAGTGACTGTCACGATCGATACAGACACGAAAGAATACACTATCACTGTCGGTACTCCTCCAGCTTCTGCTCTTATCAAGCAGGAAGCTAATCTCAAGAAAGCAGCTCAGACGCCAGGTACTGAAACTGCAGGAGATATCTCTTTTGACAAAGTTCTAAAGATCGTTCGTATGAAACAAGATAATCTTCTCGGTATAAACAGTAAGGAGATGGCTAAAGAGATCATTGGCACATGCCGTAGCATGGGCATAACCGTTGAAGGCAAACTTGCTGATAAAATCACTGCCGCTATTAACAAGGGCAGTTATGATAGTCAATTCAAAGAATAAGTCTTATTTTTATTTTTCTCTTCACTTCTTTCATTATGGAAATGATTATGATATGATGACTGGTTCTAATTCTAGGAGTGTTCTTCCAATTCATCAATATTAGCATCTTGATCGTGGTCATAAAGGACTTCTCTATAGATAGTGATAAAACCCACTTCATTGTCAAGCTTGTATTTGTAGCGTTCAATCCGGACGTCAAAAGACATCTTCTTTTACCCCCTCTGGACTAGTACTAATTATTTTGAAGGTTCTTATACTTGTGGTATATACAAGATATATCTGCATGAACAGTTATTTTCCTGAAGAATAAGTGAAAAAAATCATTTAACGAAAAAAAGGTGTTTCTCCTTACCGCTGAGTTCTTTGATAATCCTGCTCACAATGAGTTTTTCAGGGCTTGAGATAAGTTTTATTCGCTTCTTGATATCATCAAAGCTCTCAAAAGGATCTCCACGACGTTCTTCGATAATCTCCCACATATGCTTTTTACCTAGACCTGGAAGTAGCTCTAGCGAGTGCATCCTTGTACTTAGTGGCTGACTCTTGTTGAAGAATTTGACAAAATCTTCTTCTCGGTCCTTAATAATTTGCATAAGGACATGATCGAGTTCTGAGCGTGCTGTGGGCGTGAGTTTCTCAAGAGGAATCTTTCCGACAACGTGATGGATCTTTTCCCTCTTCTGATCACCGACATAAACCTCTTCATAAGGTTGTAGGAAGACCTCCTTTCTCGGTACCAGTTCAAGGAGAGCGAGATTATTCCTTCCTATAGCTTGCGCTATTGAAGTCTTCCTATGGCTAGGTCTTGAATCAGACATATACCCATTAGGTAAGTAGTCCAGTATAATGGCCTGCTCTTCTCGTTTTACCTCTCGGTTCATCCTTATTCCCCTCTCTAAATGATTTTTGGCTATAGTCGCTTAAAAAGCTTTGCATTTCAGGACTTGCCAGCATTATTTGTTATGAGAACTTCCTGTGTGAAGGACGGAGTCTTCAAAAAAGCGCATGTACGAACCTTTTTTTTCAGAACGCTTTTTTAGAAATGAGACGTTTCAAGGTGTTGCCTTGTCGTCCGCTTCCAGCCCTTGATGCTCAACACATCATTTCACAGGAAGGAACTCTTCAACAACATCCATGATTTTTTTCAGGTTCTCCTTCGTGACCGTCAAGTTGAAGCCACTGAGAAGCACCTTGAGTTGTTCCTGTGATTGCGGCATCAGATCAACAATCTTGAGAATCTGATGATCCTTGAGCCGTGGAACATCGAGTTCGTGCATTTTTTTCACGAGCTCTTTGGTCTTGGTCTTTGACAAAGTAGCTACATCGTTGACATAGTCTTCAGTCTTTCCTGCACGGAACGACAGTTCACCATCTCGTTCATGGATTTTCTTGATGATGTCTTTGACTTCCGCGATCGAGACCGGCTGTTTGTCAATAATATTCGGCTTTGCCATGTGGAACAACCCTGTTAGTTTTAGTAGTTTTGATAAAAATGAAAACTCAAACTTTTGCGAGCTTAGAAAGATGCACTGGGTGGATAATCAAGTTCTTTTCTTTGTTGAAATCTTTGATCTTGACCTCGTAGCATCGTCCGACTTGCTTGCCTACAACTCCTACTTTTCCGTGGAAGCGAGGGAAGTACATTCCTTGTTGATAGGATGCATCAGCTCCAAGGATAACTTTTTCTCCATTCTCAAAGGTCTGGAAGTATTTCCTCTGACTAAGCTTACCTCTACTTCGGACGTTCTTTCGGAACTTGTAGCGTGTCTTTCTCCTGAAACCACCTACTCTGTCTACCATAAGCGCCAAGGAATGACAGACCATTTATAAAAGTTGCTGTTGGTATTCACTTGGGAAAAAAGAGAAACAATGAAAAATCAAGCCGTCAAGTTTTTAAAAGATGCCGTGGCTACATTGGTTCCATGGCAGATTTCGATCCGAAGAGTGTTCTCAAGCGCATCAAACCTTCACACGACGAAGAGCAGCGTATCAGCGACGCGATCGCTCGCATGAAAGAGCTCATTGAAAGCAAAGCACGAGAAGAGAACTATGATGTTGAAGTCGTAGCTGGTGGCAGTACTGCCAAAGGCACCTTTCTCAGAGGAGATTTCGATATAGATATGTTTGTCAGGTTCAGAAATGAATCTGAAGATATCTCTCAGGATCTTGAATTCCTCCTCTCATCAATCTCTCAGGACGAAGGTTTTGTTCTCGAGCGTATCCATGGTTCCCGTGATTATTTCAATTTCGTCTACAACGAATATTTTTTCGAGATCATTCCTGTCAAGTACATCCGAAGCATTGATGAAGCGAAAAACGTCACTGACATGTCACCCCTTCACGTTTTCTGGGCAGATAAGAAACTCAGTCAAGAACTCAAAGATGATATTCGTCTGGCAAAGCAGTTCTGTAAAGCATGTACTGTCTATGGTGCTGAGAGTTATATCAATGGTCTTTCAGGTCATGTTCTTGATATTCTCACCATCCATTATGGTGGTTTCAAAGAGCTTCTTGAAGCAGCATCCCAATGGGGTGAAAAGGAGATTATCGACCCTAATAAGGCCCACGATAATCCGCTTACAGCACTCAACAAAGCCAAGCAAGTCTCGCCGCTCATCGTCATCGATCCGGTGGATCCATATCGTAATGCTGCTGCTGCTCTTTCTCAAGAGAAATATCTCTTGTTCAAGAAGAAAGCGAAACAATATCACGAATATCCTTCAGAAAGTTTTTTCATCATTCCAGAATTAGATAAGGAGAAACTCAAGAAGCAACGAAAGAAAGGAGAAGCATTGTTCATCATCACAGTCAAGCCACAAGTGGGCAAGAAAGACATAGTGGGAACAAAAGTGCTTAAAGTCTACGAATTCATCAAACGGCACTTGCGCCTTCATGACTTCAAGCTCAGGCACTCGACGTGGTGGTTTGATAAGAAAGAATCACATCTGGTCTTTTTTATCGATAACACTACTCTTTCTGAAACAGTTCTCCGACAAGGACCTCCTATCAACAAGAAGATTCCTGCCAGAAGGTTCCGTGAAGTCCACGAGGAAGTTATTGAGAAAGACGACCGATTATATGCTGAAGTTCCTCGACAATTCACAACACCATACGATTGCATCTCTCATCTCCTTAACCAACCATATGTTTCAGAACGAGTCACCGACTACGAAATTGAGAAGCATAAAGATAATAACATCAAGAAGTGACCAACGCACAATACCGATCAATCTTCCAGTTGCGCTTCCAGTTTCTTGAGAACATTATCAAGACCTATAAAAAGGTTGAACTCCACATCATCAGAATTGTAGATTTTTCCATTGATATCGAGTTTTGATTTTATTTCGTATTTAGAAGGCTCTTCAGTCGTCTGGTGTATCGGTTTGAGAGTTACTGTAAGATTCTGCATATTCTTCCTTTCTGAAAATCGTCGTGCATAATTACCTACAACCTTCTTGACAACAACAAATTCTGCATAACCAAGATCCTTGAATCCAACCAACGTGATGTTTCCGCCTAATTCTATCATGATATCCCACTCACTGCAAGCATACACTCAAACAACTACTATGATGATTATGATGAATGAACTTTTTAAATGTTACTACAATCATTTATAAAACAACTATTATAGTAAGAAAAAATATGATGCATCAGCATCAACAAGCCACCACAGGATTTATAAATGAACTTTGATTCTCAAAAGCCATTCAACCGTTCCTGAATGTGGGCGTTGGCTTGCCTGAACGGGAAACGGAACATAGAATAATGGAGGCCAAAGTACAATGGGAATGTATAAGTATATCAGGGAAACCTGGAAGAAACCTAAAGAAGGATTGAAAGAAGAGCGTTCTAAACGCTTGTTTGAATATCGACGACAGCCAACCACCCTTCGTATTCATCGACCAACACGTCTTGATAGGGCAAGATCGCTCGGTTACAAGGCAAAATCAGGATTTATCGTTGTTCGCCAGCGTGTTCTTCGTGGTGGTCACATGAGAGAAAAGTTCAAAGGTGGTCGCCGTCCTAAGGCATATGGTCGGAAGAAAGTTGTCGGAAAATCATACCAGCAGATTGCTGAAGAGCGTGTAGCTCGACAGTTCACTAACTGCGAAGTTCTTAATTCGTATGATCTCTTGAAAGATGGTAAGTATTACTGGTTTGAAGTTATCCTTGTTGATCGGACGAATCCAAGTATCCTCAATGATAAGAACATCAACTGGATTTCTTTGGAGAAGAACCGTGTATTCCGTGGAAAGACCAGTGCTGGTAAGAAAAGCCGCGGTCTGAGAAACAAAGGCATAGGTGCTGAAAAAGTACGTCCTTCTCAGAAGAGCAACAAGAACAGGCTTCACTAGAAAGCCATTTTTTCTTTCTCTTTTTTTCACATATGATTCTATGAGTATCAGTAGGTATTGACCCAGATGATTGGTTTTTAGTATACCATAAGAATACAAGATATTTCTTTGAAAACATTTAAAAGCTTTACAACTACACACCACGAGCATGGTGAGTGGAAAGCGAGTCAGCAGGAAAAAATCTAATTCTCAAACTCCTAAACAAAAGTCTCGATTTCATCGTTGGGTCTCTGAAGCAGGTCTTGGCTTGTGGATAATGATTCTCATCCTCATCATCTTCGGTTTTCTTTACATCTTTGATATTGAGCAATTAGCAAAAAACATGGTTCTCCAATACGGAATTGTAGGAGTATTTATTTTCGCTATCATCACAGACCTTCTCGTTCTTCCTGTCGGAGCAGATGTTCCTCTCATTCTAGCTCTCTTCATTCCCGATCTCAACAATGTCATAGCACTAGTCCTTGTTTTTTGCGCATCTTATATCGCATTGACCATAGCGTATTTCATAGGTCGTACTGCAGGTCTTGAGGGTCTTGAGCTTCTCCTCTCTAAAAAAGTAATGCGTAAAATCACGAAAATCCGCAAATACAAGAAATACGAGCGTTGGGGAATGTTCATCACAACACTTAGTCCATTACCATATGTTCCTTACCTTGCAGGAGTCTTTGAATTTTCGTTCATGGATGTCGTTAAGTACATCGCTCTCCCGAGAACACTTAGATATCTGATTGTTTTCACCTTGACCTTAACGCTCGGCTCGAAAATTCTTAGTTTCATCTAGACAGAGAATCTTGCCGTGAAAATTCGTAGCTGATAAGCGGTGTTTGTCCGATCCAGACAGTTCTTCCTTTCTTGACACCTTCTGGCAGGAAGACTCCTTGATACACATACAGCGTTCCTGAGAATTCATTCTTTAGTTTTTCGATAAACATAGGTGTAAAAAAGTGGTCAGCGTAAGAGAACAGCACTGTCGCTTTCGAATAATCATAGTGTTCATAATCGCTTGCAATGAACTCAGCTTCGAATCCTGTCTTCAAGGATGCAAGTTTACTCTCATGTACTAGCTCTTCATCGTATTCTATCCCTATCGCTTTACAGAAAAGACTCGCAATCATTGTCACTCGACCATCTCCACTTCCAAGATCGATAAACACATCCTGTTCGAACAGACCTATCTTGTTAAAAAAATCAAATACTGTCTTCACATCGCTCACGCCGAAGATTCCTTTCGGTGTATCGTGGACTAGCGACCCTTTTTCAGAGAGTTTTCTCTTGTCAAGTGTCTCATAATAGTCTCGTATCACATGGAATCCTAGTTCATAGTCTTGACTTGAAATCATTGTCAATCTCTCGAGAACAAGTTAGGTTTTATTAATATGTAGGGAACAAAATAAAAAAATAATCAGTTAAGATTCGGACTTCCGAAATACACATTTTCAGGAGCAGGAATATTTTTTACTGACGTGAGGTATTGTGCGATTGCAGATTCTTCACGGACAGGGATTTTCTGAAGAAGATATTCTTTTTGTCCTGAATCATGATCTGATTTTTCTGAATTGATGAATCCTCTAACGATAGCAGCCTTTTGCTTGTTCACAGACACTTCAGTCACATAAATTCGTTGACCGTTATAGTCGAGACCGCCTTCAGCAGTTAATGAAACTTGCTCAGGAACCCCTTCTATGAGTTCATAGAAGTAATCAAATTCTTTTTCTTTATAGCTATAAATTGTTTCTTCAACGCCCATATCAACCACCGATTGAATTGATGTCTTTTTCTAGTGAGAACTTCTTTTTAATGATTGCGATACTATAGTCAACAACAGAAGTCTTTTGTACTCTCACATACATGGTGTTTGCAGGGTCGTCTCTATCGCCACGTGGCGATAGCCAGACTGACAATCAACCGGTTCGAACGAGCTAAAAAAAAGCTAAATTGTTAGTCGCACCTGATTAGCTGCTGTGAATGGATGGGATTGTACGATTGTATACGTTACTGTTATCAGCAACCACCATACAATCGAGATCCGAACAGTAGCGACAACCTTTAAAAACAACAAGGTATTGGTAACAGTAGAATGGCATCGTCAAGACCTTCTTGGAAGAGTTCCTTTCGCAAAGCGAGTACAGGATTCACGAAGTCACTTCCCATCATCATCGGCGTTATCTTTCTTATCGGACTTTTTCAGACTCTCATCACAAAGCAGATGATTCTCTCTGTTTTTTCAGGAAGCGAGCTGACTAATATCCTCATAGGAAGCTTGTCAGGAAGCGTTCTTGCAGGAAATCCTATCACGAGTTATGTCATCGGTGGTGAGCTCCAGAATCAAGGAGTAGGACTTCTTGCCATCACTGCATTCCTTGTCTCATGGACGACTGTCGGTCTCGTTCAGTTCCCTGCTGAAAGCAAGATCCTTGGCAAGCGCTTTGCGACATATCGTAACATCTCATCATTTATTCTTTCATTCATTGTCGCTCTGGTGACTGTGTTGGTGGTGGGATTGTTATGAAACAGCAACAGAAGAACCAATCTTGGAAGCCTTGGATATTCCCTCTTTCAGTCATCATGGTCTATGGCATCATCAGCTTGTTCAACAGTAAGCTCATCACATCCAGTCTTAGCAAGACAGGCACAATCTTCTGGAACTTGCTTCCTGCATTTATCCTCGTCATCATCCTCATGGGAGTGACAAACAAGTTCCTCGATCAGAAACGTCTGGCAAGGATTCTCGGTCGCCATTCAGGAGTAAAAGGAACTCTTGTTGCTATCGGAGCAGGCATCATCTCTTCAGGAGCTATTTATATGTGGTATCCATGGCTTGCTGATTTGCAACAGAAAGGAGCTTCGTGGAGTCATATCAGTATGTTCCTCTATAACCGTGCTGTCAAGATTCCCTTATTGCCAGTCATGATATCATATTTCGGCACTGTATTCGTTATCGTTCTCATGGTCGTGATGATTGCAGCTTCCATCCTGCAAGGTCATATTATTGAAGCGATTCTTGCCAAGGAGACATCCTCACAATGAAATTCAAGCTCATTTGCTTCGGCAAAGTCAAGGATAAGCATGTCAAATCCCTTATTGACGAGTATGAACGCAGATTAGTTCATCACAACATCCGCTATTCCGTTATCGAATGGAGTGATAGCGATCTGAAAAAGCAGCAGGAACGCATCAAATCCTATGTCAACACACATCCTGAAAAAACCTTTTTCTTGCTTGATGAGTATGGCATGACACTAACTACCACAGGATTCGCTGACAAGCTCGAAAACGAAAAAAAATCTGATCGTGATGTCGTGTTCATCCTCGGTGACGCCCACGGTTTTGATGAGAGTTTCAAGAAGGATTTTTCCGGCCGTTTATCGCTCTCTCCCATGACCTTTCCTCACGAGCTTGCTCGACTTCTGTTAACTGAGCAAGTATACCGCGTAGTGACCTTGTGGAACCGCATCCCATATCATAAGTGAGAATTATTTTTTCATCGCCAACTTGAATCGTGTCAGCGAAATGTCTCGTTCCTGCGTGTGGTTAACAACGGGTTTAGGATAACCATCCACAGTCGTATTCTCGATGTCATGGATCTGTTTCGGAGTGAGATCGCTAAGTTCTGGAAGCCATTTCGTTATATATTCTGTATGCTTGTCAAATCGCACTTGCTGTCGCCACGGATTGAAAATGCGAAAATATGGTTGTGCGTCACAGCCAGTGCTTGCCGCCCATTGCCAACTGCCGTTATTGACTGCCGGATCGTAATCGACAAGGTGCTTTGCGAAGAACTTTTCCCCCCACCTCCAGTCGATGTGCAGGTCTTTTGTCAGGAAACTCGAAACGATCATACGAACACGGTTGTGCATATAGCCCGTTGTCACTAGTTCTCTCATACCAGCGTCAACTATAGGAAATCCTGTCATTCCGTTGCACCATGTTTTGAAAAGTTCCACATCATTATTCCACAGCCCATTCTCGTCGACTTCTTTGAATGTCTCGCCCATGACATGCGGGAAGTGATACGTTATTGTCGTGAAGAAGTCTCTCCAGTAGAGTTGCCTGACTAGTGGATGCTCATTGCCGAATGCTTTGCTGATCGCACGATAGCTCTCCCTGATGGAGATGTTTCCGAACTTGTGATGCGCAGACAATTTTGTTGTCGCATCTAGTGCTGGAAAGTCACGCTCCATGTCATACTCGTTGTATCGTTTGATATTCTTGAGCATCTCAAGCGCTTCTGTCCGTCCTCCATTGACAGCCAAGTCTTCATTTTTTGTCGTGAACAGTTGCGATATGATATCGTTCAACTGGTTCATGCCTTTGACTGTATAAAAGCGAGCATCAACTGGAAACGGTCGTGGTTTTCTGACGGGAAACAGCTTTGCGTTCCTGAAAAAAGGAGTGAAAACAGTGTATGGTGTTCCGTCTTGTTTCAAGGTCTGTTCTGATGGTTGGAGAAGATGATCGTCCACGATATGGCATTCGATCCCGTGCTTCTCGCACAGTCTGCAGAGCTGTTCCTCACGTTGTTTGGCGAATGGAGTGTAATCCTTGTTCATGAAGAGCGCATCCGCGCCACTTCGTTCTATCAGTTCCGCGATGGTTTTTTCCGGCGTGTCATACGCTACATTCAGCCATGCTCCCTGATCATGTAATCTCCTGTCAAGATCTTCAAGCGATGTTATCATGAACTGGAACGCATTACTGCTGAAGTACTCGTGACCACCAGCTTGTTTCGGGTTGAAGATGAAAAGTGGAATAACTGACTTTGATTCCCTTAATGCTTTGAGAAGTCCTGAGTTATCATCAAGCCGAAGATCTCGTGTGAATAAGAAAATACTAACATCGTATCGTGCAACCATGAGTTAGTCAACATTTCAGATATTTATAAAATCTCTGTAACAAAAGAAAAGAAAGAAAAGAAGTATTACAGGACTCAATCTCTTTGTTGCATGTTCTCAGCAGTGCTGACCTCAATGAATGAAGCTCCATGATTAAGTCC
Source organism: Nanobdellota archaeon (assembly GCA_051819805.1). Classification (GTDB taxonomy): domain Archaea; phylum Nanobdellota; class Nanobdellia; order Woesearchaeales; family SKGA01; genus SKGA01. The sequence continues at coordinate 27,846 of JBNJHD010000004.1, forward strand.
GAAACTGCCCGCTAGAATGACTATCAGATCCTTATTCTCAAAACAGCCTTGTTCGACAAGTTTAGGAATCGCTCGTTTGAGAAAATCGCTAACTCCATTCGCTCCTGAGAGAAAATCTGCATACACTCCGTAGGAAAGCGAGAGTTGTCGCATGACATTATTATCGTAGCAATAAGCGAACACAGGTTTCTTTCCGCGGTATGTCGCTAAGTATCGAGCAGTCCGTCCACTCATCGTGTCGATGACAATCGCTTTGACAGGTAGTTTGAGTGTTGCCCTTATTGCAGCTTTAGCGAGGTATGCTGAAATCTCATTGTTGATCTTTCGTGCGGCAATATCATTTATAGGTTCTATTTGCGCTTCAACTTGAGTTGCGATACGTGACATCGTCTTGACCGCTTCAACAGGATATTTTCCATACGCAGTCTCTCCGCTGAGCATAATAGCATCTGTACCATCATAGATCGCATTTGCCACATCACTGACTTCCGCTCTTGTCGCTCGTGGATGATCTATCATCGAGTGCATCATCTGTGTTGCTATAATGACTGGTCGTCGTCTTGCGAGACATTTCTCGACAAGTTTTTTTTGGATTCCGGGGATTTTTGCTGCTTCTATCTCTACTCCGAGATCTCCTCGTGCCACCATCACACCATACGCGTGATCAAGTATTTCATCGATATTGTCAACCCCCTGCTTGTTCTCTATTTTTGCGATGATCTTGATGGGACTCTCATGCTTATCAAGGATTTCCTGAACAGCCAATACATCCTCTTTCGTCCTGACAAATGAGTGTGCGATGAAGTCAATTTCATTGTTGACCGCGAACTTGATATACTCCTTATCTTTTTGCGTGAGAGAAGGTAAGGATAGATTCGCTTCTGGAACATTGACACTTTTTCTCTTCTTGATAACACCACTGTTATCTACTCTGCACACTAGATAATCATCTTTTTTGTCCTTGACAGTCAGTTGCATCTCTCCATCATCAATAAGGATGCGATTACCTATTGAAACATCATGGCAGAAATTTTCGTGTGACATGCAAATACACTCTTGAGAACACACAGTGTCAAATCCTCCCTTGACCTTGATTTCCTGTCCTTCTGTGACTTCGATCGGTTGATCGCAACTTGTCGTCCTTATTTCAGGGCCCTTCGTATCAAGGAGTATTCCGATACGATCGGAAACCTTCTTTACATCATCAATGACTTTTCTCGTCTGCTCGTGATTCTGGTGTGCCGTGTTGAGTCTGACGACATCCATGCCATTGTTGTGAAGTTCTGTGATAAATTCAGGGTCACAATTGAGATCAGATATTGTCGCTACTATTTTTGTTTTCTTTACCATTGGGCAACTCAGAGTTCATATTCTTTTTATAAATTGAACGGTGAGTATAAGAGAACTATCCTATCATCAAAAACTATAAAAACAGGAAGCGTTCTCGCAAAGCGCTCGGTCAATACATTGACTTGCAGCAATAGATGGTGAATAGTGATGGTTGTAGAAGCAGTTGGAAGCGAGTGGATATTTACATGATCATCATGCCGATAATTATTCTCATAGCTAGAATTCTCGAGATGACATTAGGTACTATGCGTGTTGGTATGGTCGCTAAGGGTTTTAAGAATATAGCGCCGATGATAGGTTTCATAGAAATGATCATTTGGGCATTTGTCGCAAGAAAAATAATGGGCGATCTCGGTAATGCGGTGTGGATAATTGCATATGCGGCAGGTTTTGGTTTAGGCACATATATCGGCATGACACTTTCTGAAAAGATTTCTTTGGGTAAAGTCCTTATCAGAGCAATAACAAAAACTTCCCCTGCTGCTCTGCAAAAAGAGTTGAAAGAAAAAGGATTCGGTTCTACTGTTGTTGATTCTGCAGGTTCGAAAAGCAAGTCCACGATCATCTTCACGATCGTGCAATCGAAAAAAATCAAAGAAGTGGTCAACATCATCCTCAAGCATAATCCCAGAGCATTCTATACGATTGAAGAAGTTCGTCAAGTGAATGAAGGAACATTTCCTGAAAACCCTAATAAGTTCAAGTACGCTCTTGGTATCTTTCCGTTCCGACGAGGACGATAATTCCTTTATTGTTCGGGATGATTGATACGATAAACAAGTCGGTTAAGTAACTGCATCTGATCGACAGTCGGTCTGTATTGGTCAAATGAGGATCCAATCCAAGGTGTTGCTACCTGAAATGGGTAGAGTCTCATCCTAAGTGATGACTGATCGTCAAAGACGAAGATTGGTCGGTTATTTCTCCATGGTTTTTGGTTACCATCTCGCGAGTATCCACTCATCCACATATTTTGGGTAAGCCACACATTACCATAACCTTGTTGGATCGTAGTGAATAACGAGTCCGCATATATATCCCGTTCAACATCATCTATTACTCTCTGAGAGAGCGGTTTCTTGAATTCAATGATGAACTCATTATAATTAGTCGCTACAGAACGCTCTTTATACCCACTGATCGTTTCAGGATTCTCTTCATACCTTCTCTTCCATAAATCATTACGAGTGTACAGCCGACTGACTGTCCGAGGCAAGTCTTCAGAATAAAGGCTTATCGTCCTATCACGTTCATGACCTTCAATCTTGACAAAATCGGTTGGAGCTATAGATTGACCATGTTCATTGACTATAGGGAATTCATCAAGTGTCCCTGTCAGTTTCGCATAGAGAGGATAGATTTGTGCGAAATAATTAGCGAAGTTATACACTGCCCGCGATAGTTTTCCTGGCACAAGGATTGTGTGTTCATTCATACGGAGAATATCAACCATGTTCTCTTTAGTGAGATAGTCATTGATAGCAACCTCTCGATCGAGGGGTTTGCTGAACCTCGCCCCTTGTTCAAAGGTGTGAAGCAATTCTTGGTCGGGATCATCAGCAGGATCGTATCCCGTTTCATCTCTTGTCAACAGCGAATAGAATTCATCTGGTGGAATATCATATGTTTCAATCAGCCGGTTCATCAAACCTCTTGAAATATGATCTATAGTACCTTCTTTAAGTGCATCAAGATATTTTCTTGATGTTTTCAGCGCAGAGATATTCCCATTTCGGGGAATATAGTTTTCCAATATTACTGAGAGTGATCGTAGAACCATATTAAATTCTAATTAACAAAGATATTTAATGATTTCCCTTGTTAGTAGTAGATGATCATGCCAAAGAGTTTATAAATAATAGTTTTTGAAGAACATGATGATGAAGCACACTCAGCAGTTCAACAAGAATCTGGCGACACTCCTTCTTATCGTAGTCCTGGGTTTTCTCGCGTATGCTGTCTGGCCGTATGCCAAAGGTCTTCTCGGTGCGTTCATCCTCTTCGTGCTTTTCAAGCCATTATACCTTCATCTTTCAAAGAAGAGATGGTGCTCGAAAGTACTGGCTGCAACTATTATTATTATCATCTCGTTCATGATCCTCATCATCCCATTCTCATTCGCTATCAAATCGCTTGTCGATCAGGTCGGTAACACGCTTGATAGCAAGGAAGCTATCATAGAGGGAGCGAAAAACCTTGAAGAGATATTTGCAGACGCCAACATCACAGGTGTTGTCAATGACGTGTTGAGCAAAGCAAGCAGTTTTATCAGCAATATGCTCCTCTCGGCAGTGAATAATATCACGAGAATGATCATCACATGGATGATCATGTATTTTGTCCTGTATTACATGCTTATCAATCATCAGTTTTTGTCGGAAAAAATCAAGGAATTCGTCCCATTCAACAATAAGAATAGGGAGAAATTGTTTGATGAGTTCAAACGAGTGACCACATCCACAGTTATCTCCACTGGGCTTATCGCTCTTCTTCAAGGTGTTTTCTTAGGACTTGGTTTTGTAATTTTTGGTATTGAAGGTGCACTGTTCTGGGGATTTGTAGGGTTTATATTCTCACTTCTTCCTATCGTCGGTGTCCCTATGATATGGATTCCTACAAGCATATACCAGGTTTTTGTCGAGCAGAACATGCTTGCTGGTTTCGGTATTCTCATTTGGGGTTCAATCCTTGGATTCAGTGATTATTTGACCCGTCCTTACTTGCAGAGAAAGTTCGGCGAGATCCACCCTCTCATCACGCTCGTCGGTGTCTTTATCGGTCTTCCTATCTTTGGTATTCTCGGTCTGATTCTCGGGCCACTGCTTCTCTCTTACGCTTCACTCATCACGAAGATGTACATGGAAGAGTATGTCGATTCTGACTAGGATTCTTACGAGTCTTATTCTATGTTGAATGAAAATTATGAAGTAGAGATAAAGAAGAAGACAATTGAAAAGAAAAAAAGTATTATTGATAGCCACAGTAGAAGATGCTCTCGACCTTCACATCAGCAGGTGCTGTCTTGTTACGATCGATAGGCTTGTCTTCAGAAGCACTCTGTGAACTGGAGTTCTGCTGTGCAGTGTTATGAACACCGTTATCTGCTGCACCGTACCCAGGGGTCTGGGTGCTGGTATCTGGGGACTGCGTTCGGGGTTCGACATTCTGTTGTGCCTTGACTTGCGCTCTCTGATTGCTCTTGAGCGTTTCCATCTGCTGCTTTATGTCATTAAGTTCTTTGATTGCATCACTAAGTCCTTTTTCAAGAGCTGAAATCCGCTTGTCTGAATAATTCTTGAATCGTGAGAACATTCTCTGCTGGTCATCTAGTTGAATGCGTAGATAGTATTCTTGCGATTGTGAAGAAGACTCTTGTGAAGCCACTTGTTCACTACCACGAACTTCCGCATGGTCGAATCGTCCAGTCTGCGATTCAGGAACGATGTGCTGTGCACCGTTGTGCGTCACTACAGAAGTCGATTTTATCGCGTTGATCGAATCTTGTGTCAGACCACAGTTGACGAGGTCCCGTTCTGTTTGAAAATCAGCATACTGTGAAGGATCCATTGTACTACTATTTATAAATACATAATTTATAAACTTTTCGCTTCTTATGTATCTCAGTATACAATTTTCCACTTCATGTAAAGGGGTGTTTTTCAAGTGATATTTTGATCTCTGAAAGTGACTTCGCTTCATTGATTTCCCTGAGAAGCAGCTTTACATCGCTGATTCCTTTGAGCATCATCATGATATTGCGTTTGGCAGTCTTTGCGGGAAGCTCGTTTCTCATGGAAATATCGATAAAATCCTTTATCGCATAGAGTTTTTCTTGAGCACAGTATGTCTTACCATCTTCTCTTGTTTCAAGCGAAGGATCATTTATCAGCGGTGCGAACTCCTGAGTCCGTGATGGAACTTCATTTTTTATATGTTCAAATACGAGTAGATTGTGAAGAGCCGCCCGTCCAATCATCAAAGTATGGCAACCAGTCTCGTTCATGACCTTGCTAGCGGCAGCATAACTATCCACATCACCATTGACGATGAATTCAACATCAGGATGATGTGTAATAACTTCTTTAATCGGAGCGTAATCTGCAGGAAGATGATAGCCCTGTCCTAGCCGCCTTGCATGCACATAGATCTTCTTGATACCAGCTTCTTCAAGCACACTAGCGTAATCTTCCAACGTGTCCCTTTCGTTGTCCGGCCCAAGCCGCACCTTTACACTTGGTGTCACCCTGTGTAATCTACACGCATCAACAAGCGCACCAGCTATACGACTCATCGCTTCAATATCCTTGAGCAGCCCTCCGCAGGAGACTTCGCGGACCAGTGTCGATTGCGGACATCCCATGTTCATATTGATTTCAGGAACATCTGGGTGGCTCTTGGTAACGTATTCGACCATTCGCGCGACTGCTTTTGCATCTCCGCTTCCTATCTGCACGATCGTTCTCGCCTCATCCCCTTTGATGATAGTGAGCTTGTTTCGCTTCTCCTGATTATCGAAGAGGTCTCGTTCGAGAATGAGTTCTGTAAATACATGATCAGCGCCATGTTTGAGAAGGAAATGCCTGAAGGCATGGTTGCCGAGCAGGTTGATAGGTGCGAAATAGAGTATCATACTATTCAGAAGGTATTCTTATACTCATTAAGAAGTTTTTCATCTAAGGAATCACGAATATATCTACGATCTTCTGAAAACATGATAAAATCATCAACCTCGTTAAGGATAACATATGCCTCAACCCGATTCAAACGATTGAGAACAATATGATCATTCACGTTTTCAGCATTATATAATTCAGGACTTATGATTGGATCATTTGCACCTGCCATATTCATACTCTGTAAAGGAACGACATATTGTTCGCTAGTGAATCTCTTATGATAGATGAGAAAGGACATCTCTATAGCATCATAGATAGCCTTTGTTGAAGTATCTTCCAATAACAAATAGTTTTTGAGTGTCACTTCTTAAGAGGAGAACCAGTTCAAATATAAAAAATCTCCGAATCACTCATTCAGAATCTCAAGAACAAGTTCATAGACTTCAGGGTATTCTTCGGGCTTGACCAGTCTTGTATGCATCGTATCCTCAAAAAAGCTATCAGGACAAGAGCCATTGACAAGATAGTTCGTCGCGAAGTCCAGCGGCACGTTCTCAGCGAGTATTACTCCATCGCCATCCCTACCATCATCCATTTCACAACCACTCCCTCTGATCGTATACACTTCAGTTCCTGAAATACCATCTTGCTGAGCTGCATTGAGTCGTCGTAGGAACAAACTACCTGTTCCCATATCCTCACATTCCTTTGATGCCCCTGTAACTGAACAGTATTTATTTACAGAACCTTCAATACCGTAATTCGGCGTTCCTATCATCACAAGCGTATCCACATCCTCCGAGCCGAAAAGTCGCAAGTATTCTCTTGACACAAGCCCCCCCATTGAGTGGGAGATGATAATGACTTTATCACTACTGGATCTGTATTTGACGAGATCAACGAGTTCCTTGAGTCGCAGGGCGTAATTCTCTATCCTTTCAGTCTTTTGTGTGACGATAGCACTATCACCAATATCAAAATGAGACATGTAATAATAGCTCACCCTTACACTAATCGGAGTATCGACTCGTCCCCAATCATTTTCAGGTATAGTGAACAATTCTGATTCGTCAGCGATTTCTCCTGCATTGATGTATCCTTCATCCTGGAGCGCATCCTGCATCTGCGAGAATGCTATCAATGAGAGTTCTGGACTGTTGTACTTGCTTAAAGCATGGCCGTGGACGAATATAATAGGATGATTGTTCTCACAATTCCCGTTAGCATCACAGCAGGTCGTGCAATCATTTTTAAAGCAGCACCGTGGTTCGTTTTCAGGAACCATTTGAGGTAGAGAAGAAGAGACAGTGACATTTTCCACCATTACTGGTTTGTACGAATCGATAATAATCTCGTGTAAGAATCCATCATCATAAGTATAATTACTCGTGCAATAGTAGAGTTGATGTTCGGGAATGAGTCGTGATCCATCGAGCAGGCAGAGCCGTTCAAACTCCTTATCAGTGATTGTTGAATAGTTGAACACGCCATAACCGTCAATTGTTATGTTCTCATAACTCTCATTGAGCTCGAAATTCTCAGTTGTTCCGTTGGTGACATCGAGATACAAATGATCCTGATAGTATGTACAGACCTCTTCGGTTACGGTCGTATTATCGAGATATGGTCTTGTGGTGGTTTGATAATGCACTGCATCCAAGTTATGCTTTTCCATCGCTTTAACGAGTTCTTGTTGAGCACCGCAGACGTTTGATAGATTACTCGTGTCAAAAGTCAGTTCTTGTGCGAGCGTTGAATTGTATTCTTCGATAACATCAAGTGCGATAATGTTTGTTGTGTTGATTCGTTTCAGGAAATGATTCTTTCTCTGCGTATGATTAGTGAGAAAATCTTCGACCTGCGATAAATGCGAAGAGAGATTATCAGAAAAATCTTCAAGCGTTCCTACTTTACCATCTAGCGGTGCTGTTGCCAGTCTCGTGACATTGCGTTTCAGCACGAGTCCGTTGTTATACATTGATGAATTGAGCGATTTCTTATAGAACGTCTGCACTTCGTTGAACAAGACATCCTTATCGTGTAAGTAATCTAGCAGCTTGATGCTCTGATTCCATTTTGAAGTGATATAATAAAGGGTAGTTTTGAGATCATCAGCTTCTCGCGAGAGTGTTGCTGTCTGAGTTGCTAGTTCCATATTCTTCTGTGGACTGATATCAAGGTAGCGCTCATGCTCCCAAAGTTCAAGTGTTGAGATGATGTTGTTCAAGAATTCAGCGTGAACACGTTCTACTTGATCGCTTGTGTTCTGCAGTTGTTCTAGTTCAGAAGGCGTTTCGTGTTCCAGTTGTTCAGAGATATCTATAGAGAGTATTCTCGCTTGTTCAAGGATTGTGAGAACGACACTTTCTTCATCAATGGCTTGTTGTAGAACCGGAAGAATAGATTTTTTCCATAGTTGTTCTTCTTCGCTAAGATTATAATTGACAATTACAAGGGATGTTTTCCGATATATCTTTTCTGAAGACCTGCATAAATCAGTTTTTTTACTCTGACAACTGACTTGGAATTGATAGATCTTCTGCCCACTACCATATTCTGGAGTGGGAAGATCATATGTGGATTTATGATGTTGAGGATCAGTAGTGTTCCTTGTTTCAATCACTTGTCCAGTTGAGAGATCAATGAATTGGTGTCTACAGTAAGCTTTACACACTACAGGTGTATCGGCAGTATATGTGAATGTCACAGACGAGGTATCATCATTGACTATAGAGTATGAATTCTCAGAAGGATCCATATCAAGATTCATCTCTTCATTGAAGATGAAGTGGACTTTCAGTCCGAAAACTAAGTATATGGCCAGTAATAGCATAATTACCCCTACAATACAAAACAATATTTTCTTCACACGCTTCGCAGAGGAATTTTTCTTCTTGGTTTTTTTGGTCTTCGTGATAATACCCACCTTGATAGTGTATGAGGAGAACGAGTTTATAAAGTTTAGTAGACGAAAATAAAAAATATCTTATTGGATCAGTCTAAGTATTCGATCCACCCTTCTGATTCGAAAGTCTCGCGTGCTTCTTTGGGGAGAAGTATGGCGTGACCATGAACCAAAAGCAAGCAATACTTATCATTGTCATACTCTGGAATGCCATCCTCAGCAACATTCTTGGTGATCACTTCTTTCTCGAGCGTGTCCATATAGTTGAAGAGGTTCTCCTCAGTGCCATCTATCGTATCGAATTCTCGTCCGTCGAGTTTCATTGTGGAACTAAGATAATAAGGACTAGAATAAAAAACTGTTGGTCAAAGTATTCAATCAATGATCGGTTTGATAAGAGACTCTCTTCCATCTTGATATTCGACAGGATCAGGAATATTTTTCATTACAGCAACGTATCCTTGCTGATATAGTGCTGCAAGAAGACAGTAATCAGTACTGTTATTTTTGAAAGCACTATCATAAGTGCAACTATTTTCCAATCTACAATCAGGAAGTTCATCAGAATCACATTTATCAAAAAGAAGACCCGGCTCCCAAGCGGCAGGAAGAGGAATTTCTAGCATGAAAAATGTTATCGAATCATTGTTATAAACATCTTCTTCAGTAAGAGTGAAGTTAAACGTATTCGCTCCTTGAAGCCATGTAGTGAAATTTTGTTCAGGATATGTGACATCGTCAGTTTCGTATTCCTCAATATGAATCAGGTCATTATATAAGAGAGTCAAATCAACAGTGTAGTTTCCCGGAACAAACTGCATAGTATGCGATTGCAATTTATCTAATTCTTCTTCGGAAGTATTCACCAAGTCTTGTTTAGCGTAGTCAATGCTTTCCTTAGCTAGATTCAGTTCATCATCGGATACTTTCCCTTCCAAGTACGATTGTTCAAGATGTCCATCTACATCTTCTCCAAGCGTGTTTAATGACTGGTTCATGTTTGCAAATGCTGAAGAATTCTGTCCGACAAACTGTGCAAAACCAACAACTGGAACAGGAGTCTCGTATGCAGAGGTAGGTTGTCGTTTAACTGAAAAGAATGCTGTTTGTGATGGGTTCAGAGCACTAGCAGCAGTTTGGTAATTCAACATGAAATTCTGTGGATCATTCTCCAATTGAGAAACATTATGCGGAGATCTTACTTTCAGATAAAGCTCTTTTTCTTCTAGGGGCCAAAGACTAACTTCGAATTCTTCATTAAGACCATCATCTCGGTTGTTATACTGTATGGAAGTTCCCATATAACCGAATTTTTTGAACGTTATAAAACCACCGAACTGACAGTAAGGGAATCTGTCAGTCAATACTGCATCATTATTTTCGAAAGTAGTTGCGCCAATATCGTATTCATCACCACAAGTATAGCTTACCGAAACTCCTTCAAGAGGCTCCCCAGTTCTTTTGTCAAAAGACTTTATTGTTATGTTCTGTTTTGGTCTAAGATCATAACTTCCGATATTACTTTGGAATTCAACAGGATAAGATGGTTGAGTGAAATTCCTGTATGCAATCTGATTATCACGTATGTTCACTTCTAAAGCGAACTGAAAAGTATATCCGTTACCATTGAATGCTTCAGGATCCTCAATTTCTATAACTATAGGATAACTGACATCGTATGAGAATCTATAATCTTTCATGACAAAACTAATAATATCCATGAATAGATTAAGCATATCCTGCACTCCACCTTCACCATCACCTTCAGGAACTAATTTTTTTCCTTGTATGAGTTGGTCACCATCATCGATCATCAGGTGGATTGGTGAAAAAGTATATTTGTGGAACACATTAAAAGAGTAACTTGTTTTTGAAGGTGCGAATAAGAATCCTTTGTAGATTCCTTGAACGTAGGGATTATAAGAATCAGAATCATTTTTCTTATTGATAGTCATTGGATTATTCGAATTCGCGACAGACATGAGCATCATATAAGGAAGAACTTCATTTTCCATCAAGAGTTTGACATTCTCATGTATCCAAACAGGATTTTTTCTATCGACAATCATCAATTCAGAAGTAGGAGGTAACTGTTGATCAAGTCCAGAATACATATTGATGAGATCCAATGTTTTTCCTTCATAGATGTTGTGTTCTCGTTCATAAGCTACAATCTCATCAGCCAGTCTATACATATTTACGAGATCAACATCGAAACTCGCCCTGAATCGTTCGACTTCTTTTTTGTTTCCTTCTTGAGTGAGTGAACGAATCTCGATAGGATAGTTAAGGACAAAGTCAGTTTTTCCATTGGCAAGAATCACATTGACTTCAGGTTCTCCATTCTCTTCGATTTCATACATCTCAAGAGAGGAGAAACCATCAATACAAGTACCTATATTATCAAGTACAAAAGATTCAAGGTTCTCTTCAACACTCGATGAAGACGTCCTTGAACGAGGCATATAATTACACGTTTTAGAGATGGAATCACACAAACCCGGTTGTTCTGTCGCGTCGCAACCTGATGGGGAGGAACATTGATCATCGGTCAAGTGTCGCCAGTAAGGTACTGAGAACGGAGTATAATCAACTGCTTCTCCTTTGTGCGCAGGATAGCTTACCTCTAGAGGTTGCGTATATCCTCCTTGTTGTCCTACTTTGTATAGTGCTTCTTTAGCAGTTGAATCAAGGCATTGAGATACTAATTCGATAACAGGTCGTGCTTCAAGAGAGACATCCGGAACGTCAACTGCAGGTTTTTCACTTTGAATGTCCTGACTCAGGAAAATGAATAGTCCTACTCCTAGAAGCAGGATTGCTCCTATAATGACAAAAATTGTTATTTGACCTTTGTTGTGAAAATGTTGTTTCATGCGAATCCTCTTTTTTTAGTCAAACGAATAATCGGATAAAGTGCCTTTTGCAGTAGATTTACTTCTAGTCGTATCAGGATCAAGATAATCAGCAGGTGCTCTGCTACCAGTATCAAAAGCACTAACACCAGTAGAATCAACTTTTAAAGGTCGGCAAAATGTATCCTCAAGGTTAGATTTTCCAGGAGGAAATGGTCTATCGAATTCCGCGCAAATCTGATTATATGTCGTGTTAGCTTTGAAGGCTTCTTGGATTCTCAATATGGAATGGAAAGGCAAAGTTATCTTGTCAGAATCTTCACTGGAGAAGTATTTACGGTTTTCTCCATCAAGATAGAGTTCGAAGGTGATGTCTTCAACATTTTCGTTAGCAGGAACAACATTTCCTGCGTGGAAAACAATAGTATAGACGTATTTTGAGTTGAACTTTTCAGCAGTCTCATCATCTAATTTAAATCCTTCCCCTGCCATTGTCAGTACAGGCATACACATCCCTCCTTCGCATTGAACAACCGATCCTGAACCTTCTTCTTCAACTCCAGATGTCATCCTGCCAAAATTACATACTTTACTCGACCAAGTTTCCATATCCAGATTTTCTGAAATCCATTCACTTGCACCAGGGAATATATTAGATAATGATATGAATTCATCGATATTAGTATTGTCAATGAGAACCGAGACTCCTACATCAACTGCCCAGTTGATAGTCTCTTGCACAGCATCATCATTTTCCTTTTTATTCGCTTCCCACTCATTACAAATTCCATCATCATTTTTTTCACAATATTTATCTATATCTTCAGAATCGCTATTTTCAAGTTTCTCATCCCATTCTTCTTTATCTTTCTCATAATTCTCTCGAGCTTTCTTATCATTTTCATATTCTAATTCATAATCGGCATAAATATCCGTATATTCAATAGGAACACCCTCAGAACGGGCCAAATCAAGGGATGGATCATTCAATGCCATAGATTCAGCATAATCTGAAGCACCCTGATAATTCTCAAAATCAATATGAGAACTTTCTTCATAATCAGTCATTGAAACAGGTTTATCATATACTTTCTCAAGTAACCCTTCAGGGATTTCAGGTCCTTCAAGCGCGTTGATGTTGAATGTATATTCTGATTCTTGGCTTATATCAGTTACATAATCAAGAATTCCTGAAATGTCGGAAACCTTTTCATATTCTTTTGCTTCTTCCACACAACCATCAGGATCCTCTTGTATATCGCAAGTTGCGTATGAACAACGTGCAGAAGCAGTATCAAAATTGAAATTATATGTTGATTGTGTCATTCCTTCTTCAAGATTTTTTATCTCACCGAACGCTTTTGGAATACGACAAACAAGAATATCAATCCAATCCATGAAATCACCAGAGAACTCTTTGCCTTGTTGAGAATTACAATAAAAATTATCAAGAACTGCCGATAATAGATTAGGAACGATGTTTTGTAGCATTGCATCAATATTATCCATCAGATTAGATAATATTCTTGTCGGACCGAACAATTCGACAAGTTCATCAACAACTGCTGTACAAACGTATCTACCATGCATCATTTCACAGGTTGAAATAGATAATCCCATTGATGCTTGTTGTTTCATACAAATGAGTTTTCCACAAAGCATAGATATGTATTCTGCATAGTGATGGATCATCCCTGGCAAACATAATGTAATAACCGATGAGATGAAACTTTCCTCAGGATTCAATGTGAGAACATTTTGAGTCGCTTGCGAACCAAGATCTTGTAATGCTCCACCAACACCATCTTTTTCTGTGCCAGAAGAATCAAAAGAGATGAAATCATTCACTGAATCAGTCCATTCCCCACTAACATCAGGCATATCACACTTAGCAAGATAGCAACTAGCTTCCATCAATTTTTGTAAGTAATTACTTGTTTTTGATGAAGAGATGTCATCAAGAGTATCTTGAACCACACCAAATAATTCTTTAATAACTTTACCAATACTTTGTGTCTGAGGAATTTCTTCTACAGCCTTACCAACACCTGTTCCAGAAGCAGAAACTCCTTTTGCTGTTTTGATCATCTCATTAAGTTCACACAACATTTGAGCATAACTATGGTATTCTTTTATAACTTCCAGAGAATCAGCATGACTTTCAAGAGAATCTTCAAGCTCACGGATTTTCTCTGCATAGCGTTCACCAGGTGCAAGGTCGCCTAGGGCGGAATTCTTGAATTTCAAAGGAATAGCGACTTGGAATTCAGTAGGATTCTGATATACTGTATTAGAGTTCTTATCCCTCACATATGAGGAAACATTACAATAGATTGTTGCAGCGTCAGGCAGATAATTAGAATTATCAGAAAATAATATGTCAATTGCATTATCGTTTCGTTCAGGAGTATTTCGAGGATAGTGGTTTCGTATAATAAAATCATCAAATAACAGTGCAGACACTCGCGATCCATTAGGATACTCCATAATGCAATTTTTCTGGATGGAACTGGATAATACTTCAATATCATAACCACCAAACCCTGTATTTATCTGGCGAGTGTAGGTGGCGAATAAGGGAAAGTGAAACCGAGGAGTCGCATCTTGTGCCAGACCTAAAGCTATCCTGTTATACCCGTCAGGAGCTCCTGATTCTGCTTTCACGTCAGCAAAGAATTTAGGTGTCTCTTGAAGGTCAGCATCATTGACTTTATCAACATAGACTGTGTTTTTCATCATATACTCATGACCCACCCCATCAACGAACTCGAAAACGATCTCATGTTCTCCAGGAGCGATATCTCTCACTATCCAACTGCAATTATACGCATCAACACCTGTCATCTCGGTGCAGGATCCTTTCACGGTCTGGTTTGATCCGATCAATGAGGAGAAATTAGCCTTTGCAGACACTCCAGTCTGATCTTCTGAAATCAGAACGTGCATCCTTATCGAGTCTCCTTGTTTAGGGTCAGGATATATTTGTGCGTTCGGATGGTTGATCGTGATGAGTGTTCCCACAGCACCACCTGTTCCATTAGTGAATATAGTCTGGTTTCCAGGGTCGAATTCATCGCAGATGACGCTTCGATACAACTTTCCTTCCAAAGGATTCCTAGCATCATCACTGCTAGCAATACCACCGTAAGAACCTATGTTGAGATTGAGCGAGCTTCCACTGGTGCAATCAGTGCTGAAAATATAGCCGAAACACTGCGATCCGCTACAATTCTTTACTTTATGAGCATAATCATCGCTTCCTAGCTTGAAGAAAATGTTCTTCCTGTCAAAAGTTCCAGTGTCATCTTCAATGTCGATGAACACTTTTGAGCGTTGATTTTTTCCGATATAACAAGTATCATCTTCACAGTAACCGGTTCTCAGATCAGTGACTTGCGGCCTAGTATTATCTACTTCAAATGTTTTGGTGAAATTCGTTTGGTTGGTTGTCCCATTGATCTTGACTTCTAAAGGAATCGTTATCGTGTCCGAGGTCAGACTCATGACCATATCTTCTTTGGTACAATTATATTGATTGACTGTCACACCATCTTCAGCATACACCGCGTAACAATTGGAATCAAGAACTATTTCTTCATAGTCATACTTGTATTGCGGTTCGTTCGTGAGCGGTGAGAAGTCAGCAGTGATAGAATCCAAACTCTCGTTTTCGACCGGTACTGAGAATGAGATAGTCACCACTTGAGGTTTCTTATAGCTGATCGCTTGGAGTTCATCGCCAGCTACCGTGAAAGAGACATCTTCTATATCGACAGCTAGAGCTGGAGTTACCGAAAGAATGAGTATAGCAAGAAAGAGCCACACACCTCTGGATGATATATTCGCTTTCAACCTCACACCACACAATAATACACTATAGTATATAGCTATCTTCCACCGGAGATACTTTATAAAGATTTCGTTAGGATGACTCTGTCCATAAAGGAATACTTTTGTATACTAAACAAAAAAATCGAATTTACGTTTGCTCTATAAATGAAAGAAAAACCTCTCAACGAGAGGTTTTGGGGAGGTGTGGGGCGAACATGGTAATATGCAAACGGTTCACATATGGTCATTCTGGACAGAACCGTTAGGATCCTAACGAGAAGCGGATATCATAACTCTTATATGTGAATCTTTCTTCCTTACAATTAGAATGGACGTTATGTTTGTAGAAGCGAAACACCCTGTCAGGATCGAACTACCAGAAATTCTTCTTGAGAAACTACCTCGGGAAGTCACTCTGTTCACGACAATCCAATTCATCGATAATCTTGATTCTATGAAAACGCAGCTCGAAAAGGCAGGAATAACCACTCACATCGTGAAGACTCGACGAACGTCTAGGAAAGGCCAGATTCTCGGATGCTCGACGACCACTACTCTAGAGACTGATGCCTTGTATGTCGGCGATGGCGAGTTCCACCCGAAAGCTCTTCTCATACGAAATGACAAGATAATCTATACATATGATCCTAAATCCTTAAAACAGAGAGTCTTCACAAAGGATGATGTCAAGACTATTCTCAAGCGACTCAGAGGAGCGTATGCGAAATTTCTTTCCAGCGAGAACATAGGTATCATGGTCTCTACGAAGTATGGCCAGAACAAACAGCGATTCACAGCGTATCTCAAAGAACGGTTCCCTGATAAGAAGTGGTATGTGTTTGCGGACAACACATTTGATTTCTCATCATTGCAGGATTTTCCATTCATAGACATGTATGTTAACACCTCATGTGAGCGCATAGGACTGGATGATATGACATCTAGAGAGATTCCCATCATCAATGCAGAAGATCTTATCGATCTTACCGACGGAAGATTCGATACTGTGTGAACAAGCAAAAAATAGCATCTTAACATCACTTCAAGAGAGAGTTTATAAAACAACAAGCAATTCTAATCAGATAACTCAATAACTCGCAATTCATCAATAAGTAACTACTTTGAAACACCACTTAATAGAAGCAAAAGTTTTATATATTGTTTACGCATCACACAACAAATACCTACAGGGTGACGGTGGATTTCATGGAATCATGGTATAAAAAACTCGGATATTATCAAAACCCATTTCTCATCAATCCGATGAAAGAATCAAATGCATTCATAGGACAACAACAACATCTCAACGATGCGTTGTATTATATTACTGCAGGGTCCCTTCTAGTCATTGAAGGAGAATCAGGTAGTGGTAAGACACGATTCTTAAGAAAGATAATTGATGATTTCAAAGGAAGGATAATTTATGTCAATGCGAGAAAACTGACCAAGACGCTTGACATGGAAGAGCTACTCAGAAAAAAGAACGGTCTCTCAGGAAAACTATTAGGAAACAAGCCGAAAGGAATGATTCTTCTCATCGATAATGCCGAAGAATTATCCGAAGTGAATATTGAGCGTCTCAAGCACTATTTCGATCAAGGATATCTCCAATCAATAGTGTTCACGACAACAAAGATGAGCGAGTGCGCATTCTCTGACAGCATGTACAATCGTATCGGACGACGAGTCATTCGCATTGACAAGCTGGATGAAAACACTGCTATCGACATAGCGTTCGAACGCCTTGACGAAGATAAGGATGATGAAGATGCGCTTATCAGCCCTAAAATCGTCAAAGAAATCTTCAAGAAGTCAGATAAGAATATGAAACGATTCCTTATCAACCTCCACAGGGTTTTCGAGAAAATGTTTGAAGATGACAAGGAGACTGTAGAAGAGAAACATATCAAGATTATTGATACTAAACTCAGCAATAAAGAACAAGAAGAGCTCGAAACAAATATTTCTACTGAGAAAACGACTGTTGAGAAAGAACTCTTTGATGAACACGGCAATAAAATCGTGAAAGTCGGCAAGTATTACCGACGACCAGCACATGAAATGTTCTGCAGCAACTGCGGCGCAATCGTCTCTGAAGACGATAACGAGTGTCCGGAATGTCATGCAGAGTTCGAAGAGGAGAAATGAACGTTTCAGCAACGCAATCAGAAATCACAGGTGAAAATCATTATGGCACATCAGAAGACATGGTTCGAAAGGTTAGACTACACATACAATCCGTTCACGATCAAACCAGGATTTTTCGATGATGAAGTTATCGGCTACGATAAAGAGATCGATAGCATTATCAAGATGATCAATGATGGTGAGATAATCTATCTCGAAGGTGATTTCGGTCAGGGAAAAACAACGATTCTCACATATATCATCAATGAATTCTCAGGAAAGAACAAGATCGCACGCATCCACCGAAGCAGGAAAGATCGTGCATTCAACTACGAGAAACTACTTATCGGCGCTAATGGAGCTTTAAAAAAATCGTTCGGTGTCAAAGCGAAGAATGTCATCCTTATTGTCGATGAAGCTAACACGATGAACGCTAAAGATTGCTCCAAAATCGAAAAATACTATGAAGATGGACATTTCAAAGCAGTCTTATTCATGGATAGCGCATTTGCTGATAGTCCTATAAGCGAATCTCTCAAGGAAAAGATAGGAGAAAATATCATTTCTCTCAAGAAACTCTCACAAAATGATGCTATCGCTCTTGTCAGGAGTCGTCTGGAAGGCGGTGAAGAGCTTGTTTCTGACGACGCGATCAAAAAAGTCTATGAAAAGTCATTCAAGAATACGAGACGGTTCCTTGAAAATATGGAAGATGTTTGTAGGAACGCTGTTGAGAATGATAGGGACTCAGTGACTGAAAAAGACATCACAGTCATTTCTTGAACACTTTTTTTTAATTGAACATTTTTGTTCAGTTATTGTTTTCTCTCAACAATATTTATAAATCGTCATATCATTTCTAACTACACATGACCTTCGCTGGCGATCCGGAATATGACGATTGTGCTGTTGTCGGCTTTGTTGAGAAAGTGAGTTGTCTCATCGAAAAAGGAGAACGGATCGTGGAGGCAAGGATCGATACTGGAGCGACAAAAAGCTCCATTGATGCTTCTCTTGTTGAAGAACTCAATATAGGTCCTGTTGTTGGAGAACGCATCATTCGCAATGCTCATGGATCAGAACGTCGCAAGATCGTTCGTGTCAAGATCCGTATTGCGGGCAAGACAATCAATGCAAAGTTCACGATCGCCAACAGGTCACGACTCCGTTATCCAATGCTCATCGGACGAAACGTGCTTCGTAAAGGATTCCTTATAGATCCTAATAAGAAAAATGAAACCAAACCCAAAGATCAAACTGATTTATCACAACATTTCACAAATTCAAAAAAACAGAAAAATAACATTCAGTTTTAACCACAAGGGGTGGAAACAATGAAAGCAGCAGTAGTAAGTCTTGGCAGCGTGTCAAGCCAATGGACTATCGAATCAATGAAGAATTACTTCGACAGTGTCGATAATATAAACATCAAATATATTGAGATTACATTCAGCGGAGAAAAAGCAGAAATCCTCTACAAAGGAAAACCACTTCCACAATATGATTGTATTTTCGCCAAAGGATCATTCCGATATGCTAATGTCCTCAAAACACTTACAGTACTTACCGGTAACCAGTGCTATATGCCTATTGAACATCATGCATTCACCATCGCTCACGATAAGCTCTTGACACAGCTTGAACTTCAAAAGAACAATATCCCTATGCCGGCCACATACATGGCATCCACTATCGGCGCTGCACGTTCCATTCTTGAACGATTGAATTATCCTATCGTGATGAAGTTCCCTCAAGGGACTCAAGGTAAAGGAGTGTTATTCGCTGATTCCTTTGCTTCAGCATCCTCGATCCTTGATGCATTGTCTTCTCTCAGGCAGCCATTCGTCATTCAGGAATATGTAGAGACAGGTGGCACTGATATAAGGGCATTTGTTGTTGGCGACAAGGTCGTTGCTGCTTTCGAGCGTAAAGCGACTGTGAAAGAAAAACGAGCTAATGTGCACACTGGTGGTACCGGTGAAGCCATCGATCTTGATGATCAGACGAAGCGACTCGCTATCAATGCTGCTAAAGCCATCGGTGCAGAGATTTGCGGCGTTGATATTCTCATGAGCCATAAAGGCCCTCTTGTTATCGAGATCAACATTAGCCCAGGTCTTCAAGGAATAACTAAATATTCAGGTATTGATGTTTCCACCAAGATCGCTCAGTTCTTATACAATAAGACGAAAGATCGTCATGAAAAAGAGCACAAACAGACTGCTGACGAGATTCTAGCCAGTATAGATAAGGTTGATCAGGATGATGACGAGGAGAGTCTCATCACATCTCTTGATTTCAGAGGTTCGAGAGTGCTTCTTCCAGAAGTCGTGACGAAATCTGCCAATCTGAAGGATAATGATAATTACATCTTCATCGCAAAGAACGGCGAAGTCAAGATTACACGTTTCGATATTGGCGGTGAAGAATCCGAATAGGCAATTTGCCAAATTCAGAAGAGTTCGTCAACATAACAAAGTATAGATATTATGCTCGACAGAAATTTGTTGAGTACGACAAAAAAAGGATTCACAGTGAAAAGAAGCTAAAGCAAAACAATACAGACCAGTAAAAAAACAAAAAAGAGAAGAAAAAGATCAGTCTTCTTTTTTAGCAGAAGAAGAGTTTCCAGCGTTCCGAGAACCACTCGTAGAAGACTCTTCGGCAGACTTCTTGGAAGTTGTTGATTTCTTTGTTGAAGTCTTCTTGCTGCTAGCAGTCTTCTTTGAAGAAGTTTGCTTAGTGGAACTCTGCTTTTCAGTTGCTGCTTTTGTTGTTGTTTTCTTAACAACTCCTTTCCCAGCATCCTGTGAAGCAGAAGGCTGACCCTGTGTAGCTGATTTCTGATCCTCTTCCTGCTTAGCAGGCTCCTTATCTTCTTCTTGTTTAGGACCGCCTTTCGCATCTTGAACCTTCTGCTTGAGCTTTTCCTGCATGCTTGCGTTCTTATCAGGAGTTTTCTCCTTTATCTTGAAATCAACATATGCATATCCTTCAAGTTCTGCTTTGACAACTCCATCTTTATCTTTTGTTGCTGTAACAGTTACTCGTGCAGGAGGATTCTTTATTCCATGAACCCATAGTTTCTCGTTCAGTTTAGGTCCGATCTTGACGTCGTCAGACTTCATGTGTCGTTCAAGGAACGCACGCACAGTCTTGACAGCGCGTTTTGCTCGTTTGTATCGCGGAACATCAACGAATCTCTTTCGTAGAGGAATCGTGTATGTTCGTGTGAGATTAGTAGTATCTGCCATATCATTCAACCCCTGTCGCTTTATGCTTTAATCTTAGTGCGTCGCCATGATCGCTTGACTTCTGTATGGCGTCCAGGATGGATTTTCTTGTTTGCTCCGTAGATTTTTGGAATAGTCCAGAATGGAGCCCACCTGGTTTGTCGTCCGTGCTTTGCAAGCCGTTTCTTTTTGGATGGATGTGTGTAACGTGCCATCAATTATCACCTGCCGGAGTTTTTGATACGTTCTTGGCAGCTTTCGCGAGAAGGGAAGTTCCTTTAGGAGTCGCCATACGTCCTTTGTGAACGCCAATAGCTTCCTGCTTGATAAGCTCGTTTGATTCAAGCTGCTGAAGTATTGTCCGGATAATCTTTCCGGAAGCTCGCGCGAACCTGTCCGGACGGAATCCTCTGTTCTGACGTCCTCCATAACGTGTCCGTAGCTTGCTCACACCTACAGGTCCTCGCTTATAGCAGGTCCGTAGGATTGATGCTGCTCGGATGTACCACCAGTCAGGATTCTTAGGATGCGTTTCCCGATGAATTCCTGTCTTGACGAATCGTGCCCATTCAGGCATCTCGATCATTCCTTTCAGCTCTTCGGCTACTGCCAGAACGAGCTTCTCTTGAGATACTTGGTATATCATCTGTTATCACCGTTTTTCCAAACGTATTTACCCGGATGTCTTTTTTCAAGCGATTGAGGAAGTATTCCTGTCGCTTATTGATCACCCAGAAACCAACGCAATAATAACTATCACGTCACAAGTTCGCAAATCCACTCCCCTTTATAAATATTGTTGCTCGATAACGAGGAAGGACGAGAGAATAAGTTAAAAATAAAACCTGTTTTTGCTCAAGAGTAATCTCGCCAAGTATAATCGCACTTCTCGCATTTGAAGAATTTCGTTTCCGGCTCATCACCTGCGCGAGTCTGTTTCAGCCAATAATATGCTTTATCGTGACCGCATTTCGGACACTCAGCATCCGTGAGAGGGTGGACTGCAACGCTGTTCTTATCAACCACTTCAATTTCGTTGTTTTTCTGCTCGACAGCCTCTGAAATCTTAGCTTCATCTTCTTTGAGCTTGCCAGTATAACCGCAACTGCAGTATTTCACTGGTTTTCCTTTTTGTTGTTTTGTTTTGAGTAAGGATCCACATTTGGGGCAGAACATCATTGTAATAATCACCTTGAACCGAATACCGAAAACGATGTATATATGTGTTTTAAAAAGTTTTCGAAAGAAAATTTATCCGAAAAAAAATAATGAAAGTAATTGAAAGGAAGTTCAACCCATCGCGAGATCCATGTTAGCGACTTCTGCAATATTGACTCCTTCTATGTTCGCCATTTCGGCAGTCACTTCGTCGAAGTCCTTCTCATCGCTCATATCATACATCCCGTAGATAAGAATCTGCTTGAGACCGAAAGCTACTGGTTCGATTTTTGATTGCAGTTCTCCTTTCGCTCCGTGTTTTTGAGCGATGACAAGAGCCTTCTCTTTAATCGGATCAAGATCCGTATCCGGTGATTCCGGCATGATTTTGAATGTTACGATTGCGTTTCCCATTATAACCTACCTGTTCATAGTCGTTAGAATTGTCTTCCTCTCATATCAGCAGTATAGCGAGTCAATACATTGTCAAGAGGAATGAAAACTGTAAATCACTTGTTAATTAGGTCCTGTGAAACCACATGCAGGACAAGTGTATTTTACGACGATCTCTCTTGAAGCCCTTGTCCTATATATCGTGTGTTTACCACAGCTAGGACATGGAAACGATGTTGACCCGTCATCATTTGACAGAGGAGTATGTGTTGCAGTATCATATTCGATTGTTGCCATTATAAGGCGCGAGAAATAGCAGATTATTTATAAAGCTTTGGTCAGGAGGACAGTTCAGGTAATAGAAAACAGTTGTTCTTTCTTTTCCACGAGCTTCGATAATCGATCTATCTGGCTCTTGACAGCCTCATACTGATGGTCATCCACTCCTTTCGCTTTTCTGATGAGTTCCAACTTCCTCTCAAGATAATCGAGTTGTGTCTTGAGAATAGAGAGTTCATGTGAAGGAGCATCATGGGATGTGGAAGCTGATTTTTGTGAAGATGAATTACGTGTAGCAGGATGAATTCTTTCTTGAGACAGATGATGTGCTCTTCGCGTAGTGGTCTTCAGAGTGTGCGCGATAGATGAGTGGCTTGATTTCTTTCCGTTTTCCATGAAAGTGTCAAGCGTTTGCACATAACCGTCGAGTTTCGTGTGCATTGATTGTATAGCGTTTTCTAGGTGCCTCTTGTGACGTTTCTTCTCAATAATATCTCTGGCAAGCTTCTTGAGAATTTCATCTCTCGTGTGCTTTTCACGATAGCGCTTCACTCTTCGTGTATTCCTGTGAGAAAGCGAGGCTGTTGATGTTAATTCTTGAGATCCGGACTTATTACTGATCATAGGTCTCAAATCAATATCTTGCGCTCCCCGTGCAAGTGCGATGAAGAGTTGTCGTGCGAAAAAAGAGTTCATTTTCTGAATAATCCACTTTTTTTCTTCTTCTCATGTGTTGACGGTGGTGGAGGAGGAAGATCCATATGAGAATCCGCATCATTTCCATATCCCGATGGAGCTGAATTCTGCGAAGCAGGACCTGACCGAGCGGCACCCTGATTCTGGTTCGGCGGAGGAGGAATGCCTGAACCCTGCGGGGCAGAATCCTGTACATCACTCCCTAGACCCTGATTTTGAGCTGGTGATGATATACGTGTTCCCTGCGGAACTGATCCCTGCGCATCATTTCCATATCCTGACTGAGCAGGACTTTGATTGGCCTTACCTTGATTCTGTTGGTTTCCCATACCTGGTTGCGGCATCCCCTGCGCATTCAATCCTTGTGGATACTGTCGGGACGAACCGTGGCCTTCTGGAACAGAACTTTGTAACCCGTTCACAGCTCCCTGGAAAGCAGAATTCTGCTGTCCGATTGCACCTTGTGGAGTTGTATCTTGACCATTCCCTTCTTGCTGATTTTTCAACATCTTCGCTACAGCAACGATCCCTTGAGCTATTTTCTCGTTCTGCGAAGAAATCTGACTGAAGTGATCGTGGAGCGAATGTTTCGTGAAATCCTCAATCATACTCGTCTTTACCGAAGAGAATAACTTGAGTAGCTTATTGATAGAGTCAGTAAGTTGGTTCATCGATCCTATGAGATCTTCAGAATCATGATACTTACCAAGAGGATTACGCTTTACAGCCTCCACTTCCTTGCGGAGCTTCTCAAGTTCTTCATGTGGCAAAAGCTCATAATCATTATCTTCTTGTAAATTCTCGCCCTTTTCTTCTTCGTAAGACACCATCACTCACTCTCTTTTCAAACAGCGCTTCAGAGCGCTTATGTAGTAAAAAGACATGAAGAAGAACATATATAAAGCTTATGTCACACCTCTTAAGTAGAATATGAAAAATAATTTAAACAGAAATACATTCTCATATCTTGTAGTTTAGGAGGAATAAAGCCATGCCATCACAACAACGAAATCAGGATCGCTTGCTTAACGAAGATACTCAACGCAGTCAGGGACGTAGTGCACAACAGATGAACCTTCTCGCTGCAAAGCTTGTCGGGGAGACAGTACGCACTACACTCGGACCGCAGGGTATGGATAAGATGATTGTTGATGCACTGGGTGAAGTGACCATTTCTAATGATGGAGCGACCATCCTTCGTGAGATGAACATTGAGCATCCTACTGCCAAGATGGTTGTTGAAGTCGCCAAGACACAGGAAGAAGAAGTCGGCGATGGCACAACAACCGCTGTCGTTCTCGCAGGAGAACTGCTCAGGCAGGCTGAAGAACTTCTCGAGCAGAACATCCATCCTACCATGATCATTAAAGGATACCAGACTGCAGCTACTATTGCTCAACGAATACTTTATAACATGAGTGACGAAGTCACGACTAAAGATTTCAAGATACTTAAGAAACTGGCAATGACCGCTATGACAGGTAAAGTCGCTGAAAGCGGTAAAGAACATCTGGCTGATATCGTTGTCAAGGCCCTCCAGATTGTCAGTGAGGAAAATACTCCTCGTCTCAAGAACATCTCTATCGAACGCAAAGTAGGTTCTTCCATCCATAATACTGAGCTTATCAACGGCATCGTCCTTGATAAGGAGAAAGTGAAAAGCGACATGCCTTCTACAGTGCAGAAAGCGAAGATCGCTCTCATCGATTCTCCTCTGGAGATCCAATCTACTGAAACTGATGCTAAGATTTCGATTACCGATCCTGAAAAATACCAGTCATTCCTTGACATGGAAGAAGACATGCTTCGCAAGATGGTCAATCGCATCGCTAAAAGCGGCGCGAATGTCGTGTTCTGCCAGAAAGGCATTGATGATGTCGTCCAATATCTTCTTGCAAAGCGCGGCATCTACGCTTGTCGTCGTGTGAAACGTTCTGATCTGGCAAGCTTGTCAAAAGCTACTGGTGCTACTATCATCACGAACGTCAACGATCTTGAAGAGCGGCACTTAGGAAAAGCAGGTCTTGTAGAAGAAGTTTCTATAGGCGATGAGTCCATGACATTCATCAGGGAGTGCAAGAACCCTAAAGCAGTCACTATCCTGGTCCGTGCGACGACCGAACATGTTGTTGATGAAGTCAAACGTGCAGTGGACGATGCTCTCGGTAACGTCAATTCCGCCTTGAAAGCGAAACGAATCGTTGGTGGCAGTGGAGCTTCAGAGATTGAACTCTCACGAAACCTCGCTAGTTACGCGCAAAAGCTTTCTGGTAAAGAACAATTGGCAGTCGCAGCATTCGCAAAAGCCATGGAAATAATCCCTAAAACCCTTTCAGAAAATGCAGGTCTTGATCCTGTTGACATGATTGCTGATCTCAAGGCAGCTCATGATAAGGGTCAAAAGTGGGCTGGTATCGACGTGTTCACAGGCAAGATCTTCGATGCTGCCAAGAAAGGCATTGTCGAACCGCTTCCTATCAAGACGCAAGCGGTGGCCAGCGCTAGTGATGTCGCTATGATGATACTGCGCATTGATGATGTCATCATCTCATCTCCTGAACAACAGGGAAAACCGCCAGCATATGAAGAATAATCCTTCCAAAGATGTTTTTATAGCTCTCAGTAGGTGAGTTCGATAAAACTTATAAACATATTTTTTGTTATCTTATTTTGAGTTGATACTCTATGAAAAAGACACTTCTAGTCCACTATCTCCCTCGTAAGAAGGATTCTAACACAAGACGGCTTGTTGACGAGTTCAAAAAGCATGTGAAAGGAGAACTTGAGGAAGTCGATCTGACAACCACTGTTCCGGACATGTTCATCGAGAAGAATCTGAAAGCATATTTCAAGCGCGACTATATGGGTAAAACGCTCTCTCCTTCCGAAAAAAAGCTATTGAGCAGAATGGATAAATTTGCGAGACAGATAACAAAAGCTGATGTGATCGCCTTGGCGTATCCGATGTTCAATTTCTCTATTCCTGCGATTGTCAAGGCATATCTTGATTCCATCGCTCTCAAGGGAAAGACATGGGATGATAGCGAAGAAGGTATTTATGGAATGCTTGAAGGCAAGAAAGCAATTATCTTGACAACTAGCGGCGGCACATACACTGACGTTGACGGCACTGTTGTCGAGTATTCGACCACGCTCGCCTCGACAATCTTCGGATTCCTCGGTATAGAGGATATTGAGAGTGTCAAGGCCGAAGGAATGTATTTCTATCCGAAGCAGCAGGAGATGATAATCAAGAAGGCCATGGCGAAGATCCCTATCGTTGCTGGTCGTTGGTATAAGTAGATCCTGTTCATTGAACATATATCCAGAGGTGATTGTTTCATGCAACGCTCATTCGAGATATCAACTGACACTCGCGAGAAGCTTTATGATGTGACTGATCATGTCAAGCGTATCTTGAACGAAAGCAGTGTCAAGGAAGGCAGTGTTCACGTGTACGTGAGAGGTGCTACTGCTGCTATCATGATCCAGGAGAATTGGGATGAGAGCGTGCAGACCGATGTTATCAACGTTCTGCAGAAAATCGCTCCTCGCGACGTGTGGCTTCATGATCGTCAGGACGGCAACGGTG
The DNA here is from genome assembly GCA_051819805.1 of Nanobdellota archaeon. GTDB lineage: Archaea > Nanobdellota > Nanobdellia > Woesearchaeales > SKGA01 > SKGA01. Next base: position 54,881 of record JBNJHD010000004.1, read on the forward strand.
ATTCCCACTTGAAAGCAGGACTTATCGGTCCCAGCGAGACGATTCCCATCATCGACAGCGATCTCGGCCTCTCCACATGGCAGAACATTTTCTTGTGCGAATTCGACGGCCCGAGGGAGAGTAGAGAAATCGTTGTCACGATAACGAATTCTAAATGAAGAAAAGCAAAAGCGTAGCTTTTAAAAATAGTCTTGTTCTCCCTGGTGAAGATTCGCAAGAATCATTTTTTAGTGCCACGGTCGCATACTCGAAAACATTTGTTTTCGGTCGCGCACGTGTATTCATTACAATCATGCCACGGTCGCATACACGACGAAAAAATTACGTCTGGTAGGCGACCGGGAACAAAAAGCACACTTTTTAGTGCCACGGTCGCATAATCCGGTATTGCGCCGGCCTTGAGCGACGGATGAACAATCTTTGATTGTTATCGAGGTTTGACCTCACGTCCAAAACAGCCGGTTCCTCCGGGAATTCCCGGTTCAAATCCGGGCCGTGGCGCTTTATCTTATTCTTACGAGATTGAGGACTTTCTTCGAGTTGGATTTGAACCTCCAGTTCATGTTCGGCACTGAAGTGCCGACAGCCTTCGTATGACTCAGGCAATCCGGGCCGCATTAAGCTTGCCTTAATGCCCAGCATGATTTTGTCTCAAAATTATGTGCGGTGGCGCTTCATTTTTCTATGAAGCGGCATTCAGTGAATCTCCGATTCGAACGTGGTGGCGGCCTTCAAGAAGGAAAGCAATACACTTTGTTTGGAGAAAAAACATCACAATGACTCACAACAGCACGTTCCAGATTATCACTCCGATCGCTATGAACAGCCCCAGTATCATCATGATGTCAGCTGCCGTGAGCGCGTAGAACATCAGCACCTG
>JBNJHD010000005.1:0-42487 GCA_051819805.1 Nanobdellota archaeon
CCGAACTTGAACGGGTACGGATCTTCATCGCTTCGCTTGAGAACAATCATCTTATTTCCTTTGAATTCATCAAATTCTACTACCATTTTCCTATAAGACACCTCGTTATTGTTATCCTGAGTGATTTCTCTCGTTTTTATAAATATTATTGTGGTCTGTCCCGTGGTATTTCCACAAACCTTTATAAATTCCATTCTTACAGATCATATAGATATGCAATTCAAGATATCTGCTGACAAAGGATCTTTTTACCGCTTCATCTTCATAATCTATATCAGTCTATTCGTTCTCTTCATAGCATTTTTCATCCCGTATAATGACATCACGGGCGTTCTCATCCCTTTCTTTCTCGGTCTTGCTTCCATCGCTTATGGCGAGCAGGTCGCTGAAGTCAAGAAGTACGAGCTCAAAGAGACCTATGAAGCTAAGCAGATCGCTTCCTTCAACCTCATCGTCGGCAAGTTCCTGCAGCTTCTTGGTCTGATTCTTATCGTCGTAAGCATTGTCAGGATTGCCATTTGAGAATCAATTATTATTTCCTGTACAAACGGTTTACTCAACTTTGTCTCGTAACAGTTTGTTCAGCAGCTTTCAGCTGATTAAATCCTGAACAAACGGTGCTGTCAACTTCGTTTCCTGCACCCTTTGTGCATTATTGTATTTAACTAATCAATTCTTGCACAAACGGTATACTTGATTTCATCTCGTGACCTTCCGTACAGTAGCTTTTCAGCTAATGATTTCCTGTACGAAAGGTATACCTATGAAATTCATGTTGTGCTTTGACATGACATCAACGCCGTGCTTGATTGAAGAAATAGTGTTATTATATGTTCTCGCGTTCTCCGGCAAGGTCTTGTTGTACAAACAGTTACGGAACTCTTCTGTTCGAGAATGTTCTATAGTGCTGTTCACGCAAAAACCAAGTGTCTCACTATCGCCCTGAACGTAAAGCATATCCTTGTAGAATTTTCCGAGATGAAGCTCCGGAATCGGATTGCCCATTTCAATGTATTCCTTGAAAAATACTTTGGCGAGAACCAGCATGTTTGTATTCGTCCGGTTGACCTTCTCTTCAACATCTTTCTCGCTCGTGTTCTCCTCAGCTTTCATCTTCATGATCGCTTCCATCGGAGACATGTCGCCTTTCTTCACATCATCCATGTAATCCCTGTCTTGAGCGCTGACCATGACACTGGCTAGAATAAGTAATACTGTGAACACCAGAACAATCTGCCCTTTCATCTTGACATCGGTATTGAGAAACTTCCTTTAAAAAAGTTTGTATTCACTCATCGAGCTTTGTCGTGATTGTTGGCTTATCTCCCACAATGAACGAATGCTCGTGTTGGCTGACCATGCCATTACCGATCTCCTTGAGAGGAGGATGAGGATGGATGATTCCTGCTCGGTCCAATTCCTTGAGACCGAACATCGCTCGTCCTTTTCCGAGACTTCGTGTCAACCACCGTGTCGTGAACGGCAGCCCATTATAACTTTTCAATTTCCCGAGCACGTCACGTGCGAACCTGCTTCGTACCGGCTTTATCCCTGTCAATGAGAACACTGTTGCCTGTCCGCTCTCATCAATCGCTCCCTTACCGTTTGTCGCGAAGGGCTCGCAAGCCACTGTCATCCCTTCCTCTAGTGTTGCTGACTCGTCCAGCTTCACGTTCGGGATGCTTGGGCTCGTGTGCACCTCGAATCGTCCCAGTCCATGACCTGAAAGATTGCGCACTGGCGAGTACCCGTAATCCTTGATAGTCTCCTGGATGACCTCTCCGATCTCACCGACCTTCACGCCTGGCCTGAACATTGTGGAAACGTTCTTGAGCGCTTTCCTGCTCGCTTCAAGGAGTTCCTTATATTGTCCGTCGAGATTCACGGTCAGAGCAGTATCGCCGATGTAGCCATTCACATGAGCGCCGACATCAAGCTTCACGACATCACCTGCCTCTATCGTCGTTTCATCATCGTCATCGCTGCATTGATGTGCGGCAATACTGTTCATAGAAATCTGTGCAGGAAATGCGATACCTGCTCCTTTTGATGTGATGAACTCTTCCACTTTATCAAGAACATCCACTGCTTTGACTCCTTCCTGAATAAGATTTTTTCCGTAATCTCTCGCTTCACCGGCAATCCGTCCTGCCTGCAGAATATCTCTTCGTGTATCGTCATCCATCATGTTGATCGTATCCTTGTGCTCATATAAAAATATATTGTTGCGACCTTATTACAATAATTTTATAAAGGGAGGACAATCAGAATAGTTGTATATTATTGAGGTGAGTGTGTACGGTGTTCAACAAGCTCAAAGCAGCCTTTGGCAATAACAAGACCCGATTATACTATATTGAGATCGATGATGAAGGTATTGACAAGCATATTTCTGAAATCATCATCAAGACAAAGGATAAGATCAAGCAATTCAAGCAACACTTATCCGAGAGTAATATCACACTCAAAGATAACGACCTCAACGAGCTCTACGAACTCATGATTTCCATCAAGAACGAAGTCACTCATCTCAGGGATGATCTCCATCGTATCACGGACATGAAACTCAAGCACGAGCAGTATTTTGTCATTAAAGATTCCTCTTTTCTTCAGGATAAGAAGCAACAACTCGAGTCTATATGGAATGAAGTCAATAGTTTTACACAGATTGTTGAACAGAAACCTTCTGCTGAAGAATTCAAGAACGAACTCCTTAACAAGATGGTCTCGCAATTAGATGTTATCTCTAATGATATGGATAATATTATCAAGGATGATTTTAACTTGAGAACCATTTACAAGAAATTGATGGAGATCTGATGATGCCTGCAAAAAAGAAAAAAAGCGAACGCAATATCTCTTCCTCGTTACAGGATGCGTTTCTCATAGGAGTAGGTGTTGCTGACATTGCAGTCTCTAGGATGAAACGTGAGATCTATCAACTCTTACGAAACAACAACATTGATACTGAGCAGGCTCGCGACATGGCTTCCCGGCTCATTGATGATGTCGAGACTCGTAAGGATCTTGCTCTCAAGAGGCTCAACGAGAAAACGATGGGCGCTGACAGTGTTCTTTCAGAACTCCTTTCCGGAGAGCTGAAGAAAAAACCTGCTTCGAACAAGGGCTATTCAAAAAGTGTTCGCAAGACACCTTCGAAAAAAACATCCAAGAAAACTGCGAAAAAATCCGCTAAAAAAACAAGCAGGAACACTCCTAAAAAATCATCCAAGAAAAAAACTTCAAACAAAAAACGCTAAACCTATAGTGATTATCTATGACCAAACGAAAAACATCATCTGAGGATAAGGCAAAACAGTATGTTGATAGTATCGAGAACGCGATCAAAGAATACCCCTTGACGACAATCGTCGCTTCGTTCGCTTTAGGGGCGTTTCTCTCCAGCCTGTTCTCGAAAAAGAAAAAATGAACTGGTGACTATCCATGGGACTAAAAAATATATTAGATGCACTCACAGCTAAAGACAAGAAGACATCATTTGTAAAGCTCATCCGTTCCACGATCTCGGACTCGCTCAAGGAAATGCAGGAACGATTACAAGAGGCATTGCAGACTGCAGTGCGATCCGTGTTGTTGATGTCACTCACGCTTGTCGCTCTCATTTTCATACTCGTGGGCTTGAGCAAGTACCTTTCAGTAACAGTTCCTGGACTTGCGGGTGGACTTGGTTATGCTGTTGTCGGTGGTGGCGTATTGTTTCTCGTGCTTATCACTTATCTCTTGCACAAAGAATAAAAGGGATGCTCGTTTCCCATAGTTTTATGCCTTCCAAAGAGATTCCTTCAGTCATCTCCACGCTTCTCCAGCGTCTCGGTATAGAGACACTCAGACCTTCTCAGGAGAAAGCTATTGACGCAGGACTTTTTGAAGACAATAACATTCTCGTGTGCACGCCCACCGCTTCAGGTAAGACACTTGTCGGGGAGATGGCAGTGTATTACAGCGTTCTCTCGAAGCGCAAGAAAGGAGTGTATGTCGTTCCTCTCAGGGCTCTGGCCAGTGAGAAGTATAAAGAGTTCAAGAAGCGCTATCCGCAGTTGAAAATCGCTCTGGCAAGCGGAGACATCGATAGCAAGGACGAGTACTTGTCTGACTTTGACATCATCATCACGACCAGCGAGAAGCTTGATTCGCTCATGCGCCACCAAGTCTCCTGGCTCTCGAAAATCGGAGTTCTGGTCATTGACGAGATCCATCTTCTTAACGACGTCAGTAGAGGTCCGACCCTAGAAGTATTGATTACGGTGCTTCGACGACAGCTTCCATCCCTTCAGCTCATAGGATTATCTGCCACGATCGGTAACGCTCCCGATCTTGCTTCGTGGCTTGACGCGCAGCTTGTTGAGGATCAATGGCGTCCGGTACGTCTGGAGAAAGGAGTGCTCTTTGATGATGCTATATACTTTCCTGACGAGAAATAGATCATTGAAGTTGTTGTCTGACCTTCCAGTTGTTCTCATCGAACCCGCCCATTTTCTTGAGCGTATAATTGCGTAGCTTCCTTGCAGCATCGAGTTGCTTCGTTTTCGCACCCGTTGATAACGCTTCCTTGAACAGCGTCTTGAAGCGCGTGTCTGGTATCGTGTTCACGCCGTATCTGCTTTGGAAACTCCTGTCTGTGAGAAATGCTCCTATTTTCTCCTGATGCGGCAGGTCTGTGTTGAGAAATCGTGCATAACTTGAGAGTATCTTATCGAGATACAAGTTATATGCGAATGAGAATCCTGATGTCTTGTCAGCGTGACTGCTTTGCAGTTTCAAAAAACCTTCGTGGATTGCTGCCTTGAGAAGCTCTACATGTTGCTTGTCAAGTTCGGGAAATGGTGTTTTCAGTTCTTGCGCTGCATGTTCTTGCAACTGCTCGCCCACTCCTGTCTTGTCAAACAATATCTGGCCGCCTGCGAATGCTGTTGCATCGACATTGCGTCCTAACTGCTTATCATCATCCAGATGCTTGATGAGTTGCTGGAACGGCGTTGCGAAATACGCGATGTGGTGCTTGTCCACTGTCTTGTAGCCGCGTTCTCTCCACGTCGTATTGTTATCGAGGATGATGTGGATGTTGATATCAGAATGTTTCGTCTGTAATCCTGTCGCATAGCTGCCTGTAAGAACTGCTGCTAAGACATTGTCTTTATTCTTCCACTTTTGCAGAAAATTCTCTATACTAGCTTCCCACCCCTTCATGGTATCACTGATGGTGATGATGGACATTTAAAACTGTTTCTGTTTGTCGGTCTCTGTATCTACTCTACAGGTGAAATTCACGCGTTGATAATAGAAATATTTATAAACTTCTTTGTAGGTTAGCCTTTTATATTATCATTACTTTAGCACTGTATAGGTGTGTTTGGAGGTTTTTGACTATGAAACTAGGGCGTATTTCACTGACGATATTCATTTTATTATCTGTATTTTTTTCAACAACAGGTGTTGCATTGGCAGCTCCTGCAGGTGACGCTCCGTCGGCTTTTGACCATTTGAGTACGATCGGAACGGCATTCTCTTTCCTCTTTGACGGGGATTTAGGACTTTTTCTTTCCACACTCCTTGAAGGAGCTCCTCTTGTGGGTGTCTTTCTGATTGTGTACATTCTTGGTAGGTTCGTATCAGGAACTACTATCTTCAAGAAAGCAGAAAGCAAGACGTATGAAAACCTATTCGGTTTGGGTCTGGCTTTGGTCGGCATTGCCACTCCTAAAGTGTATGGTTTCATCGTCAGTGTCCTTGGTGGCTCGTTCATCCTCATTTTGACGATCATATTCGTGATTGCAGCTATTATCATCCAGATAACTCGTGCTCGCGGAAACGCTGCAGAAGCCAGTGCTGAGGCTCATGAGGCTTTGGCAGAAAGTAGGAAAGTTCAGAAGGATAGTTCTAAAGAGAAGCATGATCTGAAACTCCAGAAGAAACTTGAGAAAAGGGAACGGGGGAGTATCAGTAAAGCTGAAGGTATTATTCAGGATGAGTTGAATCGTATTCGTAATCTGAAAATGATCTTGAAGAACATGGTTAGTCTTCTTCAGCAGGTTCAAGGCGTTCGTGATGAAGGGGCTGCAAAGTCTTACCGTGATCGTCTCTTGAAGATGGCTGCTAAAGCTGCTGCTAGTATTAAGAGTTTTGTCAAAAAAGAGAATACTCTTCGATCCTTACTTTCTAGGATGAAAAATCTTGAAAAGACTCAGTTCAAGGTCGATCAGAAAGAGATTAAGGAGGAAAACGATTTACGGCATCATCTCAAGGAAAAACTCCAGAATGAAGGTCATCATGAAGATAATATTGAGAAACATTTGATTAAATTCGATACTGAGATTCGTAACCTTGTTCAGCGTCTTCAAAACGCTGAAAAAGAGAAGATGAATCTTCTCTCTCACGAGATTTATGATGATGAAAAAATAAGAAATTTCGATCATAAATTGCAGGAGTTACAGAAACAACTTATCAGCCAACTTGAAAATAGTGATGATTCAGGTGCTAATCAGACTGTTTCGGAGATGTATAATTTGGTCAATCAGATTAACAATCTCGAAGATGATTTCAAGCATGTACTCCGTCAAGTCCTTGATGTTGAGATTATGGTGGAATCTCTTAACAGAAAGCTTTCAGATCTTGTTAATCGTATGATGAAATTCGAGAAGAAAGAGGAGAAAGAAGATAAGAAAGAAGAAAGTCTTTATGAGGATTTTTTCAACAAACTTCATGATGCTGAAAAACTTTTATCAGGCGGTAAACGAGTTACTAATCTTGATGACATTGCTAAAAGAATCGATAAAAGTGACTTATCGGACAAAGAGAAAGGTGATTTGAAGGGCGAGATAGAGCGTTTGAAGAAAAAGTTTTCTGAAGGTATTAGGCCTGCTTGATGATTTTTCTTTTCATTTCTTCTTTCAATTTTTTTCAATCTGTTTTTTTCCTATGGTGAGTGATTACTGATGTTCGCTAATCCTAAGAACTCGAAAAACGCTGTCGCTATCTTTATTGTAGTCATGGCACTCTTTATCATCGGTGCTATCGTCACCTTCTCCGACCAGAACTTCACAGCAGACCATTCTGTCTCCGGTGACGCGTTGAATCTTCTTGACAGCTTCAGATCGTTAGCGAGCGGTGATGTCACAGGGTTTATAGACGGTCTTGTCAACGGAATCCCTATCCTTGCCATGTTCATGGTACTCTTTGCCATCATCCATTTCCTCATGACTAATGTCATGAAACCGGTCTTTCCCAATCGCAAGATAGCAACCATCATCGCTCTGGTCATCGCCATCTATGGCTTTGTCGATCAGCGCATCTACAACATGATGCTCTCTCTCAACGCCTATGTCATCGGTTTTCTCGTTTTTAGCGCTATGCTGATCATGCTCTGGAGTTTCGGAAAGTCAACATCCAAGAACATGAAAGAAGAATTCGACGAGCTTTCTAAGAAGTCAAAGCTTTCTAAAGCCGAGCGTGAGAAAATCAAGCAGTTTCTCAATGAGAGTGAGTGATCAGTCTTCCTCTTCTTCTCTGTGGATGAGTATCGCTATGACTATTGCCATGCCGACGATGAGATACGACAGATCTTTCATACCGAACACAAACAGGAGAAGACTTCCGAGCATCATCAATCCAGGAATCAGAACTATCTGTAATGGTATCGTGTGATGATGATGTTTTCTCTTCTTTCCTGCCATGATGTCACTTCTTGTGACTTTGTCATTCAAAAGCTTTTGTAATCAATCTACAGGAACAACAACTGTCGTGATTGTTCCGGTTCTTCCATGCAAATATTTTTAAGTTCGGAAGTCTTTCCTGAAACGCACTATGGATGGCTGGAAAACAACTCTGAAAAAGAATTTCTCTTGTAAAGAACCTATCTTTATCGAAGGACTGCCTGGTATCGGCAATGTCGGTAAAGTTGTTATCGACACGATTATCGAGAAGATCGCTGCTAAAGAGATCGGCACCTTCGAGAGTCACAACATGCCTAACAGCGTGTTCGTCAATGATAATAATCTCGTCCAGCTCCCTTCCATACAACTCTATCACGCTACTATCAATAATCAAGATTTCTTGTTTCTCACTGGCGATGCGCAACCATCTCAGGAACAAGCTAGTTACGAGCTTGCTGAAGAACTATTATCGGTTATTGGTCAATTCGGTGGTAAGAAACTGATCACGCTTGGCGGTATCGGTCTCAACGAGATTCCTGATGATCCTGGCATTTTTGTGACAGGCAATAATAAAGCTTTCATCAAGGAATTCAAAGAGAAAGGAGCTAATCCTAATGTGTATGGTGTGGTCGGTCCTATCGTAGGTATTTCAGGATTGCTTCTTGGTCTGGCAAAGAATCGTCGCATGAAATCAGTGGCTCTACTCGGTGAGACGTATGGTCATCCGATGTACATCGGCTTGAAAGAAGCGCGTAAGATTCTAGAACTTTTTAATGAAAAATATGGCTTTGATATCGACTTGAGCGAACTTGACGAGGAGATTGAAGAGCTTGAGAAAGAGATGCAATCGCAGGATGGTACTGAAGCTCCTGACAAGATGTCAAAAGCACGATCGAAAAAACTTTCTAAGAAACTAGCGAAATACCAGGACTTAAATTACATAGGGTAATTACGTCCTGGAGTTTTTCAAACTACACTTTTCAAAACTATCAAGATTTGAACTACATAGGGTAGTTCAACTCTTTCAGTTGCTTCGAATTTCTCGCAACTTGGTGGAATTTACTATTCCTTGAGTTGCTTCGAATCTCTCGCAACTACTCAAGACTTGAATTGCATCGGGTAATTACGTTCTGGTGTTATTTCGAGTTTTCACTCTCATAACTATTCAGGATTTCAATTATATTGGTTGAAGTCTTTTTAAGAATTCTTCTTGCTCTCTTTGAAAGCGAGATGCGCTGCTCCGATGATGCCTTCATCATCTGAAAGCGAGAATCGTGAGAAGGTGACGTTATCGAAGTGTTCTTTGACAGCGAAACGCTTGACTTTCGAGATGAGCCGGTCGTGAAGAGATTCGTATAAGTTACTCAGACCTCCTCCGAGAATGATGCTGTCAGGATTGAACGTGTTGATGAGTCCTGCAATAGCATGACCTATTTGAGTCAGGCTTTCAGTCGTCGCTTTCTTGCTTGCACTATCTGCTCCAGTAAGAACTTGTGATGCTGAAATGTTCTTCTCACCACCGAATCTCCTGTATATTTTCGGCAAATATTTTCCGCCGGCTATTTTTTCAAGAGCGACGTATTTTTCAAGAGCTTGCGAATAGACCTTGTTGTGACCTATCTCAAGACCGCTACCACCGACACCTTTGTAGACAAGTGGGTTGCCGGTCAATTCCCGTGTGACTAACCCTGCACCTATACCGGTTCCCCATATGATTCCTATAACTGCTTGCTTGTCATAAGCATTTCCCATAATGCTCTCTGCTAGTGTAAAACAATTAGCATCATTTTCAATAATCACTGGTAACTCAGTGCATCGTGAGAAGAATCTTTTGATATACATGTATTGGAGCGCAGGCATCGTATTCTCGAGATTGACCAGTCGCCCTTTCTTATCAATACTTCCTGCTATGGAAATTCCTATTGCTGTGATCTTGTGCTTCGAGCCCCTTGATAGTGATGTGATAATGGTCTTTATCGTATCAAGGATGTATCGCTTGCCTTTGTTCGGTCTTGTCGGTACCTTGATGCTCTTGACCACACGATAAGATGGTGTAATCACTGCTCCTTTGATTTTCGTACCGCCGATATCGAGTGCGATGACTGCCATAGTAGTATGAGTTGCTATGTTCTCTATTATAAATATTATGCTTGTCTATTTAGTGCTTATTTCCACAAATCTTATAAACTCTTTTCCTCCACTATAACAGTAGGAACAATGGGTGTGTGAGATGGAAGTAGATGTGCTTTGCATATGTTTTCCGTATTCTCTACGCTAGTATTTTGTTTCTGAGGAAAAGTGAGTATGGCAGCAAGAAAGAAAACAACACGATCATCGCGTTATTCGAAGAAAGCGACTGCAAAGAAATCGACTAAACGCACTTCTAAAGATTCGTCTACTAAGGAGAAAAATCCTGATTTCGAGACGACCAAGGATATCAAGGTTCCTAAGAATCTCATCAATCAGGTTATCGGTCAGGATAGTGCGATTAATGTCATGAAAAAAGCTGCATCCCAGCGCCGCCACGTACTCCTTGTTGGTGAACCTGGTACTGGTAAATCTCTTCTAGGTCTTGCATTGGCGGAAATGCTTCCTAAAGAGAAGCTCGTTGATATTCTCGCATTCAAGAACCCTAATGATGAGAACAAGCCTCTTGTCAGAACTTCTCCTGCTAAGCAGGGTCGAGAGATAGTTGCAAGGTCGAAACTTGAAGAGAATAGTGTGTTCAAGGGTCAAAATATTATTTTCATCATCTTGGCAGTGCTTGCGATGCTTGCTCCGTGGTGGATTCGTTCTCACTATATAGAGGATGGTGTGGTTGCTGCCAACATTCTTTTTGCAGCGACATTTCTCGGTGGTATAGCTTTCCTTGTTGGTGTCGTTTTCATGTTGAACATGAGCAAGAAGATGGGGGGTAAGACTGCTAACAAACCAAAACTCCTTGTTGATAATTATGATAATAGTAGCGCTCCGTTCTATGATGCTACTGGCGCTCATGCTGGTGCGCTTCTCGGTGATGTGCTTCATGATCCATTCCAGTCAGGTGGTTTGGGCACTCCTGCTCATGAGCGTGTCGTTGCTGGTATGATTCATAAGGCACATATGGGGGTATTGTTCATTGATGAGATAGGAACACTCCATCCTGCTACTCAACAGGAACTTTTGACAGCAATCCAGGAAGGGAAGTTCGGCATTACCGGTCAGTCCGAGCGTAGTGCTGGTGCTATGGTCCGTACTGAACCTGTTCCTTGTCGTTTTGTCATGATTGCTGCTGGTAATATGCAGAGTATCAAGGACTTGCATCCTGCTCTTCGAAGTCGTATCCGTGGTTACGGATATGAAGTGCATATGAAAGATGTTATGGAGGACACTCCTGAGAATGAGTACAAGCTCGCTCAGTTCGTGGCTCAGGAAGTCCGTAAGGATGGTAAGATTCCTCACTTTACCAAAGCTGCTGTCGAGTACATTGTTGAAGAGGCTCGTCGCCGTGCTAACCGTAAGAACCACTTGACCTTGCGTCTTCGTGAACTTGGTGGTTTCGTCCGTAGCGCTGGTGATATTGCTGTTGAGCATGGTGATAAGCTTGTTGATGTCAAGCACATCCGTCTCGCTAAGGAGAACGCTCGTGGTCTTGAGCAACAGCTTGCTGATCGTTACATCGAGAATAAGAAGGATTATGATGTCATTGTCACGAAAGGTCAGCGTGTCGGTCGTGTGAATGGTCTGGCTGTCATCGGTGGTGGTGGATCGTACTCTGGTATTATTCTTCCTATAGAATCATCGGTCACTGCAGGTAATCGTGAGACTAAAATTGTCGCTACAGGTCGTCTTGGTGAAATCGCTAAAGAAGCTATCACTAACGTCTCTGGTTTGGTAAAGAGTTATTTTGGTGATGATCTTCGTAAGTATGATGTGTTCGTTCAGTTTCTTCAGACTTATGAGGGTGTTGAGGGTGACAGTGCATCCTTGGCTGTAGCCAGTACTATTGTTAGTGCATTGAAGAATATTCCTATCCGTCAGAATGTTGCGATCACTGGTAGTGTGAGTGTTCGTGGAGAGGCTCTGCCTGTTGGTGGTGTTTCTGCGAAAGTTGATGCTGCCATTGATTCGGGCATGAAAAAGATTGTTGTTCCACGATCTAACTTGCAGGATATAATCATCGAGAAGTCTCGCTTGAAAAAAGTCACTCTTGTTCCTGTTGATAATCTTGTTGATGTTCTCGAGCACTTGCTTGATTGGACTGGTCGCGAGGATCTTCTCAAGCAGCTGAAGAAACATTCCGTTTGATTTTTATTTCTCTCATTCTAATTTTCTTATAGTCTCTATTGCATTCTTATCCATCTTTGAAAATCCAAACCATTTCTTGCCGAGATCCTTTAGAGAATCTCCGATGTGATAGACCATCTTGTTGTCGATGATGAGGAATCGGTCGTGGGATTTGTCAAATTGTTTTATGATTAGATTATTGTACTGCTGATTGAATTTATTCTCATCTAATCTTAATTGTCTAGTGATTTGTTTTGTGTATATTATTACTTTAACATCCTTCTTTTTCTTTGAGAGGAGGGTGAGAACAGATTCACTGATATAATTGTCTATCAGTATGATTTCTTTCGTTGCTGACTTTATAAGATTACAGACGAACTCATATGCATCAAACACCTCTCCGTCAAAGAAGATTCCTTGTTTAGGAAGATTATTTTTTTAATCCTGTTAAAGATTGGTATATTGGAGCAAATCACAATAAAAGAAATTGTTTGGTTGGTAATGTTGATGATTTGAAAATTTTTAGTCGTAGTTTAAAACAAACTGAAATTAGAAATATTTACAATTATGGGAAAACATGTCCTGATTGTGAATATTAGTTTTCTATTTTTAAGAAATTAGACTCCAAAAAGAAATCAAGAATAAACACTCACTCTTCGCTCTTCTCGCTCTCTTCATTCTCTTTCGCCATTCGTCTGTACTTGGCATACTTATCCTCTGGCGAATACTTCGGTGGATGTGAGAATACTCTCTTCCCGCCACAACTGCACGTTTCCTCAAGACCGTAAGAACCGCACTTCTCGCACTTGAGTATCTTGCCTGTCATGGTCGAAACCTCTTTATCTTGAATGTGAAGAAAAAATCTTTATTCTCGCTCAAGCTCGTACTCGACATTCTCGTTCTCAGAAGCATTTTCTAGGATCTTATCGATCTTGTCCATCACTTCCTCTGCTGCCTTGTACTCTCTTGCGGTCACTCTCAACTTGAAACTCCCTGAACCCAGGAACTGCAGTGACGTCTTCTCGTTGGTATCAAGGATCTCCTTGTTGATCTTGTTGATCCTATCAATACCATCTTCATCATAGCTGGTTAGCTTTAGTGTCGCTTCGATAGCCACTTCCTTCGGCTTGATACGCTCCTTGATAAACGGCATTAGCTCATCAGCCACTTTCTTTTCAAGACCGCTTGTTGAAAGATCTGCGTTATTCTCGACGACATCCTCGAACGCACCATAAAGTGTTTCGTATTCCTTGAGAAGAACTCCACTCACTTGCGTATACACATCTTTGATGTCGAGCTTGTTGACGGTGGCATATGATTGCAAGATATTTTCAGCAATCACTTGTTGTTTTCGTTCCTCGACCTTCGCTCGTCGTTGGTTCTCATTTACCCTTCGAAGTGAAAGATCGATATGTCCTCGATCCTTGTTGATGCGTAAGACCTTGCATATGATGACTTTTCCTTCCTTGACGTAATCTCGGATATTTCTGATACGGCCAGGGCTAATTTCTGAGATGTGCACCATGCCTGACTTATGCTCGTACTCATCAAGATTGACAAATACTGAGTGATACTGTATCTTCGTTACGGTACAGAAAACGCATTCTCCTTCTTCCGGATAACCTTTTTTCTTGAATAACATGGTATGCACATCGCTTTAGTGATAATGAAAAATAAAAAGTAGTCCTCTCTTAACCGAGGACTTCAAGGACACGCGCTTTTACTCTGGTCTTTCCGCCGGTCGGTTCAGCGAGTTCTTTCTCGCAGACGAGGCATTTGACTTCTGACGCGCTCTTGCCGAAGATGATTTGTTCATTCTTGCACTTCGGGCATCGTACCTTGATGAATTTTGAAGTTGGTTCTTTTCGTGTTGCCATTTTTGTGTTCTCCTTGGCAGTTGTTCTCCTGCACGTGACACTCCAAAGCTGTCTTCAGCCGTGAAGTTCCGTCCGGAAATGCTTATTCCGGATGCATGAGTTCTTTATTCACGAACGGACATCTCTTTATAAATATTGTCGTCCAGACTGGTTCTACGGAGAATGCTCTATCTATCATCTATCAGCAATACAGAGAAATAAAAGTGGGTGAAAAAATAAAAATGACTCGCTTTATATGATATCGGTCTTCTTAGCCCTGATACCGCCTGCTTGCGTGTGCTGCTTCTTGCACTCGCTGCATTCATAGCGAAGATCGGTCTTCGTGGTCATCTTCCTACCAGTCATCTTCCATTTCTTGATAGCTGGCTTGGAATACTTACCGTCACCACCCTGTCCTCGTCGTTCTCCTCGAGCTCGTAGTCGTCGGGCGGAGAATCGGCTGAGCGGGTTTGCTGAACCTCGAGGACGTCTCTTAGCAGCAGTAACTTTATGCTCTGTATGCTTATTGCAGTAAGGACAATGTCTTCGTTGGATTTTTGGAATTTTCATACTTGGAGCGTGGAATTGGCTTCTATTTTTAAAGCTATCGGGTGGAATTCCTTTGATGAAGCCATCTACTTTTATAAAATCCATCTCATTACTCTTCATCATCATGTATGTCAAACGTCTCATCATCTCAAAGGACAAGCACGTCAGACCGGTCATCGACCTCAATCGTTCTATCCACCTTTCGGACGGTACTCTGCGCAGAGAAGACCTTGTTGATGCTGATCACTGGGGCATCATACCGACATCAACTGGCGAGCCCAAACTCTTGGCTCCTGCCACGTTCAAGGATTCTTATGATAAGATGAAGCGCACTGCAGCTACTATCATTCCCAAAGACATCGGCTTCATCATCGCAGAAACAGGCCTTACCAAAGATGCTGTCGTCATCGACGCCGGTGGTGGAAGCGGTGCTGTTACCACGCAACTCGCAGCCCTGTGCAAGCGCGTCTATAGTTATGACATCAACGAGAATCATCTTAATACTATTGCTGAGAACTGTAAGCGTCTCGATCTTGACAACGTCATCATCAAACCGGAAAATCTAATCACTGCAGAGCCTCCTGAACAAGTAGATCTCATCGTTCTCGACATGCCTGACCCGTCAAAAGCGCTCATGTTCGCAAAACGCGCATTGAAACAATCAGGCTTTGTCGTCGCGTACACGCCCCACATCACCCAAGCACAGCGATTCGCAGAAAGTCTTGATCAGGATTTCAAGCTCGTCACGACCATCGAGCTCATGCAGCGGCGCTGGGAAGTCTCAGATAATAAGCTCCGTCCCAAGCACAATATGCTGGGTCACACAGCTTTTCTCACTGTGGCACGCTTGTTCAGGTGGGCTTAGAAATCTTTTTAAAAAACGGTGGAAACCCACTTCATAGTGATGATTTGTGACGACTACTAAGCAGAACGCATGCGCATTTACCATTATAGCCAGGAACTATCTTCCTCAAGCGAGGGTGCTGGCTGAATCATGGCATCGTCATCATCCTGATGTTCCTTTTTATATCTTCGTGCTTGACCGAACAGATGGTCTCACTTCTGAGCACGCATCGTTTTTCTCTCCTGAAGAGCTAACGACACTCACTCAAAAAGAGATTCGCACCCTTTCTTTCAAATACCAACTCATCGAATTCGCCACTGCCATCAAACCATTTGTCATCAGCCATCTCTTTGACAAAGGTGTTGAGCAGACAATCTACCTCGATCCTGACATTCTCATATACGCTCCTCTGAAAAAAGTATTCTCTGAACTCTCCTCTAAGGATATTGTCCTGACACCGCACCTCACTCAACCCATGGATAGTGTTGATGCTCGTCTTCCTAAAAACAAGTTATTCACTGCTTCAGAATCAAGTATCCTATGGACTGGTGTGTACAATCTCGGTTTTATCGCTCTTCGTAACACTGAGAACACTTCTCGATTCATCTCATGGTGGTCTCAGAAATTATACGATGACTGTCGTCGGGACAGCCAGATATTTCTCGATCAGAAGTGGATTGATTTCGTCCCTACCTTTTTCAAGAAGGTGTCTGTAATCATGGATAAGGGCTACAACGTAGCGTATTGGAATCTTTACGAGCGTCCTATAACTCAAGCTGACAATGTCACTTATGTCGATGGTTCTCCTCTCGTGTTCTATCACTTCAGTGGTTTCAACCCTGATCTTCCTTCAGTCGTGTCTTGTCACCAGAACAGGTATGACTTCCAGCTGATAGGCCCTGAACTCACTGCTCTTTTCAAAGATTATGCGAAGCGTCTCTACAAAGCTGGTTTCAAGCAATGGTCAAAACAACCGTACAGATATGATTTTTACGATACTGGTGCTCGGATAAAAACGATTCATCGTCGTTTTTTCCACGAATACTCGTTGTTGCAACGAAAAAATCCTTTTAAGACTGGTTTTGGTTCAGTACGGTTTTACTTGCGTCTCGCCAGCATCCCAGGAAAAACATATACTTTGCGTCGGCGAGTGATTTATTTTTTCAGCAAACTGTTTTTCAACACATTCCTCCCTTACTTTTTCAGTTGGGATCGTTCAAAACGAATATTCCTGTTCTTGCGCCGTTTCTACTTGTTCGAGATTTTTGTTCATGGTCATTTCGAACAATATCGAGACCTGCCTTTCGGTGCGAACATACTAGGATACTTGAGCACAGAAAGTGGCATGGGGGAATCGGCACGATCGCTAGTGTCTATTTTTGACGAACTCACTTATGACACTGCTCTTATCAATTTCAACCGATCCGCATCACGGAAAAATGGCGCTGGGAATCTTCAATACCGTTTTTCGACTGATAATAAATATTATGTCAACATCGTCGTTGTCAATGGTGATCAGATGTGTCCTT
This sequence comes from Nanobdellota archaeon, assembly GCA_051819805.1. GTDB lineage: Archaea > Nanobdellota > Nanobdellia > Woesearchaeales > SKGA01 > SKGA01. Next base: position 16,715 of record JBNJHD010000005.1, read on the forward strand.
TACTTGATGACTTCTTCTCGATGTATTTTGACGACCGGTATAACATCGCGTATTGGACGTGGGAGACTGAAAAGATTCCTCGCATATGGAAGAAATGGCTCTCGTTTTTCAACGAGATATGGGTTCCAAGCACATATGTCCGTGATGTCATTGCCAAAGAGACTGCAACGCCTGTTCGTGTCGTTAGTCACCGGATAGATGTGCCTTCCTCATCCAACAAGAAAATACGTCCATCTCTCGGCATCCCGAGGAGTACTTTCTTGTTCTGTTTCATGTTCGATAATTACAGCTTCATGGAACGGAAGAATCCGTTAGCCCTCATCAAAGCGTTCCAGAAAGCATTCCCTGACAATAATGATGTTTCTCTGCTCATAAAGACTATTAATAACTCCTTCCACTGTAAAGGCTACAATCGCCTTAAATCCCTTTGTGAAGCGGATCCGAGAATCCATCTAGTCGCTACTTACCTTGAACGAGAAGATGTGGGAGCCTTGCTTGACACATGCGATTGTTATGTATCCTTGCATCGGTCTGAAGGATTCGGCTTGACAATCGCTGAAAGCATGGCGAGAGGCAAACCTGTCATCGTAACTGATTATTCGGGGAACAAGGATTTCACTACAGCTGATACTGCTTTTCTCGTCAAAAGCAAACGGGTCGCGATACATAAAGACATAGGTCCATATAAGAAAGGAACAGTTTGGTCAAGACCATCTATCGCTGACGCTGCAAAGAAGATGAGACTTGTCTACTCTGATGCTCAACAACGAGCTGCTAAAGCTGAAGCAGGTCAACGGATCATCCGCGACAGATTCTCTTCAAAAGCGATTTCAAGAACTGTCCAGAGACATATGGAACGCATCAGGAAAGGAAGATCATATTGACTGCTCCGCACCTATATTTCTTTCTGAACAGTCTCTTTTTGACAATAACCTATAAATATGAGTGTGACTTGCTCATTCTATGTTGTGGGGGTTACACACTAAGGAGGTAGTATATATGCAAGCATATATCTTGATAAACACGGAACGTGGCAAAGAACAAGAGATTTACGATAGTATTCTTGGGTTAGAGGAAGTATCTGGAGCACACCTCATTTTCGGTGAATGGGATGTCATTGCTAAAGTCAAGCTTGAAAGTTCTGAAGCTCTTGGAACCTTCATCTTAGACCATATCCGGCCGCTTGATGGCGTCACGCTCACCAGCACGCTCATCGTCGCGAAGTGAGCAGCAACATTTATAAACTTCTGGATGTTCTCACAACGCCTGAGGTAGAGAAGAGATACGAATGATTGGAGAACATGGGGACTGCTTCGTTTCTACCTGATAAGAACTGAAAATCCCTGTGAAGAGATGATGCTCGTACAGACGTCAATGATGACTGGTGTCTGCCGGCTAGAACGAGTGAGAAAATGCTTAAGACAAAACCATTGCGGCCCGCATTCCGTGAAAAAAAACGTTACATCGTCTATTATGCAGATAGTTTTGGCGATACTGATATCTCTATGTATAAACTCCATCAATCATTAGTATCTCGACTCGTTGATATGCTTGGAGTATTCGATGGTGCTGCAGCCGGCATCATCCCCGTAAAATTCGATAAGAAGAAGCGGAAAGGGATACTCCGTATCAATCACACTGCTACCGATCGCGTGAGAGCGTGCTTCGCTCTCATCAGCGAGCTTGAAGGAATTCCTGTGCGCATCACTTCAGTGGGTGTTTCAGGAATCCTCAAGAAGGCGAAAGAGAACTATTTCAATGAATAGTTCAGTATATCAGAGGCACGATCCTCGATAACATACAGGAAAACAACAAATGAGGTAAAAGAAGAATGCAACCAATGCCACATCAAGTAATGGGATATGACAGGGCGATCACGATGTTCAGCCCTGACGGTAGATTGTTGCAGGTTGAGTACGCTATGAAGACCGTTCGCATCGGTAACACTGCGATGGGTCTCGTCTGCAAGGACGGCGTACTGCTTGTCACTGACAAACGTATAAATGACAAGTTGGTTGTCGCAGAATCGATCGAGAAAATCTTCATGATCGATGATCACGTCATGTCAACCGCAGCCGGTATCATTTCAGATGCTCGCGTCCTCGTAGAGAGGGCTCAGAGCAAGGCTCAGGAGAACAAGCTCATCTATGATTCTCCGGTCGACACGCTCAGTATCGTCAAGGACATGTGCAGTCTCAAGCAGCTCTGCACGCAATCCGGCGGTCTCAGACCATTCGGTGTAGCTCTCCTTGTCGCAGGTATTGACGAGAGCGGTACACGACTATATAAGACGGATCCTACTGGTTCGTATTATGAGTACAACGCAGTTGTCATCGGTGAAGGTGAAGGTGACGTTCAGGAAATGCTTCACAAGGAGTACAAAGAGTCAATGACTACAGAACAAGGTCTCGCTCTTGCAATAAAGGCTCTTAAGCAGTTCCTAGGCGATGACTTCAACGTCAACCGGATTGATGCTGCTGTTATCAAGAATGATTCTAAAGAGATGAAAAAACTTGATGACACTGCAATCGAAACTGCTTCGAAATAAGGGATTGATTACAACGACATTGAACAAAATTCGCATCAGGTGATACACGATGAAAGGAGATAAGCTCATTGATGACCATGTACAGATTTCCATCAACCTTGTACGGCTCAAAAGTCACGGGCGGACATTTGAAGTGCCTATAGACCCTGATAAAGCTGTCGAGTACAAAGAAGGAAACGCTGTTGATATCACTGAGATCTTCAAGGCAGACAGTATCTTCTCCGATGCGAAAAAAGGCTATTTCGCTTCTGAAGATGACCTCGAGACGGTTTTTGATACGACTGATGAGGATAAGATAAAAAGGTATTTGCTTGAGAATGGCGAGATCCAGTTTACGCAGGAGTATCGTGACGAGCTGAAGGCACGAAGAGAACGAAACATTCTTCACCAGCTCCATCGAAACACTATAAATCCTAAAACTGGTCTTCCTCATCCTGAAACAAGGCTCAAAGCAGCTATTGACGAGGCAAAAGTCCGCATTGATCATCTGAAACGGGCTGAAGACCAATTGCCTGACATCGTCAAGAAACTCCAGCCGATTATTCCTATCTCGTATGAACGAGCGGCGCTTGATGTTCACATCCCGTCACAATACGCTCCGAAAATTCGTGGGCGGATTGCTGGCTATGGTAAGATAAAGGATGAGCACTGGCTCAATGATGGCTCGCTTCTCATCACTATCGAACTTCCCGCAGGACTTCAGCAGGAGTTCATGGATGATCTCAACAGTCAGAGCCATGGTAGTTGTACGCTTGAGAAATCGAAACGAGTCAAAGTGTGAATTGGCTTTTTTCAACATATAGTTACAAGATTCAAAATATAACGAAAAATTTGAATGGAAGTGAAAACCATGAGTGAATTATTGATAGAAGAACGACAAGTCGTCGTGCCAGGACAAGTGTTGGCGCACGGCATGGAATACCTTCCAAGCCACGGTACCTACCGTAAAGATGAAGAGATTTTGGCAAATCGGCTTGGAGTGAGTATCATCGATGGAAAAGTTATCCGGACAATTCCTCTAGCTGGCATCTACTTGCCACGAAGGAATGATATTGTCATCGGAAGAGTTATCGATGTACTGAGCATGGGATGGCGAGTTGAACTTAACAGTCCATATAGTGGTCTTATCCCTATCAAGGATGGAACATATGAGTTTGTCCCGAAAGGATCTGACCTAACTAAATACTACGACATTGGAGATTACTTTGTCGGTAAGATCACGAACGTCTCAAGCCAGAACCTGATTGACGTTAGTGTCAAAGGTCAAGGGCTCCACAAGCTCCGTGGTGGACGTATAATCAAGGTCAACACTAACAAAGTCCCTCGTATCATCGGCAAGAAAGGATCGATGGTATCGATGATCAAACAAGCGACTGATTGTAAGATCACTGTCGGACAGAACGGTCTTGTTTGGCTCAATGGAGAGCCGAAAATGGAAAACCTCGCTGTCCAGACGATCAAGAAGATCGAACGTGAATCTCACATGTCAGGATTGACAGATACGATTAAGGAGATGCTTGAGAAAGAGACTGGTCGCGAACTTGTTATCAAGACTGGTGACGAGCAGAAAAGTAATGACGAATGAACAGGTGATTATTGATGGGATATGATAAACGATTTGATGGTCGTAAATTCACGGAAACAAGACCTATTGAAGCACATGCTGGAGTTATCAAGAACGCTAACGGCTCAGCGCTCTTCAAGATAGGTGACACGTGGGCATACGCAGCAGTGTATGGTCCTCGCGAGATGTACCCTCGATTCCTCCAGGATCCGAAACGTGGAGTTCTCAGGGTCAATTACAACATGATGCCGTTCTCAGGAATGGGCGATAGGGTCAGGCCAGGTCCTAACCGGCGTGCGAAAGAGATAAGTATGGTCTCGGAAAAAGCACTCCTTAGCGTTATCGACTTGGAGAAATTCCCGAACGCAGCAGTCGATGTCTACATCGAGCTTCCTCAGACTGACGCTGGTAGTCGGTGTGCAGGAATATGTGCAGCTTCCATAGCTCTCGCTGATGCTGGTATTGTCATGAAAGACATGGTCTCAGCAGTAGCGGTCGGTACAGTTGGAGATACTCCTGTAGTCGATCTCGATTACACTGAAGAGAATCCTGATGAGTTTGAAGCAGTTGACATTCCTGTTGCAATGGTACCGAGCACTGGTGAAGTCACGCTTCTCCAGATGGATGGTGTCATTACTAACGAGAATCTCAAGAAAGCGCTTGACCTCTCCCGTGACGCTTGCATGAACATCGCTGAAAAACAGCGTGAAGCGCTTGTCGAGAAATACGGACAGGATGCGAGTGTCGCTGAAGAGATGGATGACTCCTCGAATGAGGATAGTAATTGAGGTGTAACAAGATGGCATTCAATAATAACAATAATGGCGGCGTTGGAAATGCGCCTAACAGCAAAGAGCATTTCATCAAATCCTTGCAAGAGGATGTACGATATGATGCTCGTGGAAAACTTGATTTTAGAGATATCAATATAGAGACTGAGATGTTCAACACTGCGGAAGGTTCTGCTAAAATCACTTGCGGTGACACTGAAGTCATTGCCGGTATCAAGCTTTCGCTTGGTAAACCCTTCCCTGACAGGCCTGATGAGGGTGTTCTTATGGTCGGTTGTGAGCTTCTTCCTATAGCTCACCCTTCTATCGAGTCAGGACCTCCTGGCATTGACGCTATCGAGATCGGTCGTGTCATCGATCGTGGAATCCGTGAAAGCGGAGCGGTTGACGTCAAGAAACTCTGTGTTGAAGAAGGCGAGAAAGTCTGGATGATCAGTATCGATATCGTCCCTCTCAATCACGATGGTAACATCATTGACCTTGGCGGTCTGGCAGCACTCGCTGCTCTCAAGACGATGAAGTTCCCTGAAGTGACTGACGAAGGTAATATCGATTACAAGAAATCGACTGACAAAGGTGTTGAACTCAAAGAGATGCCTATACCTGTCACTGTCTGTAAAATCGGTGATCATTTCATCGTTGATCCGTCAAAGACTGAAGAGGGTCTTCTCGACGCTCGTATCACAGTCACTTCTCTTGATGAGAAACGGATCTGTTCTTTGCAGAAAGGTGGCGATGTCGGTATGACTCTTGATGAGATCAAGCAGGCGTTCGATCTTGCTCTTGAGAAAGCGCAAGGTTTGAGAAAACATCTCGAATAAGCCGACTCGGCTTTTTTTCTTTTTCTTTTTCATGATATTTTTCTCTCAGACAATTTCATACAACAGTAAATTTTATAAACACTTCCTGATTCTCTGCGCTGAGTAACCGATAGATACCTACGTATCGCACGGCGGCGACTCTGATTGTCATCGTGGCTGGAGATCAGCTTAATTGATGCGGAAGGAAAGCGCTACTGACGCATACGTATGTTGTTTGGCTTTTTCTTCTGTACTCATTTCTGTTGTTCTCCAAATCCAATAAAGGTATCATACTACATCCACGTTGTGGTGTAGGAGGTTAACGAGGTCGATGTGAAATGACTGTAAGTAAGAAACATGTATTATCAGTACTCAAAGAGATGCGTGAGAATGGCAAGAAGCGTAACTTCACGCAAACCGTGGAGATGTTTGTCAATCTCAAGGATCTTAACCTGAAAAAACCTGAAGAGCAGGTGGAGTTCTTCACGCAGGAACCACAACCTATCAACAAGCGAAAAATCTGTGCTATCGTCGGTCCGGATACTGAAACTTCAGCAAAAGAAGCTTGTGACAAGGTCATCCTCCAGAGTGAACTCGATGATTACAAGAAGGATAAGAAAGCTGCTAAGAAGCTAGCTGACGAGTACGATTTCTTCATTGCTCAAGCAAACCTTATGGGTCAGATCGCTGGAGCATTCGGTCGTATTTTCGGTCCGCGTGGGAAGATGCCTAACCCTAAAGCTGGTTGTGTCATTCCACCGAAAGCTTCTATCAAGCCGCTCTACGAGCGATTGCAGACAACTGTCAAGGTCAGTGCCAAGAAGTTCCCTGTCATCCACGTCGTTGTCGGAAAAGAAGATATGGATGATGAAGCGATTGCGGAAAATATAGTATATTTCTACGATCAAGTCGAACACCACCTCCCACGGGAGAACCATAACATCAAGAACGCTCTTATCAAGACAACGATGGGCGCTCCTATAAAACTTGCATAATAACTAGGTGTGATATCAATGGCTCATGTATCAGAAGCAAAAAAACAAATCGTGTCCGAATTCACACAGCTTATCGACAAGTATGACTATGTCGGTACCGTGAACATGGAGAATCTCCCTGCAAAAGAGCTCAGCACTATGCGTGAGAAACTCCGTGAAAATGTCATCATCAAGATGAGCAAGCGTCGACTCCTGAGAGTTGCTCTCAAGGATGCCAAGAAAGATGGTATCGAACAGCTTGAAGAGTACATGAAGGGGATGCCGGCTATGATTTTCACGAATCAGAGTCCGTTCTCTCTGTTCAAGACACTCAAGAAGAACAAATCGACCACAGCTATCAAGGCAGGTCAGATTGCTCCTAATGATATTGTGGTTTCCGCTGGTCCTACCAGTTTCGCTCCGGGTCCGGTTATCGGTGAACTCGGAAAAGTTGGTATCAAGGCAGGAATCGAAGGCGGTAAAGTTGCTATCAAGCAAGATGCCGTTGTCGCTAAAGAAGGTGATGAGATTAGTAACGATCTTGCTGCAATCCTCTCTCGTCTAGGTATTGAACCGATGGAAATCGGTCTTGACCTGACAGCCATCTATGAGGATGGAGAAATCCTCACGAAAGATGTGCTTGACGTGGATGAAGCTCAGTTCATTGCTGATATTGAGGCGTGCGCTGCTCAAGCGTTCAACCTTGCTGTCAATGCGGCTTATCCTACTGCAGAAACTGCAGAAGCGCTCATCCAGAACGCATTCAGTGAAAGTAGGAATTTGGCTGTGGGTGAAGACATCCTCACTGACCTTACTGTCGGTGACACTTTGGCTAAAGTTCAGGGTCAAGTCTTCTCTCTTGCAGGTATGCTTCCTGATGAAGCTCTCAGTGAAGAGCTCAAGGGAGCTGCAGCAGCTGCTACAGCTTCTGCTCCGGCAGCAAGCGCTTCAGAGGAGTCATCCTCCGCAGCTACTGAAGAGAAAAAGGATGATGACAATACAGATGATGATAACGCACCTGACCCTTCAGCAGGGCTTGGTGCATTATTCGGTTAAATCTGTATCGTAAATTTCAGTGTCTTTCGGACATGGAATCTAAGATGCAGATGTGATGATACCAACGAAGGCCTGCACACCGTAAACATTTGCGGCAGTGCTTGTCTTGAAGAACAACAAAAAAACGAAAATTTGAGGAATTGAAAATGGAATACATTTACAGTGCAATGCTTTTGCATAAGGCATGTAAGGACGTTACAGAAGATGCTGTCAAGAAAGTTCTTGAAGCAGCAGGTGTTGAAGTTGACACGAACCGTGTAAAAGCACTCGTTGCAGCTCTTGATGGTGTAGACATTGAAGAGGCAATTTCAAAAGCCGCAGTAGCAGCTCCAGCTGCAGCAGCACCTGCTTCAAGCAGTGATGCTGGCGCAGAAGAGACTAAAGAAGAATCCAAAGAAGAGAAGAAAGAAGAGAAGAAGGATGATTCTGAAGCAGCGGCTGGTCTTGGCGCACTCTTCGGATAAGCGTTAATTTATTTTTCCCGTCAATGTGTTTGACGGGGCATATCCTTTCACACTTAATGTAGTATCTTCAGGGCATTACAGTAACATGCTATTGACAGTGAGCTTGTGTCCTAGTATGATGCTATATTTTTTTACCTTGAGTGTGAACGGGAAGATTCGATTCAAAGAAAAGATATGGAAGGTTGAATGTATAATGGATCAAGGTGATGTTGAGAAATTAAAACAGCGGCTTAAGGAATTACGGACGCAAGCAGGTAGTATAAAGAAAGAGCTTAACGCTCTCAATAAGGAAAAGGAATCATGGTTCTCCAAACGCTCCGGACTCAATAAGAAAATCTCTGGACTTATCAACGGTGTTAAAGGTTCTAAAGATGAGCGTAATGAGATTACTGGTCATGTTCAGGAGATGAAAAAGGATCGTGATGAGCTCAATAAAACTATTGCTGCAAAGCGCGAAGAGCTCAAAGAGCTACGTAAGGATTATGATGCTGTTGTCAAGAGACTCAATATCAAGGAGGATCCTTCTGCAATCAAGAAACGTATTGAGAAGATTGATTATATTATGCAGACTCAGCCGATGAGTTTCCAGAAAGAACAGAAGATGATGAAGGAGCTTAAGGAGCTCGAAAAGCAAAACAAGCATTTGGGAACTGTTGGTGATGATTGGAAGAAGATTTCCGAGCTTTCCAAAGATATTTCGCAACTTGTCAAGACATCTAATAAGCTTCATCGTGATGTAAAAAAAACTGCTGCTTCCTCTCAGAATAAGCACAAGGATGTTCTTTCTCGTTCTGAAGAGATTGATGATCTTAAAGAAGAAGAACAGAACGCTTTCGAGAAGTTCAAGGAATTCAAAGACGCCTTCAAGGAGAAGAACAAGGAACTCAAAGAGCTTGAGAAGCAGATGGATGAAGTCCGTGACGAGCTTAGAGAGCACAACGTTGAAGTTGAAGAAGATAAGAAACGTGAGCAGCAGCGAGAGATAAAGCATAAAGCTGCTGAAGTTTCTAAGAAAATAAAAGAAGGTAGTAAATTAACTACTGAGGATCTTCTCGTCTTCCAGAAAGCAGGTAGTAAGAAGTAATTATTCTTTCTTGCTTTTTTTCTCTCTCTTTATCTTTTTCTATACTGATTTGTGAAATTGTTATTTGTTTTTAAACGTGCTATAAGACGAAATTTTTCTGACAACAAACTTTTTATATTGCATGAATTATTTTTTATTTATGTCAAGAAAAAGATTTCATAAACTGTCCTCTTTACAAATTAATATTATTATTTCTATAGTGAGTATTATTCTTGGTGCGTTGTCTGGTTTTCTTATTTCGGATTATTACTTTCAAAAAAACATTGAATATCAAGAGTTCAAAGAATTTCAAGAAATAGAAGATGCCAGACCAAATATTTCTATTGATGTACGTGGTGATGAGTATATAGCTTTTATAATTAAAACTCCTGATAATAATGAAATTATCGAAAGATTAAAGATTGATTTTTTGATCAAAGGGGAAGTGATTAGTATGAAGCCTCGTTTAAATATTATAAATGGGGAACCTTGTGAACTAAAAAAAAGACCTTTTCTTACTGTTAAAGGGGTTGTTCAATATGAAAAAGTTATTGTGACTTGCGAGGATGTTATGCCCTCTACTCTTAATGGTGTGATTGTCAATTATAAACAAAAACAAACAGGGGATTTTGATAAAGACATTAATGTGATGTATTATTGGGATTTTAGAGGTCAAACTCAGATAGAGCGATTTGAGATTGAACGAAATTGAATACAAATATCTTTTTCTTCTAAAGATTTATTAATGCTACTTGTATTCTCCCTGTTTGATATTCATGGCATTATATCTCATTGGCATCGGACTTTACGATCACAAGGACGTCACTTTTCGCGGTCTCGAGCTCATCAAGAACTGCGACACTGTCTATCTGGAAAATTACACTTCAATTCTCAACTGCTCTACTGAAGAAATGGAAGATTTCTACGGTCGGGAAGTCATCCTCGCATCACGTGATTTGGTCGAAAAGGAAGCTGAAGAGAAACTCATCCAGCCTGCCAAGGATACTGATGTCGCTCTTCTTGTCGTAGGTGACCCTTTCGGCGCGACCACTCATACTGACCTCATGCTCCGTGCCAAGGAAGCTGGTGTTGAAGTAGGCACTATCTTCAACGCATCCGTACTTAACGCTGTGGGTGTTTCTGGTCTCGAACTTTACAAGTTCGGAAAAACAACTAGCATCGTCTATCCTGATGGCGATTGGCTTCCGCACACTCCTTATGATGTCATCAAGATGAACCGTGAGCACGGTCTTCACACCTTATGCCTGCTTGACATCAAAGTTGCAGAACCGAGTGTTGAAGACCTGCGTAAAGGATCTGCTAGACCTCAGCCACCCCGTTACATGACTGTCGCTGAAGGCCTTGCTGTCCTTGAGCGTATAGAACAGGACCGAAAGAAGAATCTCATCTCCCGTGACACGCTAATCGTTGGTGTTGCTCGTCTCGGTCATCCTGACATGAAGATTATCACAGGAACGCTTGACGAGCTCAAAGAAGTTGACTTTGGTGGTCCTCTTCACAGTCTCATCGTTCCTGGCAAGCTGCATCACATTGAAGAGGAAGCCTTGAAGCAGTTCAGGGAGAATTAGAACATTCTTTCGGCCTTTTTTGTCTCGTTCTAACAACCGCCTGACTTGTGGCCCCATCCTCTATCTTTCTTGAAAAACGCCTGATAGATCGACACTGTCCACCAGTATCCGTAGAGAACCCAGTATGCGAGGAGGAAATAAATATATGACCAGAATCTTCTCGGTCTATCTTTTGAAAGCCGTTTCGCGAATACGATAAACGCTATTGTCACGATAAGACCTAAAAGTCCTATAACAACATATGGTTCTAGATTAACGAAGAACAAATCCCAATTGAGAAGGCTCATCTCTGACAAGTCGAAATTGATTGCTGCCAGACTGGAAATCTCTGTAATCGCTTCTCTTGTCAACGAGAAGATTGCGTATGAAATTGATGTGATGAGAAGTACTACTGAAATTATTGATATAGGTAGGATGAACAGTCCTAGATTTCCTTGCTTCGGACTGAAAAGATGCTTGTAATCCATCATATTTCTGAGGAATCCGAAGTACCATCTTGTTCGTTGCTTCTTGAGTGAAGTCCAAGTATTCTCGCCGAGCGTATACACATAGCCATCAAGAGCATTCTCGATGATACCTCCCTTATCCTGTATTCGTAGGGATAGCTCAATATCTTCAGTCAAGTGTCCTTTTTTATAACCACCATGTTCGTCAAAGAATGATTTTCTGAACATGCTAAAAGGGCCTGGAGTGACGTGGATACTTCCCATAAGCGCGAAGACCTTACGAAGCAATACTCCTAGGTAGAATTCTACTGCCTGAATTTTTTGCAGGAAGCTTTTCGGTTCTCCGATCATCATAGCAGGTGTGACTGCAGTCACATCAGGATCATCGAAGTATTTCACGATACGCTTGAGTGCTTTCTCATGAACATACGAATCAGCATCAAGAGCTCCGAAGATTTCCCCACGACACCTTGCAAGCGCGTGATTGAGTGCTGTATACTTTCCGCCGTTCTCTTTGCGGAAGACTTTTATGTCCGTATCCTTTTGCTTGTCGGCGAACGCTTTCGCGATACTGAACGTGTTATCGGTGCTTCCGTCATCAATAACGATGATCTCTAGCCTATCCTTATCATAATCAAGTGAGGATAATGATTTTAATGTCCTAAGAACTGTATTCTCCTCATTGAAGCACGGAACACATACTGTAACTGCTCTGTCATCTACATTCTCTCCTTTCCACCATTCGCTTCGGTTCTGGAAGAGCATGATCGTGAAATAGATTGTCGTGAACAGTCCGAAGAAGCTGGTCACATAGATGAGCAGGTTGCCGAATTCCATCCTTTTTGCCTCAATAAAGCTTGTGTTCCAAAGAGGATGATGATTCTTCATTTATAAATATGTTGCTATATCTGCTTATTATTTTGCTTTCCTGATGCAAAAAGATATGACAAACCTTTATAAATCGCTTCTTGTCTTTTTTGATTATGTTATCGATCATCATTCCTACATTCAACGAGCGGGAGGTCATTCTTGAGACTATCTCGAAGGTCCATGCTGCTTTGAAGAGTCATAGATCGTATGAAATACTTGTTGTCGATGACAATTCTCCTGATAAGACTTGGAAACTCGTCCAGGATCATGCAAAAAAAGACTCGCGACTTCGTGTCCTCCGTAGAAAAAAGGATAAGGGCTTGAGCAAGTCAGTCGTTGAAGGCTTCTCGAAAGCCAAAGGTGACTACCTTCTTGTCATTGATGCTGACGGTCAGCATGATGAGCGAATCATACCGAAGATGCTTGAAAAAGCGAAATCAGCAGATATCGTCGTCGGCAGTCGCTTCATCAAAGGCGGTGGTGTGAGCGGTTGGTCGAAAAAACGGCTTGCTATCAGCAGGTTCTTCTCAACGCTCTCCCGTCCTCTTCTCAAGGCGAAACTCTCTGACCCCATGTCTGGCTTGTTCCTTGTCAGGAAATCCTTGTTTGACGAAGTCAAAGACGACCTTGACTTGCGCGGTTATAAGATCCTTTTGGCGATCGTCTTTGCCAGCCAGAAAAAAAAGAAACTTCGTATCAAAGAAGTCCCTTATGTTTTCAAACCTCGCGAGCTTGGTGAGAGCAAAGCGAATATGAAAGTCGCTATTGATTATTTTTTGATGCTCGCTAAACAAGCAATAAAATCAAATAAGAAATTTCTCAAGTTCGCAGTCGTCGGCACATCTGGTGTTATCGTCAATTACGCTATACTTATCTTGTTCAAAGAAGTTTTAGGGTTGCACTTACTGTTCGCTTCAGCAATCGCTGTCGAGACCTCTATCATCACTAACTTCCTGTTCAATAACTTCTGGACGTGGCGCAGGAACGCTCATAATAACTGCTTTTTAGGTAGATTACTGCGATTCAACCTTGTCTCTCTCATCGCTCTCGCAATTAACGTCTCGGTGCTCTATCTATTGACAGAATATGTTGGCATATGGTATATCATCGCTAACGCCTTCGGGATCATTGCCGGCATGCTGGTCAATTTCACCATCAACGACCGCTGGACATTCAAAGAACAGGAGTGAAAGTCATCGTTCGAAAAGTGCTTCTGTAGAATTCTCTGGTGTATAGAAAAAGATTGTCATGTCGCCGAAGCGCTTGGCTTTTGTGAAGTCGCTGTTGTTCTTGATGATTGCAAGCAAGTGTTCGCTGCTGTTCGCTGGCGAGTTCGGTGAATAGACGACATATCCTTTTTGCGTGAATTGGGATGTGAGGTTATCTTCTTTATTATGGATTGATGTGATGATGATTCGTTGCTTTGAATAATACGCTATTTCCGGCCAGCGATAGTTTGTATAGATTACAGTGTTTTCTTCAGTATTATTTCGAAGCCACTTTGACGCTTCTTCTACTGGTGGATGCCATCCTGTTGTCGTGAAATGACCTTCTTTGAATTGCTCTAGATATTGTTCCTTGATGTGAGGTTCTTCTGGTGGCAATGCCAGAGCGCTCAAGATAAGTCCTAGTATGATGATTCCTGAAATTACATAAGTGTAATATTTGTTCTGCAATCTGATTGCAGTATATCCTCTTGCTCCAATAATAGCGAGTAGAGGGAGTATTGCAAGCATGAAACGAAGTTCTTTATTAGCGATAAGAAATTGCAGTGGTAATACTAAAGAAAGAATTACTATGATTGGAACATGAATATTTGTTTCTTTGAATCGCTTTAATTGTGGTAGGAATAACACTAGACCTAAAAGTGCTATTACGGGTAATAACTCAGTACTATTGATTACATATCTCCAGAAAGGATCTTTTCCTCCTGAAAGAGATAATCCTGTCATGATCGAGTGAAGTGGATTTCCGTATGCGGTAGTATTCCATATGAAATAAGGTGTCAGTGTCAAGATTGTGGCAAGCGTCCATCTTCTGAAAAAGAATCCTTTGACAGTGTGCTTGATCGCTTTGCATATGTATAATATTGAATTTTCTTTTTTTCTCTTTTTGACATCAAATAGTTGTTGGACTATCATGAGTATCGGTATGATGATGGCAATCATCAATGATGTGAACTTCATCAATATAGCAAGTCCTGTCATGACACCTGTGAGTATATGATGTTTCTTTTTTCCTGTTTTGAGTGCTCTAACGAAATAATATGTTGTCAGTATCCAGAAAATTGGCAGTATCGGGTCGACCAGCAGATTATGCGATAGGATGAGGTGCGTGTATGACAATCCCATGAATGCTGCTGCTAAGACTCCCGTCCATGCATCGTACAATTCCCTTCCGAGAAGAAAGGTGAAAAAGATCACGCTTGTCGCAATCAAGGATACGAGTATGTGCATCACAAGAAGTGATTTTGTGAACAGCATGACAAGCCCAAGAAATAAAGGAAATAGTGGTGGTCTGAGATCCCACTCATGATAATGGTCTGCCGGTTGTTCCCCTATGAGGACTTCAGCATTTTGCAGATAAACTGTCTCGTCCCAGAAATGATAGTCTGTGCGTACAGGAATTGTTCTTACGAGAAGTGAAGCTAGAAGTATAACTACAAGGAAACTGATGAGCAGTATCTTATTCCTTGTTTTTGATATCATGAGCATGAGTCACGTTATTTTATTCTATACTCATATCAATAGCTTCCTTCACATCTTCGATCTCTTGATACCCAACAAATTTTTCCCCATTGATGACGATGACTGGCAGATTCTCTTTTCCTGTCACATTATAGAGTTGTTTGACTGTCTCAAGAGCTGGATTGTCCATGTTGATATCGAAGTGATAGATCATGAAATCCTTGTTTTTCTGCCTTACATGCGTTAATATGGTTCCTTGCTGTTGACATTTATTACAATCGCCTTTATTTGAATAGAAATATAATGCCCACGTCTTATTATTATTGCACGTTTCAATTTCTTTTTTCGTCAGCCACCAGTGCCTGAGTTCAAGTAATGCGAATTGTTCTTTTGTCTGCCATACTGTTGGATCATCCCAACCGTAAGCGTTCTCCAGAAATGATACCTTCTCTGCCGTGTCTTGAAGTTCGTCAGTAAGCATGTTGTTGTTTGAGAGGCTGCAGATATCATCTTCGAGGATCATGCTTTGTATATCTACACTTAATAGTTGCAATCGTAGATTCTCATACTCGTCTGTGAGGCTTTCGAACTTCTGTTCCATCGAATAATTACCTATGATGATGCCGATAACGAATACGAATGCTGTAAGTAGTAATACTGTGAATAGTAACCTTTTATCGAGTTTTTTTCTTTCATCAATTTTTTTTGCCACTGGTTTACACCTTGGAAATACTGTTTGCTTGATGTCAGAGAGCTGTTGTCGCTTATTAAATGTTTCTCTCCTGAGAAGTGAACTTTTTAAATGAATTTATGATTTTTAGTCAACGACAGAAGTTAAAGATACTCATACATACAATGTTTTGACACAGTCACCTCCTAACTACTTAACAAGGTCAAAGAATTTATTTTTATACTCTTCATCTTTTGTCATTAATTATTTTCTTCAGTACGGATTTCTAGCTCTTGATTTTTTCATGAAGCTCTCTATAAAATCCATTGTCTTGTGTCTTTGCCAATCTTTCGATGATGAGTTGCGGTGTTGACCGTGCAATGCAGCCTATGACTGGGTTTCTCTCGACGATGAGATTGAAATCCTTATCAAGACCTTTCGCTTGGATACCGTCAAAGCGTGCTTCAGTCTCTAGTTGTGACAGTTCTTTTCCCATGTGCGTGACCAACACCATGCTGCTCTTTCTCTCTTGTTTCACTGTCGAGATGATCGTGTTGATTATCTTGGCAGCGATATCCGGCTCTGTCACTGACTCGATCTCATCAGCGTAGATGAGAGTCCGCTCACCGCTTGACTCGCTGATGCGAGCGAATTGCTTGAGAAGCTGTTCGAACGCTCCTGCTCCTGCGCTTCCTTTGTTCTTCGAGAAATAATACATCGTTTCCGTGATGCCGACCACTGCATCCCGTGCAGGAACGTAGAGTCCTGATTGCGCAAGGGTCTGTATCTGTATGAGCAGTTCCAGCAGTGTCGTCTTTCCGCCGCTATTTGCTCCCGTGATGACAGTTACATTGTCCTGTCCGCCATAATGATACTCCACTGGTGCTGGCCTGTCAAGATCCATGTTTCTTCCTTGGCAGAATGACATCGACGGTGTGTCTTCAATTCGTGGCTTGTGAAGCTCGTTTTCCTTGATGAATCGACCGAGTGCCATGATACTGTCTGTGAGTGTGAGTTCTTCAACGATCTTAGGTATCTGTTCCGTGAATTCCTTTGCCTGTGTCGCTAGCTTCTGCTTTCGTTCGAACGCGCTTGCCTGCTGCCTGGTAGACAGTGCTTGTTTATGCTTGTGCAGTTCCTTTTCATCGACATTCACGCTGCCCTGATTGGTCACTGTGATGACAGTCGTGATGTCAATTCCTGTCTCTTCGTTCACTGCTTTGATGAGCTTGTTTTTCTTGCTGATGATCTCATCCCGTTTCGCATCCTCCAGTGCATCAAGTATCGAATTGTTCTCTTTCAGGATGCTCAGGATATTCTTTCCGGAGAACTGTGCGTGTTCCACTTCCTCGTTGATGAGTGCTTCCACTTGCTCTGCGATATTTGCTGCTTTGCTCTCGAGTGTTTCCGGTGTCACGTTCCTGCTATCGATATCAGTATTCTCCGGAATCTCTGCAGAGAACGGTATCTGTTCTGATAATCGATTGAGTGCTCTGATAGCTTCTTCTTGTGTCGTCACGAGATCCGTGATGAGCTCTGGTGCCACATCAGATTGTGAACTGGGATTCCGTATGATGATCGTCTGCTCCATCTCTTCAGCAGCCCGTGTCAAGCGGTCATTATCGCCTGGTATGAACCTGATTTCCTCGTACTGCGTGACGCTTGCCAGATCGTTCTCATCCTCGACATACATCGTGTAGAATTTCGCTGAGAGATCGCTTTTCCATGAATCGTACAATTGTTCATCTGCTATCGCTATGGCTGTCGAGTTATGCTTTTTCTCCACCGTATTCTTCATGTTGCTCGCTTTATTGAGAAGTTCAGTGTCTATCTCGACACTCTCTATGATGCTGGTCGCATGTTCGCTGAGCTTCTGCCGCTTGAGTATCTTCTTCGTATCAATGATAGGTGTAAAGAGCTTGAGATGATCCTGTCCCTTCTCTGTGACTGCCTTGCTTTGCAGTTGCCTGTGGAGTTTTCGAGCTATCGTTCTCGCTTTCGGCGTCGCTTGCTTGAGCGATGTTGTTGGATTCTCTTCTTCTTGAGCCAGCAGTTCCTTTAGTGTCTTTATCGCTTCTTTGAGTGGCGTTGCCGTCCTGTTTTCTCCCCCTTCTATAGCTTGTTGCGGATGTGAAATGGAGGAAAATTCGGTGAATTCTTTTTGAGTCGTTGCATCTGCTGATGTCATAGTACTGACACTAATGACAAACATCCTTTAAAAACACTGTGCGCACCTGTCCAGTGCGAGAAGTGGTGTGATCCTGATTGTAGAATTGATTTACCGATCCACTTCGATGAGCTCTTTAGCAAGGTGGTGCTGATACGCTATAAATAGTGCCTCGTTCCAGCCGAGCCGTTTCTCCTTGGACAGTTCTTTCGAGTTAACGAAAAAACTTTCTGGTGCTGACTTCTCCTCGTGCTTTGCAAGCACTCTATCAATGAGTCTTTTCGCTTTTGTCTTATCTCCTCTCTGCTCGTGGATACGGGCGATCCAGCACGTGAGAAAATCCATCTTCACATCACGTTGGTGTTCCATGTTGTCGAACATGTAGAAATCATTCTTGTATGTGATGCCTGTCATCTCGTTATTGATGACGTTCTCCGCTCTCTTGAGTATCGCTTCTTCCTGTATCTTGCTGACCATCAGTTCCGGTTCGAGAAGCGTGAGCATGCTCGCATCAAATGTTTTTCTCCTGAGTTCTTTTGTCACGAGTTTCGAGATTGCTTTCCTGCCCTTCTCGATAAGCCCTTTTGGCATCTTGATCTTAGGAACTGCACTTATCGCTTTGAGCCCTGCCACACAGATACCTACTGATGATGCATGAATTTCTTCGTTCTCCTCCCAGAATTCCTTGGCTTTTCCGTTCCAGTACTTGACTTTCTCCAAGTATCTGATGAGCTTATTCGTGATCCTGATATAATCTATGTCTTTTGTTATGAACGCTTTTTTGTCTTCTTCCACCTTCGCAACGAGATAGAGTAGCATACCTATACTATCGTGTTGCTTATGGTTCCATTCGTCCCAGAAGTGGTCTTCGTGGGGTAAATTATTCCCATAGACAATCGATTGTATGCGAAGGGACTTTTCATCATCAAGCAAATTGTCTATTTTGTATTCTTCAAAGACGAAGCTTCGTAGTATCTTATTGACTGTTTTCTCAATAGTCTTATGATCATTGAGTATTCTGAACCTGTCGTGGCGATAGAGAATATCTCGTAACCAGCATTTATCATATGTTTTTGATTCAACTCCTTTGGAGAATATGTTGAATTCGGGGAAATGATGGATTTTCTGGAGAACCTTGCAATGTTGTTTCATAATATCTCTGTATGTGATTGTCGTCTCTGTCTTGTGCTTCTGTTGCTGCTCAAGATTGTGTCGTAATGTCAACTCTTCATGAGTTCTCACCCTGAACAGTGTCAATGGTTTTGACACGCCACGCAGCTTCTTTCTTCCTATTTTTGTGTATGCGATCTCATGCTTGTCAAGCTCCAGATAACAAGAACCGCTGAATACGACTTGTCCTTTTTTAGCGAGTTTTTCTATGCGTGATGTTGTATTGACGGCATCGCCGTAGATATCATTCTTCCGGTGCATGACTTCCCCTGTATGGATGGCGACTCTGACGTTGACTGGTAGATGAAATACTTTGCTCCTATTGAATTCTGTGAACTCCCTTTGCATGAATGTTCCTGCTTTGACTGCATCAGTAGCGCCATCAAAGAGTATCAAGAATGCGTCTCCTATTTTTTTGATGATTGTTCCATTGAACTGCTTGACTGATTTTCCGACGAGTTTGTCGAAATGGTTGTGTAACTCATTGAAAGAAGTTGGAGTCAGCTTACTTGTGAGATATGTGTAATCGATGATATCAACAAATAAGACTGTCTTGATCTCTGTTCTAGGATTGACTGTTCCCATTATTGCCCGCGCTCACCTAACAGGAGATAAATACCTCTAGTCTTACTTGATTTTCTTGGAAGATTTATTTATAAGGCTTGTGGACTACTTGCTGATGAGAAATCAATCCTTCTTGTTTTGTCTTCATCCCATATCTTTTATATATGAGTTGTCATTTTCATGCCTTCACAATGGAACAAGATAACCATTTGATTCAGGAGCGGATTCGCAAGCTCGGCGAACTCAAAGAACGAGGGATCAACCCATACCCGTATACATACGATGTATCTAAACATGCTGCTGCAATCAAACGTGAACATGAAGGTCTTGCTCCTGAATCCCATACTGGAAATGATGAATCTGTCGCTGGTCGTATCATGCTTCTCCGTCGTATGGGGAAAGCTAGTTTTGTCACTATCCAAGATGATTCTGATAGGATTCAGCTTTACTTCCGCGCTGATGATGTCGGCAAAGATACGTACAAGCTTCTTAAGAAACTTGACATTGGTGACTTTATCGGTGCAAAAGGGGAAATATTCACGACAAAGACTGGTGAGATAACTATTCACGTCAGGGAATTTTCAATACTCACTAAAACTCTCAGACCTCTTCCTGAAAAGTATCATGGTATCAAGGATACTGAACTCAAATATCGTAAGCGACATCTTGACCTTATAATGAATCCTGATAGCCGTGCTGTTTTCAAGCAACGTAGTGCTATCATGAAAGAGATCCGTGTCTTTCTTGAGAAACGTGGTTTCTTGGAAGTGGAAACCCCTATTTTGCATCCTGTCTATGGTGGTGCTGCAGCAAAGCCGTTTACAACTCATCACAACGAGCTTGATATGAAGTTGTACTTGCGTATCAGCCCAGAGTTGTATCTTAAAAGACTCATTGTAGGTGGTTTCGAGAAAGTGTTTGATATCAACAAGAACTTTCGTAATGA
The DNA here is from genome assembly GCA_051819805.1 of Nanobdellota archaeon. GTDB lineage: Archaea > Nanobdellota > Nanobdellia > Woesearchaeales > SKGA01 > SKGA01. Next base: position 37,084 of record JBNJHD010000005.1, read on the forward strand.
GGGCATTGACACGACTCACAATCCCGAGTTCACGATGCTTGAAGTATATCAAGCTTATGCAGATTATAATGATATGATGGAATTGACTGAATCACTCTATGATCACGTTGCAAAGGAAGTCTTTGGCACGACAAAATTCTCCTTTAAAGGACAGGAAGTCGATATTGCAAAACCTTGGAAACGAGTCACTATGCTAGATGCTGTCAAGGAATATGCTGGTATTGATGCGGGCAGCATGTCTGTCGAGGAGCTTCAGGATTATGTTGAAGAGAATCTTATTGATTTTGATAAGGAAGTGAATTGGGGTAATCTTGTCACTGCTATTTTTGAAGCGAAGTGTGAAGACAAGTTTATCAATCCGACCTTCGTCATAGACCATCCGAAAGAATCCACTCCTCTTTGTAAAACTCACCGTGAAGATAATCGTCTTATTGAACGGTTCGAACCCTTCGCTGTTGGTATGGAACTAGCTAATGCGTATAGTGAGCTTAACGATCCGCAGAAACAACGAGAACTCCTTGAGGATCAACAAAGACAGCTTCGTGCTGGTGATGAGGAGGCTAACCCTCTTGACGAAGATTTTCTTGAAGCTCTCGAGAATGGCATGCCTCCTACTGGTGGTCTCGGTATTGGTATTGATCGTCTTATCATGATAATGACTGGTCAGGAATCAATCAGGGATATCATTTTCTTCCCGACGATGAAACCGTCTGAACAGGATGAGGATGAGAAATCATCTTCAGCTAAGAAATGAGTATCTTTTATTTTTTCTCTTTGTAATTTGATAAACTATTGAGTTGTTCCAAAACCTTTAAATACTCATTATCGGTCTATTGGAGTGATGGCACTTTACAATAGCAGGAAAGGAATGTCTCCTCTCATTGCAACGGTTCTTCTCATAGCTTTTGCTGTAGCGCTTGGTGCTATGATTATGAACTGGAGTGCTGGTATTGATGAAGAAGGTCATGGTGAAGATGATAGTGGAGCTGCTGCTGCTGAAGTATGTGGTAATGTGAATCTCATTTCTGATGGTGGAGTGTGTTATGCTGATAACAAGATTTCTTTTGATGTGAAGAATGTTGGTGGTCATCGCATTGATGCTGTAAAGATAGCTATCTCCAGCGACTCTACAGAATACGGGATTAAGATCAAGGATTCCGCTCTTATTGAAGATGAATCAACATCGAGAGAAGTTCCTTACGCTCACACTGGCGGGGAAGTCGAAGTTGAGTTCATACCTATGGTTCTCGTTGAAGGAGATCTTCATGAATGTCCTGAAGCTGGTTTTTCCAAAGCGCTTTCTGAATGTTAGAGGTCTGTTATAGTGATTATCAAATTGAATCCACATATATTCACGTTCATTCTCTTACTGCTTGTCATACCTTTCGTTTCTGCAATACCTGTCGATGATGTCAAGCTTGATGGTTATGTGAATGATTACGTCGGTGTGCTGTCCGAATCTGATCGCGCTGAACTCTCTGTAATCATGAAGACTCTTCATGAGAATGATAAAGCGCAGATGAGTATTGTTATTGTCGACTCGCTTGAAGGCTTGACTAAAGAACAATATGCTCTTGAGATCGCTCATGAGAACCTTGGTGATACAGAATCTGATAATGGTCTGCTCCTCCTTGTTGCGATGGAAGAACGGAAATATCGCATCGAAGTCGGTTATGGTCTTGAGGGGGTTCTCAACGATGCGAAAGTAGGGCGTTTCGGTCGTGAATATTTTGTTCCTCATTTCAAACAGGATGATTTCGGTACTGGGTTATTGCAATTCACGAAACGAATCTATATAGAGCTGACTGGAGATACTGAACTCTCTGCAGTCGCTGGAACAACGCCCTTGCAACAAGCTCCTCAGGCTCCTTGGTGGAGTCGTCTTGGTATCATGCCATTTATAGTGTTCTTTTTTATCATACGAGGAATACTGGGCGCTATCTTCTCGAAATCATCATCTGGTCGTCGTAATTCTGATGACTCCTTCGCTGCTGCTATGATCGCGAGTATGTTCATGCGTGGCGGTGGTGGCGGTCTCGGTGGAGCTGGTGGTGGCTTCGGAGGTTTCGGTGGCGGCGGCTTCGGCGGTGGCGGAGCCGGTGGGGGATTTTAATGAGTATACAGGTGATTATTCATGAAAGATGATACAGGTCATATGAACGGTGCTTCTCGTTTCAAGCACGTGATTTCCAAAGTGTTTCTCGGCAAGCGGTTGAAACTCTCTGACAAGGTTAATCTGAAGTGTCCTCGCTGTTGCTCGAAGATGGAAAACGTTGAGAAAGAAGGTGTTGTTATTGACATCTGCCCGTTCTGTAACGGTATGTTTCTCGACGACGGTGAGATTGAAAAGCTCGTTGAAATTGCTAACAAGAAGTTACCTGTAAAAAAAACAGGAAAGAAAACTTCAAAAAGGACGAAGCGTTCCTCTAAGAAAGCTTCAAAGAAATCCGCGAAGCGAAATTCACGCAAATAGGTGAACTCTCATGAAAAAAGCTAATTCCTCATTGAACAAATGGAAGCCGGTTCTTATCATACTGGCAGTCGTGCTCGTGCTTGGTCTGATCTTCGGCGGCACGTACAACAGTCTCGTCGCTAAAGATGAATCTGTGAACAAGGCCTGGGCTGACGTCGAAGCACAGTATCAGCGTAGAGCCGACCTTATTCCTAACTTGGTAAGCACTGTCAAGGGCTTCGCCGCACAGGAAAAAGAGGTCTTCACTGAAGTGACAGAAGCAAGAAGTCGATGGTCGAATGCAGGTTCTCGAGAAGAACAAATTGACGCTGCTAACGAGATGGATAGTGCGATTTCCCGACTGTTGATGGTCAAAGAAGCCTATCCTGAATTGAAAAGCAATGAGAACTTCCTTGCACTGCAGGATCAGCTTGAGGGTACTGAGAATCGTATCTCTGTAGCTCGCCAGCGGTATAACGAAGCTGTCCGTGCCTACAACACCAAAGTTCGTAAATTCCCTAACAACATCCTTGCTGGCATGTATGGCTTCGAGACCCGAGAACCGTTTGAAGCTGATCAGGGAGCGAGTGAAGCTGTTAATGTGAGTTTCGAATAGAAATATTCTTTTTCTTTATTTCATTTTCCTATCTTCTTGGCAAATACGATGGTGGAATGAAAAATCTCAAAGACTATGTATTGAATATTTTTTTATTCATATGGATACAATTTTATTCAATTTTGATCAACGTAGGGGTTGTGGCTTTTATCGAAACTATTATATATTATTGTTTACTAAAATAAACATATGTTTACAAAAATAAACAATGCTGTTTTTTCAATGCAACATATTCGTATCTTGACTCTCTTCACGCATGGCTTTGATAGGTCTTTTTATGGTCGTGAGGTAAGTAAACTCCTTTCTGTGAGTTCCAGGACTTCAGCAAAGCTTCTTGATGATCTTGAACACAAAGGTATTCTGACTTCAACGTATAAAGGTCGCACGAAACTCTTCTCTCTTAATGATTCGTTTCTCACACGATGCTATCTTCAACTTGCTGAGTATCATAAGAGGATAGTGTTCCTTGAAGCACGCCCTGTCCTTCAGGAAATTGCTTCTGAACTTTCTACGATTGTTGAAGGTATGGTTGTCTTTTTCGGTAGTAGGGTGAAAGGTCTTGAAAAAGACGATTCGGATTTGGATGTGTTGATTGTCGGAAACTATGATGAATTAATGGTAAAACATTGTTCAAAGAAATATAATATTGAAATCGATGTGAAGAACTATTCAAAAAAACAAATCCTATCTCGAAAATCTTCCGATATTTTACTCAAAGAAGTGATAAAGAACCACATCATCATACAAGGTATTGAAGACTTTATGATGGTGACTGGTGATGAGAAAGATTGACTGGTGTAAAGAACAAAAGAAAGGGTTTAGAATACAACAACCAAGTGAAAATCTCTCTAAAGGATACATTCTCAAAGCAAACACTGCCCTTGAAGCGATGAGGGAAGTAGATAGTTTTGAATGGAAAATTGTAACTTCCTATTATTCAATATATTTCTCGCTCTATTCTTTATTGATGCAATTAGGACTAAAAAGTGAGATTCATTCATGCTCGATCGAGTTTGCAAAGGAATTTCTAAATGATTATTTCAGTGAACTGGAACTTGCTTTTTTGGAAGATGCCTTTGAATTACGAAACAAACTCCAGTATTATTTGGGTTATACAATTACTCGTGACAAAATGGATGAATTCTCTCAAAAAACATTGTTGTTTCATATAAAATGTAAACAGATACACTTTTCCCATAAAGAAATTCAATCCATCAGAAAACAATTTGAATATGGTTGATTTTATTTCTTCCTTCTTCGTTCTTTTCTGACCTTGCAACCGCCGCTTGGCAGGCTTTGCACGATATCATCAAGCGGAATATCGAGATTCGTCTTCTCGCGTAGCTTGCTTCGCACTTGCTTTGCAGCGTTGCTTGTCTTCTCATCGCCCTGATCGATAATGACATAGTCTTCAGTAAGTGCTTCGACAGCATCCTTCGGTCCTGCCATGAAAAACGGCTCTTGATCTTTCGGTTGCACGATGCCTGCAGCGTAGACCATCTTCGGATCGATATAGGTCGTCTTGCCTCGTATCATGAAACTACCTTTGCCCATGAACTCTCCGGCGTTCGCTTCCTTTGACACTTGCTCTGGTGAGACGTAGAACACGTTTGTTGCCTGCAGTCCCATCTTCCACGCTTTCGAATGGATCGCTGTGAATGACGCTCCTTCAACGAGTGTCTGCTCTCCTGGGTTTTCCGGTCGCTTCTTGAGAAACTCCTCACCAAGCATCCGCTTGACATCCTCATCGTCTTGTTTGACGACGACAAAAGGACTTCCTGCCATATCCGTGTGAAAGACAACATCGTTATTATCGGTATGTTTCTTGATGACAATCTCGTTCGTAGTCGCATCCCGTGCTCCGACGACGAGGAAACCTTCACTTGAGAGAAACCATTTGAACTTCTCGAACCATCTCTTCTTAGAATGATCCAGTTTCTTGATAGAACTCTTTATCTCAGTACTCTCTGCCTGTCGCTCTGCCCTTGCCTGTTTTCTCTTGAACTCGACAAGTGTCTTCTCTGCGCCTTCGAGTTTCTTTTTCGCCTTCTTCGCTCTCTCGAAATAAGCAGCTGCGTTCTCGTCAACGGATTTTCTGATATCAATAGAGACTTTCATGGATGTGCTCCTCTTCCTTTGTTCTCTACAGGGAATAATCGCAACATTTAAAAATTGTTCCTTGTTACGCCGAGAGTGATTCCAGTCGCTTGACTGGGACTTCTCATGCACCGATGGTTGAATGGTACAATGGGGCCTTGCCATAGCGGAGGATGACTATTCTTGTCGCTTCCGTTTGCAAAGAGGCTTCGGTCCGGGTTCGATTCCCGGTCGGTGCA
>JBNJHD010000006.1:0-1716 GCA_051819805.1 Nanobdellota archaeon
CAACAACCGATATCAACCCAACGATAATCAGTATAAGTATTAGAAACGCAATCGCCAGAACTGCAACCCTGATAATCGGTACAACTACGACTCTGCTCCTTCTCACGAGTATCGCCATTACAACGCTCACTGCCAGTATCACTCCAAGAACCACAATCTTCACCAGTAGGACAAGATTCAGTAGAATAATCACAAGAACAAGAATTACAAGAACCACTATAATAACGAGTGTCGCCAGAACAATAATCAGAACACTGACTGTTATCACCAACACAGGAATTAGAAGAACAAACACAACAACCGGAACAGTAAGAATCTTCACAACAACCAATATCATTAGCATCAACAGAACAATCTTTAGGACCATTACCACCACATTGATAACCACTATAGTAAGTATTAGCACCAGGTCCGGAACAATGGTTAGTATTATCACACAAATATGATGATGAACAAGAACCAGCACTACAAGCAGTTCCTTCAGGACATATCTCTCGACAACAACCATCTAAACCAACAAAACTAGGACAACCACTATCAGCATCACACTTTCCAGTTAGAAGTTCACAACCATAAATACATGAAGCAACACATTGAGAGTCAGAGCTACACATGGCTTGACCAGTGAAGTTATCATCAGAAGAACCAGAGCCAGAGGAAGAACCAACACTGCCAACACTCAAGTTATTAGTAATAATACCACGCAAAGCGTTACCTACGTCAAGGCGAGAGAACGAACGACCACTAGCGTTAAGAACAACACCGCTGTGAACAAGCAAATCCTTAAGAGAATCAACAGTCAAGGAAGAATCATTCTCGAACAATAAGGCAGCACCAGCACTGACGAAAGGACTGACAAAACTAGTACCACTACTAATAACAGAACTACCGTCAATACCAATAGTGGAAATATCAACGCCAGGAGCAACCAACAACGTAGCGTTATTGAAATTAGAACGATTCCACAACAAGTCACTCTTAGTACTAGCAGCAACAGGCAAAGAACCGCTAGCACAAGCAGGATTGACCAAAGAACCAGAACTACCATCGTTACCACTACTAGCAACAACCAAAATACCACGAGAAGCAAGATCATTAACAGTACTGGCGACTAACTGATCATCGCAAAAACCGTCATAAGAGCCCTCGCCCAAACTCAAACTCACAACGCGAACATCACTCTGAGAACCGCACCACTCCAAACCAGCAGCAACGTCACTGGAATAACCGACTCCATCATCACTTAAAACCTTACCAACGTAAAAAGTAGCGCCAGGAGCACCAGAAACCAAAGGATACAACACACTAGTACCGTGACCATGAACATCACTGAAGTCAAAACTGTCATTAACGAAATTGTAACCGAAAACATCGGCATTCAAGGTAAGGTTCAAAACATCAACATTAGCACCACTATCAAGAACGCAAATACCGACACCAGAACCAGACAAGTTGTAACGATCATGAGCGACACTAGAAAGGGAAGTCAAATCAAGACTAGCACTAGTCAAAGCACTCACAGGATCATCAACAAGAATCTCAGAAACAAGACTAGAATTGACAAAAGACTCAAGATCACTAGCGCTCAACTCAACAACCTCGTAATCACCGACAAGCTGGCGAACACGAACGTCACTCTTGATACTACTGTAAAGAACAGGAGAAGAGGTGCCAGAATCACGTTCAGAAGAACGAGAAATATCAGGGGAACTGACA
>JBNJHD010000006.1:1816-16959 GCA_051819805.1 Nanobdellota archaeon
CACCAATATCAAGCATCAAGTCATCACCACTGACGTTAGTAGCGAACTTGCTCAAACCAGGAGGAAGAGACTCAGGAAAAACACTGAACGTATTACTACGAACCAAAGAATCACCATCAGTAGCGTAAACGAAAACATCAAAAGGATCAACACCAACAGGAGAAATGACTAAATAACGATTATCAACAATATCCAGATCAGCACCGTGAACAACAGGAACATCAAACAAAACATCATCACTGACAACAAAATAGTCATGCAAATCAAGGCGAACAGAACCGCCAACACCAACACGAGCATCAGAAAAATTACGAACAAGAGATAAAGAACGATCAACAGGAACAGAAGAATCAGAAATAACACTAGAAGAAACACCGGAAAGAGTGAAACTGGAATTGCCGGAAACAACAACTTCCAAAGACAAATTACTGACAACAGGCAAATCACAGGAAGAAACACACTCGCCATCAACAATAACAAGAGATTCTGAAACAGAAGAAAGATTCTTAATACTATCATTGGAAGAAACAGTATCATCAGAAAGGTTAACAGAAAAATTCGAAGAAGAGGATCGAGAGGAAGTATCAGAAGATATATTATCAGTAAGATCAGAAGAAAAGTTACCAGTAGAATTAGAAGAAACATTAACAGAAACATTAGAAGAAATATTGTCAAGAGAAGTGTTAGCAGAAAGATTCAAAGAAGAGTTGATAGAAGAAGCAGTCAAAGTAGAAGAATTGTTCAAGGAGGAATTAGAAGAAGAATTACTAGAGGAAGTATTGACAGAAAGAGTATCTGAAGAAACAATAAGACTCTCATTAGAAGAGGAAACGTTCAAAGACTCATTGGCAGAAAGGTTAACAGAAAAATCAGAAGAACCATTAGAAAGAGAAACATCAGCAACAGAGTCGTTACGAGATGAATCAGAGGAACTGTTTGAAACATTCACAGAAAAATCAGAATCATCAATAGAGAGAGTATCACTGGAATTAACAGTGGAGTTATCAATCGGAGAACTATCCTCAACAACAAGACCAGTCAAAGGAGAAACACCAAGGTCTTCAGAACCATCATCGGAAGAAACGTTGGCAACAAGCCAACCAGAAGAACCATTAGTGACACGGATAATAACACGACCATCACCAGAAAGAACACCACTGACACGAACAGAAGTGACATTGGAAACATCCAAAGGAACAACAAAAGGACTCGAAGAAGAGTCAATACTCAAATTAAAAGAAGAATTAACAAAACGAACAGAAGGATCATCAACGACAAGACCAGTAAAACCACCAGAAAACAAAAAGAAAGAACCGAAAAGCAAAACGAAGACTATAACTACGAAGAGAAAAGAATGACTGTGTAATGAACGCCCGTCAAAACCCGACATCTACTGACCCCACAAATGGGACACACCACTAGCTCTATAACTAAATCAATAAATAGAGTTCAAACCCAACCAAATATGAAACGTGTCAAGTAGCCCTTGCAAGCAACCTCCCAATCACTTACAACGAGCAAAAGTATACTCTATTTACATTAAGCCTGTGTTCCCCTGATAATACTATACTGTCAAGAACACTCATTTAAAAACATTTCGCAAATCAATATGAAAAGCAACTAGATAAATTTATAAATAGAAAGCAGCATGAAGAGCATGAAGAGGTGATGGGCATCAAGCTATTTGAACAATCAAGGCATAAAGGGCGAAAAACGAAAGCGCAAGCAGCCCTTGAATACATGACCACATATGGTTGGGCGTTCATGGTCATCATCGCATCAGTAGGAGTTCTTAGTCACTTCGGATTCTTGAGTCCAAGCAAATACATTCCTGAAAGCTGCGAGTTCGGAGAACAACTCCAGTGTGAAGACCATTATTTCGATACTGATTATGAAATGAAATTCAGATTCAGAAATAATTTTGAAGCACCGATAAATGTTACGGATGTCAATATCACGAATGAAGAAGATGCCACTATAGAAAATTTTGGTTCAACAGTGATTCCGCAAGGAGAAATACGAAGAGTGGAATTTTATGTCGAAAATATTGAAGCTGACCCGTACAAAAAAAGCAATTTCAAGATGACATTCACATTCAACAGAGTAGGAAGCAGCGTTGAACACAAAGTTTCTGGAACACTCTATACGAAAGTGACAGAAAAAGAGTTACTTGACTGATACATTCTCGAAGAAATATTTATAAAGAGAACTACTTCTGAACATTGTCCTGTGTGAGGTGTAACGAGTAATGAGAAGTATGTGTGTTATCAACAGAAAAGGTGGAGTGGGCAAAACCACCACTGCAGTCAGTGTAGCGGCGAAGCTCGCGCTTGAAGGAAAAAAGGTGCTTCTAGTCGATTTCGATCCTCAAGGCAATATAAGTCAATCATTGAAAAACACTGGCGAAAAAACAATGTATGATATCCTCACAGGAAATAGTAGTGTTGAAGAATCTACTGTATCCTTAGGGAAAAATCTTGACATCATCCCGAGCAATGAGAAGCTCACAAAAGTAGAGAGTTATGCAAACAATCAAGACAATCCGAACCATCTTCTTAAGCAACGATTTTCACAAGTTGCAGGATATGAATATATCATCTTCGATTGTGCACCATCACTAGGAATACTCAATCAGAATGCAATGCTATTCTGTAAAGAAGCACTTATTCCAGCTAGCACCCGTTATCTATCGATAGCAGGACTCACAAGCATGCTAGAAGCGATCGAGGATATCAATACTCATTTCAAGCATGATCTCACAGTCAAATATATTGTCCCAACACTCCATGATAAGAGAAACAAGACAAACAAGGAAATGCACCATCTTATGAGAACTCGATTCGGTAAGAAAGTGACCAATCCTATCCGGATCAATTCTAAGTTGGCAGAAGCTCCAGCAGCAGGAAAATCTATTTTCATGTACGATAAATCCTGTCGGGGAGCGAAAGATTACGAAGCGCTAGTCGAACACATAATACACGATGAGAAGTTGGAAAGACCACAACAACCGATTCACAGAGAACAATCGCAAGAACCTATCAGTGCTCGAGTACAACGAATAATGGCAGATATACAAGTTGAAGATTAGAAACAAGAAGATAGAGAATAACTACAGCTAAAGCACCTATCTTTAAAAGAAAGACTTTAAAAGAAAGTAGTATTTCCAGATAACGATGTTCTGCGGGGGTAGCAAAGTCTGGTCAAATGCGCAGGACTTAAGATCCTGTCCCTATAGTGGGTTCGTGGGTTCGAATCCCATCCCCCGCACTTTTCTTTGAAGATTATGATTTAAGATGGGATTCTCACCCACTTCGTGGCAAAGTCACTAATGTTCCTAGGTGACTCTCAAGTGAGTAACGTTCGACTCCTTATATTCCGCACTTTTTTTCTCAAGTCCGGAAAGGTTCCGATAAACTCTGAAGAAATCTTTTAATGCTGAAGTATCAAAGAGAAGGACATGGAAGAGAAGACACTCAAGAGACTGGCACTATTGTGTGCAATCGTAGGATTTATCACACTAGCGATAGTGGCGACTATTCAAGAACCAGAAAATATTTCCACACAAGCAAGACTCCCCGAAGATACGACATTCAAATTCACTGCAATAATTACAGGAGTGAGAGAAACTGCTCATGGCAGTTCGTTGAGCCTAGAACGAGAAGTTATAGAGCAAGGATTCATAGATACGAAGGTGCCTGATGGATTGATAGGACAAGAAGCGACACTCACAGGTTCGGTAACAGATGGTTTTTTCAGCATAAGCAAAATAGAAGTTGAACGTAATATCAACGAATCTTGAGAATCAACTTCCCATTCTTAAAAACCTTGACCGCGCCACCACTTTCAGAAATAAGAACTGCAATAGCGGAAGTCTCGCTTGTGATAGCAGTTGCTGCTAAGTGTTTTGTTCCCCAACCCTTGTACGGTTTGATATTACTCGTATCAACATCCAAATACGTTCCGGCACTACGCAGATTACCATCATTATCAACAATGAACGCACCATCAAGTTGGGCAAAGTTCTTGACCGTCTCTTTAAGATGAGAATTCTCAACGATATTAAGCAATTCCTTATCATATCCCTTGAAAGGATTCATGATGAGCTGGCGACAATAAGGCTCTAGCTCATCATAATCACCAACAACAAAGACAGTACCTACTTTCTTACCCTCACGACCTTCAAACCCTATTTCCTTAGCCATTTCGATGATATTTTCGACAATAGATTCGGAAGCCATATTCTCAGCCAAGTTGAACTTACCGATACGATAGATGACACGATCGACATCGATGACAAACATAGCGACATTATATCGCTTGGTCAGACTCTGATCGGTCACGACAAGGACTTTCATGTCTTGAGTGATGTAAGAGCGCTTGATCATGTCAGAAAGGATGTCGGCAAATACCTGATTGAACTTATCAATATTATTCCGTTTAGAATAAGAATACTCGATAGGATCACGACCTTCCTTGAAAATCTGGACAGTGTAAGAACCAAACCCTTCATCACCATCAGAGTCATCTTCAGAACCATCATCAAAATCCTTAATCAGTTCAATATCAAGCCAAAAATCAGATTTAGAAGCTTTTTCATCAATTATGGACACTATACAATCAGCTTTCACGTCATCAGCGACGTTTTTGGCTGTCTTGAATGAAATACCAGGCACATTAATCGTTTTAATTTTCAACAACACCTTGTTCTATAGTTATTATAAGTATAACGTGTAATTGGAGATTTAAATAGATTATTATCTTGAGTACAATACTTCAAAAGAAAAACAACCTATTCACCATAACCAAATAGCGAAAAATCACTTCTTTTTGGATCCTGATCGCCGTAATGCTATTTTGATCATTCTCCATGTAGTACGAATGTATTGGACGAAATTATTTTGACGAGCGACGAACAATAAAATCAGAACCACTACGTAAGTCAACATAGCCACAGTAATCCAAAACAATATGTGAGCAAAAAGATTAGTGGAGGTGTATGCAGAGAGCTTAATCAGCGAGATAGCAGCATAAGGTAAAACTGCAGCTTCAAGTACCCATCGTTCTAAAGGAATACCAGCAACATAGTAGGTCGGTGCTTTCACTTTAGATTGGACTACACCTATCGTCTCATCAGCATCCACAGTCATTGCAAGGACTATGCAACCAAGAAATAACATAAAATACTGAAAGAATCCAGTCTGGAAATAACTGACATACATCCAAATAAGAACAGGACCTATCCAAGCGACATATCCTTTGAACGGACTAACCATAACAAAAAAGAATAAAAGAAAATATATAAATGTTGTTACTTAATAGTATATACTAACACGTATCAGGATGTTATACCGATAGTGGAGCGACCGGATTCGGTAGTCCGAGATTTTCCCTTCACGTTCTCGAAGCGCACTTTGACTTTAGGAAGACTGAGGTTTCCGATAATCTTAAGACGGGCCTTGATCGAATATGTGACGATACGCTCTTCAAAAGCTTCAAGACTATCAAAATCCCACTTGACAATGGTTCCTTTATTCTCCGTCTTGACGATCTTAGTAGGCTCCATAGAACCAAGAGCCTGACTTGGAGAAACATGAGCAATAGCAGGAGCTTTATCAAGAAGACGAATGTTATAGAACGCCTTACCAGTACGATTACGCAAGTAGATACGTACCTTCATCTCACTGACACCCTCATCATCCTTACCAGTCACTATCACTTGCTTCCTGAGAGTGATAGGGGAACGCATAGTAAAGTAAATGACAACTAAAAGCAAGACAATGACACCAAGAGCAACCAACGGACGATAATTGTGAACTACAGTGACTGTAGCAGTCTCATTAGGACTCAAGGTTATCTTCCACGACTTCCGAGAAATCTTCTCGACAGAATCCGCTTCTATATCAACAGTAGTGAAAATATCTTCCAACAAGGAAATATCAAGATCAGAAGCGATCGATTTATCGATATTACCAGTATTCGTTCTTTTAGAGACTGTAGTTCTCTTAAAGAAATAAGAGGAACTATTCAAGCTCCCAGTATCAATATTAGCATAAGGAACAATGTCATAATAACGACTGACCTCATTAACCGTATCAGAATCATAAAAAAGCTTACCATACAATTCGTAAGTACCAGGAGCAGCAGTATCATCAATATCAAAGCGGAAAGCGAACGTACGCTCCTCAAGACTAGAGAGAGAAAAGGATTTCTCTTCAGAAAAGTGATCCCCTTCAATCAGGAAAGTCATGTTTTCAAGATTACGAAGATTACGATTACGAACGCTTACTTGAACAGAAAGAGGATCACGAGGATTAACATTTTCATCAAGACTTAGACCAAGAGCTACAGAAGGTTTGTACTCAAACAAACGCTCTTCAATACTCTTGACAACAATCTTAACAATCTCAGTAAAACGCTCACCATCAACAGTAGTCACATCAAGCGGGACCTTGTACACGCCAGGACCTCGAAAATTAGTCGGTCGAGGACGGACTCTGAGATCAATAACTTTCTCCGAATTTCCATCAACAGGAATACTCCGATCACTATCAATGATCCAGTTCAACGGATTCAAAGATATAGCGAAGACTTTGTCATCCTCTGCAGTATTATCAATAGTCAGCTTATAGACAGCTGTCTCGTCAAAATAAATCTGATGTGAAGTCTGATTAACAGGCTCGACATCAACAGAAGTAGCACTAGCAAGTGACGCAAGTACCACAACCACCATTCCAAGTAATAGAATTGTCTTTGCAATCCTCATTGTTCTAAAACCCCTCAGTTAAAGACAAGGTGCAAAGCAATTTATAAAGGTTTCGCTAAGCTGACGTCAGCTTGCACCGGGTCGTATATGGATAGCTTCGCTATCCAATACAACTATAAATCTAGAACAATATTATAACTGATTTGTTGGCGTCGCTGTGCACCTCGCTGACGCTCAGTAGCACTAGAATTATTGAGTAGAAAGTGTTTTAGAAAGAGAAGTAAAAAAAAAGAAAGAAAACGACAGGCAGTCTAGATCATTGAGCCTATCTCGACTGAATCAGAGCCATTCTGCCAATCCTGATCAACTGAGGATTCAACGTCATCTTCAGAGACGTCACCATCAACAGAGGGAGTTTGCGAATCTCCAGCAGAGACATCAGACTCTTGGTTGTTGTCAGGCGTAGAGCTACAACCGAGCATTACCATACTCAGGACAGCTAAAGCCAGTACCACTGCAAGTGCTTTGTTCATCGTATCACCAATTGAGAGCTATACTTCACCGTTCTCGGAAAAGCGCCGATCCAATCTAATCCTGAGCACCAGCAGAAACATTGCCAACATGTTCATCGTCATCATCTTCTTCAGATTCATCAGAGTCGTTTCCTGTGTCCATATCCTCTTCTGAATCATCAAGACTATCACGAATCCTTTCACGGGCTTCAGCTCGCTGTTCATCCAATTCCTTCCTCATTTCTCTGAGTTCGGAATCGAGTTCTTCACGAAGCTCATCATATTCACGCTCGTGCTCTTCACGGATTTCATTGATACGTTCACGCTTCTGTTCACGGAGTTCTTTGATATGCTCCTGTTGTTCAGCGACACGTCTTTTTATATCTTTTGCTGCCTGCTCAGCTACTGCCTGTCGTTTAACTGCTTCACGAACATTATCTTCACGAAAAGACTTGAATGCTGAAGCTTTCTCTTGACCAGACATATTACTCAAGATACTTTCAACATGACCACGGACTTCTTCACGAGTCATATTACCAGCACGGATGCGTCGGATGACTTCTTCAGAGTTGTTCACTCCAAGTGAATCAAGCAAGTCACCGACACGCTCTGCATTCATTTCACGAGCCTGTTCTTGAATACGCTCGTTGTACGAATCCACTTGAGCGTTGATATCGTCATAGTGGCTTGAAATCTCTTCACGGTCAGCGGATGTAAGATACTGCTTAGCAATCGTCCTGAACTCTTTAGAGAGCTCAATCGATAACTTCTTATATTCAACGAATTCTTCTGCAAGCTCCTGAGGAGTTCCTTCAAGCTGTGAAGTATTCAGTTCATCTCTGAAATCCTTAAAATCATCAAGAAGGACATAGAGTTCTGAAAGGTTTGCATCAGGATGGTTCGCTTCAAGAACATCCACAGTCATCTCTCCAACAAGAAGATTCCGTGTGATGGACTTCTCAAGCTGCAAAAGCCTCATACTTGCACCGTTGCTGTTCACGAAGCTCTGTAGCTCTCTGACATCCTCTTCAGTGACGTTAGAGTCGTTTTCAAATTCTTCTTCGGTTTCATCTTCTTCATCCTCTACTTCAATTTCAGTCATGTTTCGGACTACTTCGATATCAAGACCAGTACGGGTAGCGATCTCACTATAGATAGTCTCAACGTCAGTCGTGTTAAGGATGAATTCATACTCGTCATCACCAACTTCAGCTTCAATTTCAGCAAGACTATTCTCGATCTCGACTTCGATCTCTATCTCAGTCTCTTCAGCTTCTTCTCGTTCAATCACAGTCACATTCTCGACAAGAGAAAGGTCAAGATCAGTACGGGTAGCGATCTCACTATAGATAGTCTCAACGTCAGTCGTGTTAAGGACGAATTCATACTCGTCATCACCAACTTCAGCTTCGACGTTAGCGAGACTGTTCTCGATCTCGACTTCAATCTCGATTTCAGTCTCTTCAGACTCATTCTCATCGTCTGCATCTTCACCATCTTCAACATCATCACTCACATTGCCGGTCATGTTACCAATCATGTCAGTAGATGTATTATCAGCTGCCATTGCTAAAGGTGCAAAACTCATCACCATCAATGCCAGCACCAAAATACTAGCGAATTTTTTCATTATCATTATTATCACCTACAGACCAACCCCTTTTCTCGAATCAGTCTACCAAGTATTAGAGACGGAACAAGATATTAATATTTCCCGGAAAAAAGCGGAACAGACCGGAACAAGCAAGTGAAATAGAGAATCCATTTATAAAAGAACGAAGCTGGAAGCATCATTTCTCTGATTCCTTGATAAAAATGATGTTTGACATGCCAGAGCGCTCCTTGCCGATGATTTCTTTACGCACGAGACTGTCGATGTTACGCGACAATGAGGATTTGACCATGTCAGTCTGCTTTTCAAGCTGGGCTTGTGTCATCGATCCATCGTTGCGTTCGAGAAGTTCCATGATGATACGCTGACGCTCACTGAGACGTTCAAGATCGTACGATTTTTCTTTGTTTTCAGCAGCAGATTCGGCAGTGCCACTTTTCTGTTTTTGGAAAAGACGCTTCCTGAACAGTATGACAAGGACGAAGAGAAGGACAAGCAGAGCGACTCCAAGAATCACAGGGAGAGAGACTCCTGAAGAACCATTTTCCATAGAGCGATTGACCTCATACTGCACGAGGATTTCAAAAGGAGTGTTAGAAGCAGCACCGGAAATCTCAAGCGAGCGGTCTGTATGAGAGACACCGTTGAAGCCAGGGACTTTCAGGTAATTGATAGAACTGCCTTTAGGTAGAGAGATAGTGAAGACAAGATTGGAGAATCGTTTGTCAGATGTGATGTTCAGAAGCCAGTATTTACCATCCTTGGAGGTATATTCAGAAGTCTCATTAACAAGAAGACCTTCAGCATTCGTAAGCCCTGATATCGTGACAAGACCTGATTCAGTAACATCAATTTCCAAATCACCATAATGATCTTGTGCAGAGATTGCGGTGGATAATATCACTATGAAAATGAATAGCGATACGAGTTTTAGAGAGCTTGATGTCATCATGCACTGAAGAATGCAGACAAGTATATTTATAAAGATTACTTTCTAAGCCAGTAAAAGCGTGCACAGGTGCCAGACATATGGAAACGATAACAACAGAAAGAGAAGAGCCAAAGGTTGCAATCATCACCGATCTTCACGGCGATACAGAGACAGCCAGAGAAATGAAAGAATTTCTGCAGACCCAAGAAATTGACGGAGTAGTTCTTGCAGGAGATACTCCGGATAATACGAAAGCTAATTTCACGTGGATGATAAAGAACTTCAGGCGACTCAAGGTTCCAGTCATCGTGTTTCCGGGAAGCCATGAGAACAGCTTTCTCTACAAGGAAGTGCTCAAGGGTTTCAAGAACGATACGAACGTCATTGACGGGATGAAGCAGGAGAACTGGAGGGTGCGCATCAAGGGTTATGAGTTACTGCTGATTCCAGGAAGCGATACTGTCGCCAGAGGAACCACCCGTAAGAATGGTGGCAATATGTGGCTTGTGACTGATAAGGAAACACCACAGTTGAAGGTCCAACTCACCAAGAAGATCAAAAAAGTGGAAATAGCCACGAAAGCAGAACCGGTTTTTTTTGATAATGTGAAAAAAGTCGTTTCAAAAAAAACGAATATTCCACGAACAAGACAAATCGTCATTTCCCACATCCCCCTTCAATGCACGAAGAAGAACAGTATCGATGTAGCAAGATTCGGAAAAGCACAGCAAGAATTCACGTTGAAGAAAAAAGATTTTACGAAAAAAGAATTAGCGTTATTGTCAACATCGAGAACAGAAACCAATTTTTCCGAGACATCAGTACTCCCATTGAAGGAAGCGAGAATAATCCACAAGAAAGGATACCCAATAAGACTCCACAACAAGAACGTAGGGTCGAAAGCGATACGCAAGCTGCTCAACAAACACAATATCACAAAATTCATCTGCGGACATATCCATGAGGCAGGGCCGAAAGCTATCGATAAGAAGGAGCGAAAGCTCAAGAAATCATGGAATAAGGAGTTCTTCGCGAATAACGGGCCAGGAAATGAAGGGAACCTGACACTGCTCACGCTACGAAAGGATGGGAAAGTCAAGCACGAGTTCGTGAATGTGAAGAAGAGATAGAAAAAATGTTCAAATTTATTGTTGAATGCTAATTATTCTTGAATGGTACCGAAACCAATGCCAACATACTGGTAGGCGTCAGTAAGCGTATTTTGTAAGCTTCGCTTACTGCAACACACTAATTACTCTTGAATGGTACCAAAGCCGATTAGTCGGAAGCGGTTGCCGATTCGTCTGGAGATAGTGACTTTGTCACCGACTTCAGCACAGACAGGTATTCGAAGGATACAGTGAGCGATTCCTTTACCGAGGTCTGCAACGACACCGACAGTCTTAGCGCTGTTGACGTTAAGCATAAGCATCTCGTTGTGACGGAGAGGATCTATCTTGAAATCCTCACCAACATTGACCATCCGTTCAAGAACCTGAGTTTTTAGCCGGAGCTCGTGCCAGACAGGAGGTAATTTATCAGGATAACCGACAACATTACCAGTAAGATGATCGCCCTTGACAATCGAAGGATCAAGACCAGTCAACATCGCAACGCTACCACCAGGATGCAATTCATCAACAGTCTTACCACCAGTCTTCAGACTCTTGATAGTCGTGAAGAGAGGTTTAGCAACAAGCTTGTTCTGCTCTTCAACAAGACGACCAGGCCGAAGCTCTATACGATCACCTATGTTGAATTTACCACGGACAATACTACCACCAAGAATCCCTCCAGTGAGATTAGCAGGATCGAATCCAGGCTTGTTGATGTCAAAAGATCGTGCTACGTGAAAGAGAGGATCTGCATCTTCGTCACGATCAGGAGTAGGAATATGATCTTCAATAGCATTAATGAGTAAATCAAGGTTCACACCATGGTGAGCACTAACAGGAATAATAGGTGCATCAGCGTAGGCAGTATTTTTCAGGAATCGTTTTATTTCTTTATAATTACGCATAGCACGATCCTCAGAAACGAGATCTATCTTGTTCTGCACAATAACAACATTTTTCATACCAGCAAGCTCTAAGGCCATGAGGTGTTCTTTAGTCTGTGGTTGAGGACACGTCTCATTAGCAGCAACAAGAAGCAAGGCACCATCCATGATCGTGGAGCCTGAAAGCATTGTCGCCATAAGACTCTCGTGACCAGGTGCATCAACAAAAGATACTTTGCGAACAAGCTCAGTCTTATTACCGGTTTCAGGATGCTTCTCCTTGGTCGTGTAGCAATGCGGAGCCTCGAGAGAGGAATCTTTACGTAAAGTAGTGTCAGCATAGCCCAGACGGATCGTAATACCTCGCTTGAGTTCTTCAGAGTGAGTGTCAGTCCACTTACCGGATAATTGTTCAGTGAGAGTAGTTTTACCGTGGTCAACATGACCGACAAGACCGATATTAATGACTGGTTGTGGTGAAATCACGGAAGAATCCTTTGATGATTTTGAAGAGGAAGATGTTTTAGCAGTTGATTTTTTGGACGCTGCCTTTTTAGCAGTCTTTTTCTTGCTACTCGTGGAAGCTTTTTTCGTCGATTTTTTACTGGTCGTTTTCTTTGGCATGTTGATGAAGTATTGAAGATGCATTTATAAACTTAACCCAGTAGCAACAAAAGAACCGTAGTCTGAGGAAAAAACAAACTGGAGAAGAGAAAAACACTATTGGTAAGACATCACTATTCTAAAAGGTGTTCTTAGGAAAAGAAAACTTTATAAAAAGAACGATGTTCACACTGCACGAACGGTCAAAGCGACGTGGTCTACCCGAACCCATTTCGAACTCGGAAGTCAAGCACGTCTACGTCCCGTACGGTACTGCGCTTATGCGCGGAAAATGCGGGAAGCTGTTCACTTTTTTTTCTAAAAAAAAACACAGAAATAATTAATCAGTTCTAGAGTAACTGTTGTATTACAAAGCAAGCGCTTTGTACATACGACTACAGACGCCAAAATGTGGTTGGCCGAGGCAGCTGTTCACTTTCTCTTCTAAGAAATTCATTCACAGAAAAAATAATAAATTCTGAAAAAAATTAAACAATACAATGAAAGAAAAAAGCGTAAAAGAAGCATATGCTGAAAAGCTCGAGAGACTCCAGAAAGGAAATTTCGTCAAAGTAGATGATTTTGGAAAAAGATATAATCTGAAATAAAAAAGAAATCAACCTCATTGCGAGTCAGTCTTCTCCTGCAAGTAGGATTTAAGGTCATAGAATGACTGCTGCAGCCACGTTGTGCTGTCATCAGGACAGATCGTGTCGTGCTTGAGAACAGTGTCAGGAGAGTCCTTTAACCATCCCGAAGTATAGTTGCGGACCAGAGAATCAAGTTTTGAGAATTTGCGTTGCAAGTACGAATCGACTTCCTTGCCCACATCACGTCGTGTGTGATAGTCAGGACGGACAGGATGCAGGACGCTGTCCTCCACATTGCCGAAATAAGTCTCTGCACGGTTGCGATCGTTGATGACGACCACCTTATCGAGTTCCCTGAAGTCACATGGAAAGCCGTTTTCTGCAGAGATGTTATGATACTTGATCGTATCAGTGACTTTCTCAACAGGGCTGACGTATTCTCCCAGAAAGAAAGAGCTGACAAGGAGTCCTGTGTACAATAGTCGTTTAGCAGTTTTTGCAAAAGAGTTCTGTTTCGTATCAGCAGATTGTTCGTCTGTAGCCATAAGGATATTCACCTCACAGCTACAAATAATAAGTATCTTTAAAGTGCGTTACGTAAGAAATTCCGGAAAGTTTCCGGATTGAGAAAAATCAAGAGACATCGTAATCAAGATCAACACCAGAGACCTCCATCACGGAAGTGATGACCTCCCCATGAGCAACGTGATCGAAAGAGTTTTCAAAAGCACCATCCTCATCCTCTTCACGATACACCATCTTGAGCCGGACGCGTTCCTTCTCATCAATTGCAGGAGCAGAATCAGGATTGCAGACACGAACGACTTCCGATTTACCAGGTTTCAAGACCATATTATCAATCGTCCCATTGGTTTTCGTTCCATCATCATATTCGCAAAAGACCTTAGAAACATTCACGAGCGTATGCGAGGAGGTAAACTCCATATAGAGATCACCAGTCTCATCAAGAGAAGCGACATCGCAGATGAATTCCTCGCCAAGCTTGCACTGGTTAGGAACGTGATCTTGCAAGTTAAACATGCCGAACTGAGATAGGGCAGCTATGACTACACCCATGGCCAAAATAGCCCAGCCATAGGTCATAAGAAATTCCACTGCCGCTTGCGCCTTATTCCATCTCATCTGCTCATACACCTTTTATTGGAAAAATACAAAGATGAAAAGAAGAAAAAAAGAAAAAATCTATTTTACTTGAATGTCAGTAAAGACTTCTCCCTGAATACTCTGAGCTAAATTCTTACCGACAGGAGTGTATTTCAACTCCATCTGCACTTTCGCTTTCGCTCCAGGAGCAGGGAATTCACCCATATCAGAACAGTTTATCTTGACAGTATCGCCAGCAGAAATAGTTTGTTCCGTATTCTGCTCATCAACTAAACAACTAATTACATCCGAATCATCAATAAACTCACTGGAGACCTCAACATCAGTAGGATCAATCTTTACAGAATTTCCAACGCTGTTAGACAGATAAACTATCAAATCAGGATTAAAATCAGATTCGTTTTCAGCAATAATAGCAGCTTCTGAACAACTGAGCTCTGAAGCGAAGTTACACCTGTCAGGAAGGAAGTTCGATGGAGTCAAAATACCGAAACCCGCTAGAGCACCAATCATGACAAGAATGACCAAGAACGCCCAACCATATGTAGTCAGGAACTCAAGAGCCGCCTGACCTTTTTGTTTAAAAAATTTCATTGTCAATAAACACCTCACTCTTTTTCAATTTCAAGTTTTTATTAAATATCAGTCATTTGTGATGAAATACAAATACTCGTATACAAAAAAGCACATTAATAGTATTTAAATGTTTCGCAAAGCTGGCGTCAGCTTGCACCGAGTCGTATGTAGTAGCAAAGCCACTAATACAACAACCATTCATGACTGAGCTTTCAACTCAGCATTTGTATTCCAACTCACGGTTGGCGTCGTGGGTGCGCCTACGGCAGCAATATAATTCTTGATTGAGCTCCAGCTCAGCATTATATAAGCTGGCGTCAGCTTGCACCGCCAGTAGACCTCTAGGCGAAGGAAGCGTATTTTGTAAGCTTCGCTTACTACAATACACTACTCATTCTTGACTGAACGTTCAGCTCAGCTTTATATGCCAACGTACTGGTAGGCGTCAGTAGTCACATATACAACACAAGTGTTGTAATGCAACAGTCATTC
>JBNJHD010000006.1:17059-35819 GCA_051819805.1 Nanobdellota archaeon
TCAGCTTTATATGCCAACGTACTGGTAGGCGTCAGTAGTCACATATACAACACAAGTGTTGTAATGCAACAGTCATTCTTGACTGAGCTTACAGCTCAGCTTTATATGCCAACTAGCGGTTGGCACGTACTAATTCCCAAATGTTTTATAAATGAAGATGCGTTCCCACATATAATATGGATAAGATAGAGAAAAAGCTCAAGGCAGAGTCGCAAGAACTCAAGCCATTCACGAATGTCGGAAAAACAGGCGTTACGGAAAACACGATCATGCAGCTGAATAATCATCTCAAGGCACACAAGCTCTCGAAACTGCGCGTACTACCTACGTATCTCGATGAGACAGGAAGAGATATCAAGGACGTGGCTGAAGAGTTGAGCACAAAGACACGGTCGAAAGTCATCGATATACGAGGACAGACAATCTCATTCTACAAACGATAACATCCAGTACAACAATACAGTCTTGAGAAGCAACGAGTTCTTTTTCAAAATAGAGAGAAAAAGAGCACCATAAAGGTGCTTTACAAAAAAACATATCAAAAACGCACTTATAGCTTTTTCAAGTTAGCGCTTGGCGTGAACTTCATAGTTTTCCGTGCTGGAATCTTGATTTTTTCACCAGTCACCGGATTAACACCAGTTCGTGCTTTTCGCTTAACAGCCTTGAATGTTCCAAGACCAACAAGCTGTACTTGAGCAGTCTTCATATCACGCTTCTTGACAGTCTTTTCGATGTTCTTGATCATCTCGTTAAGAGTCTCGTTAACCTGAGACTTAGGGTAGCCTGTAGACTTAGCAATTGATTCAACTAGTTCTCCTTTATTCATTGTTTCACCCTTTAGTATATTATCCCAGACACTGAATGTCTGCGATTCATGCATTACCTCGGTAAAACGCATTTATATATTTTTTGTTTTTGCCCATTTTATCGGTAAAAAGAAGAATGACGATACAGATGCTTCGATGTCCAGTGAAGTTTAGAGCCTATACGAATACCTTCAGCCTTGATAGTTCCTACAGGAAGCTCGATGAAAGTCCTTGCTTTTTCTAAAGTGTGATAGTGGCGAAAAGGCTTAAGGCGACTTTTCATCTCAACGACAACACCATGCTGATCAAGAAAGAGAACATCAATAGGATAGAAGACAAACAACATAGTCACTGAGATGAAACGGTTACGACGAAAATGAAATATGAAGGCAAAGTCAGGATCAGGCCAACGGAACATGAGACCAGTAGCTTTCTTCCATAAGGAGTTACATAACCGTACATTACTACTGAGAACCTCCCTATGAAGATCATGATGATGTTGCATACAACAGATACAAGAGAAGGAGTATTTAAACCTAGCGGAGAGTCAACAGAAGCACAAGACATAAAAACAAGCTCCCCATAAAATAGTGATAGATACAATGGCACGAAGGAAGAACACTCAACGACAACAACTTCTCATGAGCTTGATGACACTGAACATCCTCTTCGGACTATTGTTCGTGTTTTCAGCAGTGAACATCGCTAAAGACAGGACAATGTTAGGCATCGGACTAACGCCTGTCGCAGAGCATGCGATCATAGCGATTGTCGTGGTTATTTCACTACTGAATATCATTATAGAACTACGACATACAAGGTGAATTGATGACAGCATACAAGCAAGTGATTCTCATCAGGCATGATCTTAAGCTGCCGAAAGGAAAGATGGCAACTCAGGCAGCGCACGCTAGTGTTGAAGCGACGCTCAAGGCAGCGCAAGAAAATGTGCGTATGTGGCGTAGTGAAGGGATGAAAAAAGTCGTCGTGAAAGTGGCCGACCAAAGAGAACTCTATAAGTATGTGCAGATGGCAAAGGACGAAGGATTGACAACAGCGATCATTACCGATGCCGGAAAGACAGTTATCGCGCCAGGCACTGTAACGTGCGCAGCTATAGGTCCAAACGAGGAAGAGAGAGTTGACCGGCTGACAAGCGAGCTGAAGCTAATCTGAAGCAGAATTATTGAAGAAAAAAATACTATGATCAGTTGATGCCAGTGCAGATCTGATCCTTATGACCACACACAGTGCATGTGAAAAGAAGATATGTCGCGTTACCGCTGTTCATCGTACCAGTCTTTTTCATCGGTTGCCCGCATTCTTTACAGTTCCTATCCATTTTTTGACTAACCACCTATAATAGAATGCCTATGGACAGCAAACTCCTTCTTATAAACGTTTGCCTTCAGCCACATAAGGATGCTGCAAAAAAGAACCATCACTCGTCAGAGAGATGAAGCATATCAAGTGTGAAACCAGCTGCGCCAGGATGACCGCCACCACCGAACTTCGAAGCGATCTTCGAGACATTGACTTCACCACGTCTGCTTCTCAAGCTGTACTTGAAACGGCGTTTGCCAGAATTATCTTCTATGTAACGGATCATGACAGCGATTTCAGCTTCAGGAAACTCATCAAGAGCGATATGACCGAGAAGAGAAGCCTGACGACTGGCAAAAAAGACGATCGCCTCATGACCGAAGAGTTTCTGCCGAACACCAGAACGAGATTGCTTGGTAATACTTGCTTTCTCGAAACGGCTGATATGCTCGCCAACCTCATAAGCTCGCTTGTAATCGTTTTCAGAATAGATTTCAATAATCTCTTTAATAGTATCGATTTCCTTATCAGGTTCGAAGATGCTATTGAGGTAGGCAAGGAATTCTCCAGTGTGAACAAGAGCGAATTTCCAGATATCAACATCCTCTATGTGAGCGATGACAGGAGGTAAGGGCTTGTTAGGAAAACAATACGTCCACGTGAGTGCGCAAGCGGCATGAGATGAGTCACGAACACCTTCAAGCTCGAGAGATATGTCATCCATTGCAGACTTGTGATGATCGATCCAGATAATCTTATCATTCTGCTCCTGAAGTGTTCTGAAGTCTTCTTCTGAGAAGGAGAAGTCAGCGACATATACTTCAGCGTAGCCCGAGACAAGATCATACTGATAGTCATTATGGCATTCCAGAAGTTCAATCTTAGGATACTTGTGCTTGAGAATGGCAGCGCACGCCCAACCATCCTCATCGTCGTGGTGATAGCAGAATCTATTCATGAAAAAAATGAAGCTCAGATCGTTCTTAAATATTCCGGTGCTTAAGAGAAAATATAGCAATATTAATAAATCAAGAATACCATAAAAGAAAATCCCATGACACCATACAATCATAATAATTCCCGAACCGAAGAAAAGAAGAAAAGCTCACAAGAGCTCAAAGATGTGATTGATGAACTCTATAAACACCAAGGAGAACAAGTAGGGTTGTTCTATGAAGATACGAAGTATATCAATATACTAGGAACATTCCAGTATATCGATGAGAAAACAAACCAAGCATATTTCACGAGCGTAACTACAGGTAAAGGAAAACATATGGACGACTTATACGCTGATGTAAATAAGATATCAAATATTACGAAGATACGACCAATTGACACATACAAGGATTAAACAATAACTAAGAAAAGCATCTGGTCAAAAGAAAAAAACAGAACGAATGAACAACTAGAAAAAATCATATTCCTCGTCAAGAAGAACTTTTTTACTCTTTTTCTTAGCAACATATTCTTGATTGAACATTTCAAGCATGAGCAAGAAGAATGATAGGAGCATAGGACCTACAACGATACCTAACACTCCAAAGAGCGAGAGACCAATGAAGATTCCCAGAAGCGACACGACAGGATGAATTCTACCCATACGGCGTTGGATGAGCGGACGAAGAATATTATCTACATTAGCGATGAGAATACCAACTACTGCAATTCCGATTGCCGCAGTGTAGTTCTGTTGGATGATAGAGATAATAACTACAGGTATCCATATGATAGCAGGACCTACAACGGGCAAGAAAGCGAGAAATGCACCGATGAGACCCCAGAAAAAGGCCGCATTAATACCGAAGATGAGAAAGCCGACAGTGAGAAGGAATCCTTGAAGCAAGGCCATAAGACCGGTAGTGAATACTGTAGAGTATGTGACAGTCTTGAATTCCTGCAGTAATCGTCGTGTGTTCTTACGAGTGAAAGGGATAATCTTGTACGAATAACGAAGGAACTTCCGTTGGCTCGTTATGAGCAGGAAATAAAGAAGAAAGTAAGTGATGGTCAAAGAAATACCAATCTGAGTCGCATCCTGTATAGCTCCGACGAGCTTCCCACCAATGAGGCTTGAGATTTTAGGAACGCTTTCAACAACACGCTGCTGAATATCAATTTGAGGAAATAATGCATCAAAACCAGCGAATGACTCCTGCAAGGCAGCCTGATTAGTGAGCACAGTAGATATTTCAGAAATTGTTGCTTTTATGACGAAAAATGAAGGTATGATGACAATAAGAATCGAAATAATGATCACAATCAATGCCGAAAAGGATTTTTTCATATGAACGCTATGATGAAGCCATTGGTAAAGCGGTTTGAAGAGGATGAAAAGAATGAAAGCTCCGAAGAACGCGTTGATATAGGGAGAAAGTCCTTTGAAGAGTACTGCAGCAAGAATGAGTATGATGACCAGTGCCAGCACTCGTTTCACTCCTTTTTCATTCCACATATAAAATTCATGTTAGATTGCATCATTTATAAATTATTCTGTAGCTAAGTCTTGATAAAGTTTAAAAAGGCGTTTGATTCCACCAACAACATGTCACGAATCGCAATCATCAATAAAGAGAAGTGCCATCCGGATGAATGCGGCAATCTCTGTCTCAAGAAATGCCCGGTCAATAAGAAGGGAGACGAATGCATCGTCATCGGAGATCACGGCAAGGCACAGATTTCTGAAGAGCTTTGCATCGGATGCGGTATCTGTCCGAAGGTCTGCCCGTTTGGAGCAATTGACATCATCAACCTGCCCGAAGAGATGGAGAGCACACCCATCCACCGCTACGGTGAGAACTCATTTGCACTCTACAACCTACCGACACCGACTTTTGGCAAGGTAGTAGGTCTTCTCGGACGCAACGGTATCGGAAAGTCAACTGCCATGAAAATACTGGCAGGAGTGCTCAGCCCTAACTTCGAAGATTATGAACAAGCTCTTGGCTATGAAGAGTTGGCACGGCGATTCAAAGGAACGGAAGCGCAAAACTATTTCGAACGGCTCAGCAAGGGCGAGATCAAGCTCTCATTCAAACCACAGCAAATCGAGATGATACCACAGACCTTTAATGGCAAGGTCAAAGAATTGCTCAAGAAAGTCGATGAGAAAGAAGAATTCGAAAAAATAATACGAATCCTTGAACTCGAAGAGATTCTTGATAGAGATATCAAGAATGTTTCTGGCGGAGAGTTGCAACGTATTGCGATTGCAGCTAGTGTTCTCAAGAAAGCAGATGTGTATTTCTTTGACGAGCCGACAAGCTATATGGATATCAAGCAACGACTCAAAGTAGGGAAGTTCATACGGAGTTTGGCTGATGAGAACACAGCAGTCATGGTTGTTGAGCACGACCTTATCATCCTTGATTTTCTTACTGATTACATACACCTCCTCTATGGTAAGGAAGGAGCGTATGGTGTCGTGAGCGGACTCAAGAGTACGAAGAAAGGAATCAATTCATACCTGCATGGTTATCTGCGTGAGGAGAATATCAGATTCAGGGATCATGAGATCCTGTTCTCGACAAATCCTGAAGAGGAGGAAGTCTCTTCACAACGTCTTGTCAGCTGGCCGGAGTTCGATAAGAGACTCGGTGATTTCAAGCTGGATGTCAAGGAAGGGACCATGTATCGAAAAGACCTTGTTGGTATTCTCGGAGAGAATGGTATCGGTAAGACAAGCTTTGTCAAGGAACTCGTGGCAGCGTCAAAGGATAAATCTGATATCGAGCTTGATGTCAATCAGAATATCGGCGAGCTGAAAGTAGCATACAAGCCACAATACATAGAACCGGAAGATACGATTGTCAGGTTGTATCTCAAGGATGCGCTCAAATACAAGATCGAACTGCTCAGGCCGTTAAAGCTAGAAGGATTACTTGATCAGACTCTCAAGAGCCTTTCAGGAGGAGAGTTGCAACGAGTCACTATTGCGAAGACGCTAGCGGAGGATGCTGAAATCTATCTCCTTGACGAGCCGAGCGCATATCTGGATGTAGAGCAGCGACTCAGGCTTTCGAAGATCATCAGGAACATGATGGAAGTCAAGAGAGGAAGCGCGATGGTAGTAGATCACGACCTCTTATTCATCGACTATATTTCTAAAAGACTACTCGTCTTCGAGGGTAAGCCTGCAGTGCATGGTAATGTGACTGGACCATTCTCCATGGTCGAAGGCATGTATAATTTCCTGAAAGACCTGCTCATCACATTCAGGCGTGACGAAGTGACGCACAGACCAAGAGTGAACAAGCCCGACAGCCAGAAGGATAAGGAGCAGAAAGCGAGCGGAAAACTTTATTATACATGAAGTCCTGAAAAAGCATCATGGGATTGAAGATACTGCGTCTCGCAACGATTTCTCTTTGTTATATCCTTATACTCCTTAGTATCAGCGTGTTGACAGTGTTTCTTGTCACACCGCTTCACACACCATTTCTAGGCGATGAGGATTATTCGCATGTCGATAGTGCTGTGAGCGAGTATATCATCCACGGTGACGAAGCAAGATTACGGGCAGAGACTGGGTTGACACACGAGGAAGCGAGTCACATGAGCGACGTGAGAGATGTGGTGAAGGCCATCTCACTGCTCGGTGTTGCAGGTGTTTTTGTTCTTACGTTCTTGCGAGTGCGCACAAGGGAGGAGAAGGTAGTGATGCTTGCAAGCCCGTTGTATCTGAATTCGCTGGTCGGCACTACAGTCCTCACGAGCGCTATCATCGGTTTCTCAAGAGTGTTTGAAGCGTTCCACCAGATATTCTTTGCACAGGGCAATTATGCGTTCTCATACTCGTCACTTCTCATCAGGACGTATCCAGAGAGCTTTTTCGCGATACAAGGAGTGCTTCTGTTTGTAGTGTTCACAGGGATAGCGATAGTGATTGCAGCAACGTATCGAAAAAAGTGTAACTATCCGAAAGTAATATAAATATAACCGCACGCATATCAATCTATGAAACAAAAAGTCATAGACTCGATCCAATATAAGCGATTTCCATTCACACCTTCATCATTTTATGATACAGGCAATTTCTCCATAACCCTTGATTCTGCAGGATGGACTGTTCCAAACGTCCCCGTCAACAACACAGTACTGCCTGTGGTTGATACACTGCGAGAAAGATGGAACCAAGACACCCCTGCATGTTTATTCGATAATCTAGGTCATGGCGGTCTGGGACACGTACTTTTTTTCAAACAAGAAAAAGAAGCTTCAAAGCCTATATGGGATGAAGAAGAACGAACTTTAATTAATTTCGATCCTACACATAGCCTAATTGCCCGAGTCTCATATGGGTCATCATACGGAAAAGATAATCCTGATTGGGACTTCACCTCGCTTGAACGAGTTCATTTAAGCGTACTTGCGACAAAAGTATTTCGCCCAGAAGATAACATAACACCTTTGATCAGGGAGAATCTCTATTTCACAGTCCGATGGGATGGCAAAAACAGCGAAGGAAAAGACATGCCTTTTGAGAATGCAACAGAACTACTCGGTCAAAAAGGACATTATACGTTTGACCCATTACGAATGTCATACTATCAAGCACATGCTGTTGATGTAGCGCATATTTGCAAAAACATGGGTGTTGAAAAATACTCTTCATTCTATCCTGTTGCAAAACGAGAATTTACACCACAAAGTGTTTCATTGGATGAATTTTCAGAAGCAAATCCTGATTCCCCATTCGAATACTATGTTGAAAAGGGTATTCAAGGAATCGATGTCGTTCCCCAAGTCGGTTACAATCCTTTATTAAACGCATTATCGAAGTACGGGAACGTAGGTGTTGAAGATATGAATTTCCTGATTTCAAGCACACCTGAACAAGGCATAGAATATTTTATTAAGAAAGTGATTCCTTCTGTTGAGAATTACGCTTTTTCTAAACGAATATAAACCATATTTTAGAAAACAATACCTGTTACAACTACAATCACCAAAGAAATGGATGAGAAAGAGAAAAAATAAAAAATAAAAAAGAACTATTTGTTGTCAAGTTCCTTCTTCTTCGGCTCCTTACCAAGCAGGATCTCAAGGATCGATGCGAAGGCAGGACGCGTGATGAAGACTCCGAAGGTGACACCAACGATCGTTGTCAATGCGAATCCTTTCAGAAGACCTGCACCGGACCACCAAAGCGGTAACATAGCCACAACAGTCGTGAAGTATGCCATCATAATGATACCGAACGCCTGCTTGAGCTTCTGAAGCCAAGACATCGAACGAGTCGATCGCTTCTTGGTCAATGTCTCATCGATGATGATAATCTGATCATCAACACCAGTTCCCACCGCGATGATAATACCCGCAATCGCTGCTAGGTCAAGACGCCAACCGATAAGAGCGGCGAAACCAAGCAAGAGAATGACTTCTGAAACCATCGCCACAACAGTAGGAATCGAGATGACAAGTCGCTTATAGCGGATCGTGATGACGAGAACAACACCAAGAATCGCTAAACCGCCGATAAGCAAAGCATTATCAACGAATTCTTCACCCAGAACTGGACTGATAGAGTTCGATTGTGTGATGGATAGCTTGACAGGAAGACTTCCTGTGACAAGAACTGTCTGGAGTTCTTTCATTTCAGTGAGAGTGTTCTCGACAGCTGCCTGTTGGTTCGGACCGTTACCGCTACCAGTGATACTGATCTCAGTAGCATCTTCTCCTTTAAGATCTTCAGAGATGCGAAGCTGGTCAACAAGACTATCATCAAGGTAGAGCGAGAGATTTTTCGATAAATAACCTGATTGACCGGCTGACGGATAAATAACATCCAAATCTTTAGTAGCATCTGCCTGACGCTCAGCAGCTTCTTGTGAGAGCGAAATGCTGAAGCGGAAATTACAGAACCACTCACCATCAGAATCTTGTTGGCATCGATTATTAGGATCGAGACCGGAACATTCCGCTGATTTACAGACATAAACGACATCGTCACCACCACGGAAGACAGTCTCATTACCTACTTTCGCCTCAAACTTACCTTGCTGGGAGAGAAGTTTCCGAACATCTTCCTGACTGACACCAGCGATCTCAACGATGATGTAAGTGTCACTACTGATATCTTTCACAGAACGAACGATGACATCACTGACACCGAAGACGTTGAGACGTTCACGGATGTTACTCTTGATGAAATCAAGATCCTCATCACTAACAGCTTCTTCAGGCTCAAGGATTACCCTGGTACCACCTTCAAGGTCAAGGCCTTTACGGACGTTATTGGATGGAGCTTCAATCGCTCTCAAACCGATAGGAGCAGTGCCGATGACATCCTTTATCGTCTTGTTCACTTCCTCAGTAATCGTCTCGTTGACTGTCGTGTTCGTCTCATTATCGAAACGCTGAACAGTCTTGGTGACGAGTTCAGTCTCATTGAGGACAGTAACGTTGTAAAGAGGTTCTGTCTGGATACGGTATGTATCATGGTTTGTCTTGAAGAGAAGCGTGGAATTCGGAGGGACACCGTCGACAAACGAATAATAGTCTGCAACCGAATCAATCCCCTTATTATTGATCGATAAGAGTACTTCAAGATTAGTAGGCATCGTGCCGGATTCAGGACTTTCAATACCTGCTTTTTGAGCAGCGCTATCCTCTTCAATACTCTGTATGGCAACACCATCAGAAGAGAATTGAGGGCTGATAGCGAAACCTGCAATGACAAGAGCGATCAATAAGATGATAACTCTCGTGTTGGAGAATAGTTTCTTGGCGTTACTCATTTTCAATTGCCACCCCTGGATTTCTGTAGTTTCCTTTCAGCATACCACCGTAAGATACCAGCGTTCTGTATCCAGGTGTTGATCATGTCAACAATCAATCCTATGAAGAGTATTGTCATGATCTCAGTGAGTGTTGACGATTTTGATACGACAAGCGCTATCGTGATAGCGACAAGTGTCGTCAGGTTCATGGTCATACCAGTCTTGAGAGCGGAGACGACACGATCATAGACTGTACCGCTCGTTCCCTTGAGCACCCGTGTCGAGAGGAGAATATCCGTATCGACACTGTAACCGATGAGCATGAGAAATGCTGCAATACCTGCAGTGCTGAGCTTCATGCCAAGCAGGTTAACAACAGCGAGCGTGACGACGATGTCAGAGAATGCTGCCAGGATGACTGCAAAGCTCGGTACAGGAACCTTGAACTTGATAAAGACAACGATTCCCATGAGCACGAATGCCACAAGAAGTGCAATGAGAATCTGGTTGAAAAAAGCTGCACCGAGTGACGAGCCAGTAGTGAGAAGGTTTTCAGAGACCTCCTCTTCAGTCAGACTATCGATGTTCTGGGCCAGCACTGATTTGAAGCGAGCAACATCTTCTTCAGAAGTGATATCGATCTCGATGTTGACAGCAACAGGAGTAGTCAATTGCTTTTGAGTCCTCGTGGCAATATCAGCATCGGGAAACTCCTGTCTTAAGAGTTGTTCTATACCATCAGCGTTGAATGTCGAGAGGTCGGCCAGGTCGTCAGTGATAGTGACAGCAGTACCTCCCTTGAGCTTGATCCCCTTATTAAGGAAGTCTCCAGTCGCTGCATATTGAGCACCGATAGTGACAAGCGCTGCAACGAGCAACAGGAAAGGGATGATCAAGAGCTGCTTATAGTATTTCTCATAGAAACCCTGTTTAGCAGGAGTTTTTTCATGAGGAGAATGATCAGCAGCATGATGTGCAGCGGTCGTCTTATTCACACGACCCTTCTTTTTCTTCATTTTAGCATCAAGCCGTTTCTTACGATGTGATTTTGCCATGACAACGCGAAAGAACCCCCAACTATTAATAAATCTTACTGTGCACAGAGAGATGGAATCCGAGGATCAAAGCAACAAGTAGAGAAAGCATTTAAATAATAACAGATAATCATCAGGAATTCAGAGGTCATTATCATGTTCGAAGTCGCTATCGATCCAGTGCTTGTTACCATAGGTCCAGTCGACATCAGGTATTATGGTCTGGTGTACGCACTCGGCTTCCTGGCAGCGTATTTCTTTTTCAGATGGGCGGCGCAAAAGAACATCATCAGGTTCTCGACAGATGAAGTCGATATTTTTGTCATCTACGCCATCATAGGAGGAATCCTCGGCGGTCGTGTGGGAGAGTTCCTCTTCTATCAATTGGACGTGCTGCTCTCGAACCCGCTTGAGCTGTTCATGATCTGGCATGGAGGGATGAGCATCCACGGCGGATTCATAGGATTCCTGCTTGCAGCATGGTTGTTCTGCAGGAAATATAACAAGCGACTCTACGACATCACCGATCTGGCAGTCATACCGACAGCAGCAGCTCTTTTTTTCGGGCGAATAGCTAATTTCATCAATGCAGAGCTTGTCGGAAGAGTGACTGACGTGTCGTGGTGCGTGAAGTTCGTCGATGCTCCGAATCCAGCAGACAGGATGGGTTGCAGGCATCCATCACAGTTGTACGAAGCGCTGAAAAACGCCACGATCTTCACCGTGCTGACTGCAAGATATAGAATACAACGATTCAGGGATCGCAAGGCAGGAGAACTCACCTGGCTGTTCGTGCTCTTATATGGCGTGTTGCGGACTGTGGCGACTATATGGCGAGATGACGAGTTATGGTTTTTCGGCATCCTGAGCACAGGTCAAGTATTGAGTATTCTCATGGCGATACTGGCAGCAGTTGTGCTGTGGAAATATTATTGGAGCAAGAACAACAAAACAGATAAACGAAAGAAATCAACATAAGCACATAATGGAGGGAAATACCATGTTCACACTACCGACAATCATGATCAATTTCAAGACGTATACGCAAGCAAGCGGCAAGAATGCAGAGAAACTGGTGAAAGTCTGCGAGAACGTTGCTGCTGACACGGGCGAGAGCATCAGTTGTTGCGTTCAGGCAACAGACATTCACAGATGTACACAAGCAACGAAAATCCCTATTCTCGGACAGCATATCGATATAGATGATGCAGGCGGACACACAGGCAAGGTACATGTGAAGTCACTTGAGGAGAACGGAGCGATGGGCAGTCTCATCAATCATTCTGAAGACCGAGTGTCACTTGAGACTATTGAGAAAGCAATCGAGCTTCTTGATGATAAGGATATGGTCAGTGTCGTGTGTGTCAAAGATACAAAAGAAGCAAAAACTATCGCTAAATTCTCACCAGACATCATCGCTATAGAACCACCAGAACTCATTGGAGGAGAAGTGTCAGTAACCACTGCAAATCCCGATATCATCACAAAGACGATAAAGGCAGTAAGAGAAGTGAGCGAGGATATCCCAGTGATATGCGGTGCAGGTGTGAAAACAGGTGATGATGTCAAGACAGCACTTGAGCTTGGAGCAAGCGGTGTTCTGGTGGCAAGCGCAGTGACTAAAGCACCGAACCATGAGAAGGCAGTCAGGGAACTTGTTGACAAGATAATCAATAATAACAGTTGATGCACACTCTCTAACTAGTTATCATTAGTTATTGATAGTGCGCAAAAATGCGACATCATTAGCTATAAACAATCAGAATCCAAGAAACATAGAATCATTCAAACCTGAAATTCTCCACGCTGCCATTCCTGCAGAATGATGCGAGCTGCAGTCATAACATCAGGTTTCCCACCACTTTTTACACGATTAAGCTTCTTGGCTATCGCTTCAAGCATATCCTCTTCGTCAGCGAAATCATTTTTCTCAAGACCATAGTGGCGCATGATCACAAAACCGTGTTTCTTGAGAAGCTCGTGAACCACAAGGTCAGGATCCTCTTTCACATTCATGCTCGATGAGATCTTGAGTTCGATCGATTCCTTGTCGTCAGTCGAGGAAAGGACACCTGGCGTGTCGATGATATTAATCTTATTATCGACCTTGATGTTCTGACGCCCCTTCGTAAAACCACTCACTGAAGAGACAGGAGCGCTGGAGCGGCCTTTGAGAGCGTTGATGACACTTGATTTGCCAGTGTTCGGATAGCCGACGACACCGACATTGACAGGAGTCGCTTCGGCGTAGCGCAGGATCGTGTGACGGAGCATCGTGACCCCATAGAATTTCCTCGCCGAGACGAAGACACAAGGCTTGAGCTTTTTCTTCCAAGGAAGAAGCATCCACTTCTCGACGAGATCAGCCTTGTTGATGACGGTGATGAGTGTTTTGTTGAGTTTTTGTACTTTCGTTCTGAGCTCAGAGTTATCAGTGCGCTCGACCATCCTCGCATCGAGAACTAGGAGGATGATGTCAGCGTCACGAAGGACTTCGTCAACTATTTTCCAGAAATTACGACCCATGTGAAAAGAAGAATAGAAGGGAGTTTATAAAAGTTGATTATGAAAAAAACAAAGATTACTCGATTTGCACATATAATTTCTGCCTTGACCCATAACGATTGACAATCCTATCACCATCGTACGTGCAGATATTATCATCAGTATTAACTTCATTCTCGCAGACATCGATGTTGAAGATGTACTGACCATCCTTGACGTTCTCTTTCGGGACAACAATACGGAGCGGTATGTATTCATGCTCGTTATTCTTGATCTCGAAGGTGTCTTCGGCCATGAGCACCCAGTTGTCACCACAGTCTTCAGGAGTATACGTGTCATCTCTCGCCTGATCCTTTGTACGACCATAATAACCGCAAGAAACAGCAGAATCACTATTGCCCTCAACATAGTATCCTTCATAACCACCAGTCTCCTGCTTGAAAGGATCGTCATTGATATCATCAAAGGCAGTGCTACCACCGTACGTCACGATGACCTTGAATTTTCTCGTATCACCCATCTCGTTATTGATACCAAGGTTGAAATCAACGTAATCACCGCGTTTCGCCTGCTTGTTAGTGAAAGGGACCGTGACGATGGAACCATCATCAAGCATGGCATTGAGCTGACGCTGAGTGTCAGAATCAACATTCTCACGAAGCTCTGCAGTCTTGGAAAACGCGTTCGAGAAGATGGAGAAACCTGCACCTAATAACACCAGACCTATGACCATGACAACGATCATGTTGATGGATAATTCAAAACCTTTCTTTGATGTGAACATAGTGATAACACCTTATGACTGGGCACGAAGCCGAACTGCTGTAATACTTTGAACAGCAGTGAAATCGCCACAAACAATACTGAAAGAACAACGATACAGACCAGGATCACCAGTAATATTGAACTGTGCAGCAAGCACCTCTTCAGAACCTACAGACACTTTCTTAGGAGCTGAAAGATAAGATTTCTCAATGGAGAGATCATCACAATCCAAGGTGACACGTGCACCCTCGGATTCACACTGATCGAATCCAGTATTGAAAAAACTCCTTCCGAGAACTTTCGCTTCACCAGAAACAAGAACAGGGTTGAGAATTGCAGTATAAGGCTTTTCTTCAGTCGCTTGCTCAGGAGTTTCATCAAGTTTTGCTTCAAGTTCTTTATTGATTTTCTTATCCTCAATAGAAGTAGTTGAGGAGAAAGCAATAATTACAGCTACAACCACAACAAGAGCAATAGCAGCAATAACAAATCCAGTTTGTTTATCAAGCTTCATACTGATTCACCAACCATACAAATAAATTATCATTTATGCTCAAGCATGTGAATCTCTTTGACAAGAATCCATGAAAATATGAGCATGACAACGATACCAATGCCGAGTACGAAGAATCCAACAGTGACATCAATACCAACAGCAAGTAATGCTACGCCAAGCGCTAGCAAGATGACACCGAGAAGCGCGAACTT
The DNA here is from genome assembly GCA_051819805.1 of Nanobdellota archaeon. GTDB lineage: Archaea > Nanobdellota > Nanobdellia > Woesearchaeales > SKGA01 > SKGA01. The sequence goes on from JBNJHD010000006.1 coordinate 31,925, forward strand.
GTCAAGAATCATCTTCATCATCTGGAACTCTTCATCCTTTGTCAAGCGAAGTTTTTTCTTTTTTACCATGAAACAATCACCTTTTTGATATCAAAACTTAAGCAGTAACTTCAATGAATGCAGACTCTGATTCAACAGATTCATCACCACAAATAATCTCTATTTTACAAGGATAATTTCTTGCAGGAGATTCAGTGATAAAGATACCACCCACTTTTTTGGATTCACCTTGTTCAACATCAACATCAAGAACCTGCGGAGAATCAGACCACTCAAAATCACCACTACAAGTAATATTCAACTGTGCACCATCAGTACATTCGCTGGATTGCTTATTATAGAAACTGACAGCGACAGGAGTCTCTTTATTTCGCTTCAGCTTGATGTTATTGATGTTAGCGATAGGTTTTTCAGCAGTAGCCTGTTCAGACAAATCCATCGATTCGAGAGAGCCCAAGAGCTTGTCCTTACCAGAACCGAGAACTCCACGGATCAAACCAAGACCGAGACCGAGAACAGCCATCGCCATAACAAGAATGACAATCGCGTTGATAGAAAGCTGCATCGAAGCGCTACGGCTTCGCTTCTTATAGGGACCAAAGATTCGCATCATAATGTCACACACCTCTTATTTCAAATAACACACGTTGAAAATAAAAGTAATCTGACTAGTATCTGTCGAGAAGGCATTTATATATCTTTCGCAAAGCTGGCGTCAGCTTGCACCGGGTCGCATATACAACACAAGTGTTGAAATGCAACAGTCATTCTTGACTGAGCTTTAGCTCAGCATCATATAAGCTGGCGTCAGCTTGCACCGCCAACTCGCATTTGGCGTAGCGGGTGCACCTGCGGTAGCACTATGGACTAATGACTTTTTGCAATGTATACGACATGCTTTGCGGGTTTCCCACGCCAACAACATCTTGGCGTCTGTAAGCGTATTTTGTAAGCTGCGCTTACTGCAATACACTAGTTATTCTAGTGGCTTTTAGCGACATATACCACATGATTAGCTTTCTTGCCACAGACTGGACAGTCGCAGAATATTTCTTCGTCTTTGCCGAACCATTCACCACGGACTTCAGCACCAACGTCTTTCTCAACAGCTTCAGCGCATTTCTCACCATCACGGTCAGTGGAGCAGAAGCAAGTCTTGACCATGAATCCTTTGTCGATGTGCATGCGAAGCTCTGCCATCGTCTGAGCGGTAGCGAGCTTCTGGTCAAAAATTGTATCAGCTTTCTCACGAAGATTGTCAGTGAAGGTCTTGCAGATGGTGTCCATGTGAGCCATCAGCTTGTCCTGAGAGATAATCTCTTTCTCGCCGAGGTCACGGCGGAAGACGACAGCATTCTTGTTCTCGATGTCACGAGGACCTATCTCTATACGGACAGGCATGCCTTTCATCTCCCAATGGTTGAACTTGAAGCCAGGACTGACGTCATCACGATCGTCGATGAAGGTGTCAAAACCAGCATCAAGAAGCTGTTTCTCAAGATTCTTAGTAGCATCAAGAACGAGCTGCTCCTTACCCTTGATCATGATAGGAACGATCACCACGTGATGCGGAGCAATGTCCCACGGCAGGACAAGACCCTTATCATCACCGTGAAAAGTAATGAGCGCACCATAGTTTCTCGAGTGGCACGGACCATAACAAGTGATCCAACCAAGTTTTTCAATCTCATCCTTATCCTCGAACTTCACATCAAAGGGTTCGCTGAAGTTCTGACCGATGAGATGCGTGGATGGGAGCTGGAGTACTTTACCGCTAGGAAGAAGCACGTCAGCAGCGAAGGTATTATCGCCGCCAGGGAACTTATCCCACTGCGGGCGCTTGAAGAACATGTGAGGGAGAGCCATCTTGCCATGAAGAAGCCGCTGGGTAATCTCCATGTCCTCTTTGACCTGATCGATAGCATCCTCTTGTGTGGCGAAGACGTTGTGAGATTCAGACCAATGAAGCTCTCTCGTTCGCATGAACGGACGAGTCATCTTCGTCTCATGACGATAAACACTGACAGATTGGTACCGTTTGAACGGTAGATCCTTGTAACTACGGATCCACTTACCATACATATCATAGAGAGCGGTTTCTGAGGTCGGACGGAGCGCGTAGCGAGTATCGAAAGTCTTGTCACCAGCACCAGTAACCCAAAAGACTTCAGGCGTGAATCCTTCAACGTGAGCAGCTTCCTTGTGGAAGTTCTCTTCAGGGATGAGTAGCGGCATGAGAAGAGGTTCGTGACCGAGTCGTTCGAATTCAGCTTCCCACATACGCGTGATCTTTCGCATACTACGTACTGCCCACGGCATGTAGACGGGAAGTCCTTTGATATTGTATCGTACATCCGCAAGCTCTGCTTTTTTCATGAGCTGCGTGAACCATTCGCTGAAATCCTCGTCTTTTTTCACAGTCAGCTGAGCGCCTGTTTCTTTCTTTGCCATGAATATCAACTACTGACAAACATCAGCTGCATTATAAATATTGCTATTGAGAAATAAAATCCTCGATCCAGTCTTGTTCAGCGCCAAGTCTTGTGGAGTCACCATGGCCAGGATAGACGTTCAGATCCTCAGGGAGTTCGAGAAGACGCTTCAATGACTTCTTCATTGATGTTTCGTCAGAGCCAGGAAGATCGGTGCGACCGCAGGTTCCTGCAAAGAGCGTGTCACCGGAGAGAAGAAAGTTATCATCGTGAAACAACAGTGCGCAACTGCCTGGAGAGTGACCGGGTGTGTGAAGGACACGAAACGAGAACGAACCCAACGTCATATTTTCAGAGAGCGGGCGGATGTCTTCAGGGAGCATGATGTCAAGTCCCAGGACTCGCATGGAGAGTTCCTTGGATTGTTCCAGCGTTTCGATGTCAGCGTCATGAAGATAGCAGGGAACGTCAAAATGATGAGCGCCCATGATATGATCGAAGTGGTTGTGCGTGCAGATGACTGCGAGAAGTTCCGTGTCACCGATCGCACTCATGATTCTCTTGATGTCAGCAGCGTAGTCAGAACCGGGATCGATAAGAAGACAGGATTTTCCTTCAGTGAGAAGATAGCATTTCGTCGGCAGATCCCCGATCGTTAATGTTTGTAGAGTGACCATCGTGAAAAACTCTTCAGAACAGACCTTCAAGAGTTATCTCGAAAGCGCCTACTGGAGCTGTGAGTCCGAAGTTGCCGAGGATTTCCGGATGAATCTCGCCGACAACACCGATTGATTGTCCGTCAAGGAACACTTCAGCACCACGGCCTTCTAGAAAGTACGGAGTCGTCAGTGGTTTGAATTCAGCAGAAACGCCACGAGTTCGCAAAACCTGCTCGAGCACCTGCCGTATTTCAGTGAACGTGACGATTTTATCAGTCATGAGAGCGGAGAGTCGAAGCTCATTTCTCGCACCAACGTCACTTTCCTTGTCCGGAAGCGTGACGAACGCCCCTTCGAAGATCTTTTGCGGCAAGGGTCTGCTCCTGTTATGGACGAGGCATTTGAGCTGTTCCGGCAGGAGCCGTGTGCGAAGCATTGTCTGGTTTTCATTACCATTAGCGATAGGAATGTATAATTCGTTCTTGCGATCGAGACGCAGGCTATCGTATTGCGCTTCTTCATTCGTGATAGAAAATGTGTATGTCTCGAGAAAACCGAGACCGACAAGCACTTCAGCGATCTCTTCACGGACTCGTGATTTGGTGAGCACCCCACCGATTGTCGAAACGTTGGGAACAGTGAGCTCGAAATTATTGAATCCGTACGCCCTTGCGATGTCGTCGATGATGTCAACCTCGTGCCAGAGGTCGAAGCGGAATGCAGGACCTTTCACCATCCAGATCGTCGAGCCATCTTTTCCCTTTTTCGTCTTGTCACTGACTTCATACATCATCTTCGCAAGCA
>JBNJHD010000006.1:35919-39503 GCA_051819805.1 Nanobdellota archaeon
TTGATCCTCTCTGGCTTGTCAGCAGTGTACGTGATAGGCATCTTGATAACATCCATCGGATAGATACCGATAGCGCCTCGTTTCCGACCTCTTGCGAGTGTACTATGGAGTTTTTCCTGCACTTCGATGACTTCATCAAGACGCTGTTCATCGAGTTTAAGGTTCTTGATAACAGCACATACTGTATGTGGCCTGACATCCTTGACCTTATCAGTGACGTTCACCACATAATCGCTTTTTGAAGTTGCATACTGCGGAGGATGAGAAGTGAGTCCTAATAACGATCTGATGGCACGAGCCAATCCATGAACACTAATGAGATCGAGGCGTTCAGGAGTGATCTCGACTGAGAGAAGATCATCTTCATTATTTTTGAGGTCCATACCAAGATCGAAGAGCGCACTTCGAATCTCCTCTACAGAGAGGTCTTTACCGATAGCGTGCTGGAGCGCTTTGTGAGATATCGCTGTCATTACCATTTTTACTGTGCACCTCCTTCAAGGTCAGGTTGTGGCGTCTTATGTGTTGCTATCCAGTCAACATCAACTGTCGGTCCGACGAGTTCGCGAAGGTTTGTCTTGCCAGTGAGAAGCGCAGCCACACGACTCGCTCCCATCCCCCAAGCAATGACAGTCTTGTCCTTGAGACCGTAAGGCGCAAGACTTTCAGGCCGGAAGATACCAGAGTTGATGAGCGCATACCATTTCTTTGTGTGCTCGTTATAATAGTGAGCTTCGATGCTCGGTTCTGTGTACGGATTGTATGTCGGTTTGAACCGGATCTTATGGATGCCAAGTCGTGCATAGAATTCCTTGATGAAACCCATGAGGTCTGAGATAGTGAGATCATCTCCGATGACAAAACCTTCTGCCTGTATGAATTCAGCGAGGTGAGTCGTGTCCACAGCTTCGTTACGGAAGACGTTAGCCACGTAGAAGTACTTGCCATCCTTGATGCCTTTCTCACCGAACATACGAAATGTAGTTGCCGTGCTATGCGTTCGCAGGATGAGTTCTTTAGCAAGTTCAGGATTCCACGGAGCACCATGACCTGTCGAACCAGTATCTCCACCGTTCTCATGGACTTCCTTGACGCGGCGAACGAGTTCCTTGTCAGGGAGCCGTCCTTTCTTGCCGATGAAAAATGTATCCTGTTCGTCACGAGCAGGATGATCCTGAGGGATCCACATGGAATCCATGCACCAGAATGCAGTCTCTACCCATGGTCCTTCCATCTCATGGAATCCCATGTTGAGATAGACGTCGCGGATGAGATTAGCAGCTTCACGCATAGGATGCCGTCGACCACCGCTTGTTGCAGGGACGGGTGAAGAGACATCGTAGGTCCTGAAGGTCTTATCCTTCCAACTACCGTCCTTGAGCATGTCGGAAGTGAGTTGTTCTTCGTGATCGGAAAAGTCGATGTTCGCATCGATGAGTTGCTGACCGAGTTTCGTGAGATTGATCGTGTCAGTAGTCCGTTTTTCGATTTTGAGCATATCTTTTCGCTTCGAGAGTTTCTTGACGATATCCTTGTCCTCGTCAGAGAGTTTGTCAAAAGCGATAGGAAACTCAGTTTCTTCTATGAATGCCTGTGGCTGATAGACATCACTTGTTGCTAAAGCACTACCTGCAGGTGTTATTTTGAGCATGATCTCTTTACTTTTCTTTTCCACTTCAGCAGCTTTGAGCGATTTGAGAATACCGATGGATGCCATGATTTCAGGATGCGGCAGGCCAGTCTCCTCACTGAGCTGTTGTGTCGATTTACTGCTTTTCTGGATTGATTGGAGGATGAGAATTTCAGGAAGCGCTTTCTCTTTAGCGAATTCACCTAATTGTTGGAGCACAATAAGATCTTCAGTCGATCGTTCTGTTGATAGGAGATTCTTGTTTGACAGCCACATGACACCCCGCTTGACCTCAGCATCTTTCATGCCGGAGAGCGAGATGATCTCATCGACAGTGACATTTTCTTTCAGATACGGAAGCACTTTCCGCTCCAATAGCGATAAGGAATTAGCGATTTCAGTGATCTTCTTTAAAGCCATAATAGGAGAAGTTGCCATCACTGGTTTATAAAAATTTGCACAGGAGATTGAGAATAAGAGCAAACATAAACAGAATGATTTAAAAAACACCGTATTATTCTTGATGAATAATGGCACTGTATAATAAGGACCGCATCATCACTGCTGATAAAGTCACTGTCAAAGACATTTTCAAGAACAGATATAAGCTTGTTCTCGGCAGCGAATATGATGAGTTCATGACATATTCATTCACATACTTGAGAAAGTGCATCAGAGTGAATACACTTAAAGCATCAGTTGAGGAAGTTCGGAGGAGTGTTGAAGATCAAGGTTGGGTGTTGACACCAGTGCCATGGTGTCCTGAAGGATTTTTTGTTGAAGGTCATAGGAAGCAAGATCGTTTTGATGTCGGTAACTTGATGGAGCACGCGCTCGGATATTTCTACGTGCAAGAAGCAGCGTCGATGATTCCGCCAGTCGTCTTATTATCAGATAGAAAGGAGATGACTGATGAAGAGAAGAACGATCTCAAAGTGCTAGATCTCTGTGCGGCGCCGGGATCAAAGACCAGCCAGCTTGCCCAATACATGGATAACAGAGGAACACTCATTGCAAACGATGTCGATATAGGTCGATTGAAACCATTGACGATGAACCTGCAACGTATGGGTGTTATGAACATGTTGGTAACGCTTAATCCATTCCAGAGAAGCAAGAAGAATACTAGGCTACGAAATCCTTTCTCGCTTGATGGCGAGGATGGCGAGGTGTTTGACAGAATCCTTGTTGACGCTCCGTGCAGCGGTACGGGAACTATCAGACGCAGTTTCAAGATGCTAGAGATGTACTCGGAAGGACTTGTGAGAAGGCTGGCGTCAACACAGAAAGCACTCATCAAGAACGCGTTCGAGATGCTTAAGCCGGGCGGCGAGATGGTGTATTCCACATGCACACAGGAACCACTTGAGAACGAAGGAGTCGTTTCATTCCTTCTTGACAAGTACGAGAATGCAGAAGTTATCCCGATCGAATTGAATATCAATCGCAGTGAGCCGTTCACAGAATTTGATGGTGTGACATTCAGGGATGAAGTGAAACATTGCATCAGGATATACCCACAGGATAACGATTCAGAAGGCTTTTTCGTATCGAAGATACGTAAGAGTCAATAATAAATGATTACAGTAATCCTTTCTTCTTGAAAAGCAAGACTTAAATACGAGAAGCCACAAAGTCATTCATGTATGGCAAAAACGGTCGAGATTTCAAGCGAGAGTTTTAAAGAACTCGGCGACAAGATCAACAAGTCACTCAAGCAAGCACAAGCATGGGTCGAGAACTTCTTCAAGACCATGGACCAGTATGAAACGATCGCGCTCGGAGGTATGGGAGTAGGTCTTATCCTTATCATTACAGGAATCATTCTCATGTGAATAGGATGGCATCTTCACGGTTCACAGTCAATTTCTTCGAGGAATATCTTAAACCAGAGAATCTTTCTAAGATAAAGTTCATCAAGCACAAGAGTATTATTTTTCTCGCATGTGAAAAC
>JBNJHD010000007.1:0-37766 GCA_051819805.1 Nanobdellota archaeon
CTCATCGTATTGTTTCTGAAGCCTGTTCATGCTCAAGGGTAATTCGACAACTCAGAAGTTTTTATGCAATTTTGTTAATTTGTTTAATTGTTTTTTTTAGCAATATCTCCTGCTACAAGATAATAGGGTGCGTTACTTTCTTTGAAAGATCTTTCTTGACCTTCTTCATTAATGATTGGATATTTGACGTTAATTGCTTGAATGTTTAATTGGTCTAAGATATTTTTAGTTCTCTCTGTTTCGATAGCAGGTCGCTTATCGTAGTTAAACTCAATTGCTTTTACGCTGTCGCAGAACTCTTTTGCAGCATATAATGCAACTGTTGAATCTATTCCGCCTGAAGCTAAGACTGCAACGTTTCCTTTTCCAAGAAATCGTCGCCTCATTTCCTCAAAAAAAACAAATTATTATTTACCATTTTTAAGAAGTAACATTTATAATTTATATATTTTTCGGTTTACAGGGTTGTTTTATCTTGATTATAGAATTAATTTAGAATTTTATGTAGTTTATCTGCAGTTTTTTGCAATGTTTTTTGTGCTTTTTCATTTGTTTTATATGCAAAATTAACGGAGTCTTCACTTGATCGAGGAATGATGTGTACATGAATGTGGAAAACATCTTGCTGTGCGGCTTTTCCTGATGAATTGAGAACGTTCACAGCCTTTATATCAGTCATTTTAAGCTTCTGTACAATGTTGTAGATAACTTCTTGCATCTGTCCATAGATGTTTTTTGGAATGTCAAAAAGGTCGTTATAATGAGTTTTAGGCAATATTAAAATATGTCCTTTTGTCGCTGGATTAATGTCTAAAATAGCTATAATTGTCTCTGTCTCATATATTTTATATGCTTTCGCCTTATTATTTGCAATTTTGCAGAATATGCAGTCCATGCCTTCTCTCTCTCCGTTTTTTTTTTATAAATCTTTGTATTATATTTTTTTTAGTAAATAAATTTATAAATAACTCTTCATTTTCTACTATTAATGAGCGACGAATTCAGTTCGAAAAATAAATACACTGCTATTGTGGCATTTTCAACACCCTCTGGGCCACTTCACGTGGGTCACGCATTGGGTTATGTGGCAGCAAGTAGTGCTGCTCTCGTTGAGAGTTTACAATCAGGACGAGAAATATTTTTTCCATTTGGTGTACATTCTACAGGAAAAGACTTACTTAGAATAGTTGATTCTTTGCGACAAGGAATAAATCCATCTCGTTATGGTCTTCATCATAATCAAGTGCAAGATATTCTTTCAGCAACAGATCCGATTGATACATTGCTTCATGAATTCACTGATTCTTACGCAGATGATTTAGATTCGTTAGGCATTACATTGGATAAAGATAGTTATTTTAGCACCCATCATAAAATATATGAGCCTTTTTTACATTGGACGTTGCAACGTTTAGATGATAAGGGTTTAATTGTTTCAACGGATTCATTAAGACCTTATTGTAATTTATGTGATGAAGTTAAGTCAATTCAAGCAGATCAATCAGAAGCACTTGCTATTGGTTCTGTAAATTGGGATGAAGTACGTGTTGAAGATTACAAATTACTTGGAGGGGATTCTGTTTGTAAAGAACATCCCGAAGAAAAAATTGTTGTTAAAAAAAAACAGAACTTGCAATTGATTATGGAAATAAAGATTCTCAACAAAAAACAAAAAATTTAATCAAATCAACTTTGAAAACATTTCCAAGATCTTACAAAAAAAATTTAGAAGGAATTATTGAAACAAGAAAAGAAAAACCATTTGAACGAAAATCAGAATCAAATATAGGTGCATCCTCTCCTTTTAATTCTGATAGAAAAGTGGAGGCATTATCCGATAGTAATATTTATATGGAATTTTATGGTTTAATGAAAGCACTAAGAAAAAATGTTCTTACTGAGGAACAATTTGCGCCTGCAGTTTTTGATTTTATTTTTAGAAATGAAGGTGACAAAGTAGCATTAGAAAAACAATACGAAATTAATAATCTTGACTATGTGAAATCCTTTGTTCAATCTTATAGTTCAGTTGACTTAAATGTTGCTGGATCAGAACATAAAGAAGTTCACTTTCCTTTTTCGTTATTTACTCATGCAAATATTTTAGATGCAGATTTTTTTCCAAAAGAATTAATTCTCACAAGCAATGTAATGCGAAATGGAGAAAAAATGTCTAAGTCAAAAGGAAATGTGTTATTCCTAAAAGATATAATTCATCAAACTGTTGAGAGGGGGTTACCTCCTCTTGAGCCAATTGCAGCAACAGATGCAATTAGATATTTTTTACTTGTTGGTCAACCACTTGATAAAGATTTCGATTGGAATGATGAACTTTTTGAAACTGTTGGATTTAATAGGATGAAAAAATACACGAACTTTGCTTCACAAGTTCTTTTAAATACGCCTTCAAATAATACAACTATATATGATGGTTGGTTAGCAACAAAAACGGCTCTAGGAATTAAAAAAGGGATGGACTTTTACGATAAACGAAATTTTCGATCAGCATTTATAGAAGGATTTGATTCATTATTTAATACATTATCAAAATATAAAAATCTTGTCGGAGGAAATGTAACTCCTCTTTTACAAACTTCTGTTCTTAAACAATTACAATTTGCAAAACCAATTATTCCACGAATTGCAGATGGATTATATTCTGCATATACGGGCAAGAAAATTAATTATTTACCAACAACAGATGATTTACCAATTGATATGGAATCTCATGATAAATGGGAACATAATTTTCAAGGCAATAAATTTATCCAACCAGTTGTTGGATTTATTAATGCAAAAGTAGGTCAATTGCGTGGACAAAAACTTATTGATGGTGGTTCTCAACTGCAAATTGATGTGAGTTCAAATTATATGAAAGATGTTTTACAACCGCTTCTTAAAAAACGTCCAGGAGCACTTCAAGGGATAGATTATTATATACATGTTGCTCAAGACTCATCTTTTGCAGTAACATATGGAGAAACAACTCTTCGCTAAATTATTCCTAATAGAAAATTAATTTGTTTGTATTTACTTTTCAGTAATATATTTATTGTGAAAAATTTCATTAAGTTGGGACAAACTTTGTTGGCTTGAATATATGTGCATATTGGATATTTAATTCTTTCAAACTCAATTCATTATTTTGGTTGCTTATACTTTGTTCAAAAAGATATTTGAGCATTTTAATTTCAATTACTCTGATTTTATATTCTGGCAAATCATAAATCTCTACATCTTGTTTTCTTCTTCTTTTGAAACTATTCGTGTGGGTGTTATTTTTTCAGAAAATGTTCGTTTTTGGTTGAAAACATATACTGAATCAAGTGATAGATTATTTAACTATTTCTTACATCATAATATTTCGAGAAAAAAGTAAAGTCCCCCCTGCCGGACTTGAACCAGCAACCTTTCGGTATCAGCTGATCAAGTATCATCCACACCGCGTTGCGGGTCGTGTCCCTTGACGTCTACAGCCGAACGCTCTACCAATTGAGCTAAAGGGGGAGAATAACAGTGTCCGCTTCACAGGGAACAGTGTACAGCGCCCTGCGTTTCGAATACTGTAATCTTTCCTCTTATGGACTTTTGTTGATTTTATAAAAGTTTTCTTTTGCGCTTGCTCCAGAATCTTTATTAATGAGTTACGTGCCATGAATATTCTATCGTGATATAAGGGTGGTTGACAATGAAGATTTTCTCATGGAACGTTAATGGTATTCGTGCGATCGCTCGTAAAGGGTTCGCTGACATTCTCAAGACAGAAGCGCCTGACGTGTTGTGCTTGCAGGAAACGAAGATCCGTAAGGAACAGCTTAAAGAAGAACTCACTCACATCGGTGACTACACGTCATACTTCTCAGAAGCTGAAAAGAAAGGATATTCTGGCGTTGCCATCTACACTCGCCACGAACCTGTGGCAGTCATTGATGGTATCGGTGAGGAGAAGTTCGACAGTGAAGGACGAGTACTCACCATTGAACTCGAGAATTTCTTTGTCATCTCGGTCTATGTCCCTAACTCCCAGCCTGAACTTCGCCGTTTTGACTTCCGCAAGGAGTTCAATGAGAAGTTCCAGACCTTCGTCAAGGATCTCGAAGCCCAGAAACCTGTCATCATCTGCGGTGACTTCAACGTCGCTCACAACGAGATCGATCTCAAGAATCCTCAGAACAACAAGATGAACCCTGGATTTTACATCGGCGAGCGGGAGAAATTCACAGAACTCCTCGAAACCGGTTTCGTTGACACGTTCAGGAAACTCTATCCTGACACTATCAAGTATTCGTGGTGGAGCTATCGCTTCAATGCTCGTGCTAAGAAGATCGGCTGGCGTATCGACTACGTGCTCACGAGCCAATCACTTTTCAAGCATGTCAAGGACGCGTTCATCAGAAACGATATCTACGGCTCCGACCATTGTCCTGTCGGAATCCTTTTGGGTGATATGAAATGAAACCTCTTACTATCTTCATCTCGCTTCTCATCGTATCTTCAGTAGTGCTTCTCGGCTGCAGCGATCCGGAAAGCGGTATCTATGGTCATCTCGGTGATCAGAAACTCGTCGCTGATAATGATTCCTCTCGCGGTGCAACTGCGGGTGTGTATGAAAATCTCAACGATAACTTATGCGACCTCAAGCCGTATTGTTGCGGTCATTTTAGTGATAATGAAATGCACTACCGTGAGATGCAGCGCCAAGCTATTGCTGAGAACCGTTCTGAATTATGTGCTGTCGTCCCTGAATCTCCTCTTGTTGTCAGGGGTTGTCCTGATCAGGAGCCGTACACATATTACAATAAATCCTATTGTCTCGAAAAGTCGGGGGGTGCTTCTTCGTGAAGCGTGTTTCCATCGGTAAAGTCCATGATATCCTCAAAGATTTCGTCTCTGACTTGCCCACTCCTGTCGCTGAACTTGTTGCTGAGCAGACGAACGATCCGTTCAAAGTGCTTGTGACAACAATCCTGACAGCGCGCACTAAGGACACGACAACCGTTGAAGTCATCAAGACATTATTCGACCATATAACATCATTTGACGATCTCAAGCGCCTTTCTCTTGAGCGCATCCAGGAGCTCATCTATCCGGTCGGTTTTTACAAGAACAAGGCACAATACCTCAAAGCGCTCCCTTACACTATCGAACAAGAATTTGACGGTCGTATCCCTGATACGGTTGACGAACTCGTCAAGCTCCCTGGCGTCGGTAGAAAAACTGCTAATCTCGTCGTCGCTACGGCCTTTTACAAACCAGCGATCTGCGTTGACATCCATGTGCATCGCATCACGAATCGTCTCGGCTATGTGCGCACGGAAACACCGTTCGAGACTGAGATGGCGCTTCGCAAGAAGCTGCCGAAAGAGTATTGGATCACGCTCAACACGTATCTTGTCGCCTTCGGACAGCACACTTGTACTCCCGTCTCTCCGTACTGCTCGAAATGTCCTATCGAGAACTATTGTAATAAAGTCGGTGTCAAACGCAGCCGGTGAACGATAATGGAAGAACTAGCCTCATCAAAACTCGTTGAGAAGAAATCGAAATTCTTTGGCTATCTCTATAGTATCGAAGCTGTTGATGAGATCGACACTGTTGTTGCTGAAGTCAAGTCTCGTCACAAGAAAGCGTGTCACGTCTGCTACGGTGCTATTGTTGACGGCGAAGTCTCATTCAAGAATGATGGTGAAGTCGGCCAGCCGGGAAAACAGCTTCTTTCTCTTCTGGAGACCAACGATTATGAATCTCACATCCTGATCGTTGCGAGAATATTCGGTCGAGTCAAGCTCGGTCCTGCCGGTGTCGGTCGCGCCTTCAAAGAAGCTGGTTTGCAGTGTCTGAAGTGATTCTCATGTATTCTTGAAATACGCAGTGACTGTTGATGTGATGATATTGTTATCTCTTAGTTTTGCGTAATCGTTCTCGATACTTACTGCGCTTGCTCCTTTATCATGTCCATAGTTTTTTGCTTTCTCGAAAATACTGTTGAAAACGATATTTTTCAGATTTTTCACTGATTCTGATTCTTGATCAGGATGTTCTATATAATATTGTTGCGCCGGCATTGACAGGAATACTTTGCATGCATGGATATTCAATTGATCTTTAGAAAATGCTCTGTCTTCAATGAGTGTTGTGTTTTCGCTGATGTCGTAATTGTTCGCGAATCCGTTTACACTAGGACTTATCGTGTCGTAGTGTTCTGTTTCTTTATTATACTGTACTACTGGTGGTAGTTGGACTGTTTTCTTCTGGAAGTTGAACTCATCTTTATTTTGGTCTTCCGGTCCTGGAACTGCTCCTGATATTTTCATGCTTTTTCACCTATACAAGTATGTTAATGTATGATATATTAAGAACTATATAAATATTTCGATATTGTTATTACTTAAAAGTAGTTTATTTTCCGAAACGTCGATCCCTGCTCTTGAAATCATCCATGATCGCTTCGAAATCTTCCTTCTCGAACTCAGGCCACTTCTTATCGATAAAGAACCACTCGCTGTACGCGCTCTGCCATGATAAGAAATTGCTTGTTCGGTGGTCTCCGCCTGTCCGGATGATGACATCTGGCTTGTCGCTCATGTACATGTAGTTCTCAAGCATCTCTTCAGAAACTTCTTCTGGACTGACCTTTCCTGCCTTCACATCTTCAGCTAGTTTCCTGCTTGCATCAACGATCTCTTCACGGCCACCGTAGCCGAAACAGATGTTGAGATTATAGGCACTATTATCTTTAGTCCTTTCTTCAGCATCAGCTATGATTTGCTGGATATCTTCAGGAAATAACTCTCTTCTACCGAGAAAACGAACCCTTATATCTTGCTGGTTGACTTCGCTTTCTCGCTCTTTCATCTCGCTGAAGAACTTCTTGAAAAGGTTCATCAGATAATCGAATTCTTTCTTTGGCCTGTTGAAATTCTGCAGAGAAAATGCAAACACTGTTAGTGCCCTGACTCCTGCTTCCTTGCACCACTTGAGAACGTTCTCGAGCTTCTTTGCACCGTACTCGTGACCTTTCCATGGCTCTTTCATGAGTCGTTTGGCAAACCGTCTGTTGCCATCCATTATCATTGCTATATGAAGTTTTTGACTGGCGGTTTCTGACATATTGATAGATTGGCTGGTGTATTCTATTTATAAGCTTTATGACCTTATAGTGTTGTTCAAAAAATGACTCGGTTTGAGCCCTTCCAGATGATGTATCTTTTTTTTTGAGATCTTAGATGAGGATCATGGTATGATTCTCAAAAATTGATTCCTTTAGTATCAAGGAATCCTGTTTCTTATATTATTTGAAGTTTGACCACTACTGATTGTTGTATTTTGGCGAAAGGTTTTAAAAGAACTTCATTCTCACAAGCATCATCAACTTCATAGCATGTAGTGGTAATCATGGTCTCCAAGGATAACAAGAAAATTCTCATAACGAGCGCTTTGCCTTATGTCAATAACATCCCTCACTTAGGAAATCTCATCGGAAGTGTCCTTTCCGCTGATGTCTACGCACGATTCTCTCGATCCATGGGACGAAATACTCTTTATATTTGTGGCGCTGACGAGCATGGCACTGCAACAGAAACTAAAGCTCGCCAAGAAGGTGTTTCTCCTAAAGATCTTTGTGATAAATATTTCTCCATTCACAAGCAGATTTATGAGTGGTTTGAAATATCTTTTGATATTTTCGGACGCACGAGCAAGGAAAACCATCATATGATTACCCAAGAGCTCTTCAAGCAAGTAGAAAAGAATGGTTATATCAAACAAGAGACTGTTACACAACCCTTCTGCACGACCTGCAACTCATTTCTCGCTGATCGTTTCATCACAGGAACATGTCCTCACTGCGGCTATGAAGACGCTCGTGGCGATCAGTGTGATGGTTGCGAAAAACTCCTTACACCTAAAGAACTCATTAATCCGAAATGCAAAGCTGATGGTACGACACCTGAATTTCGTGATACTGAACACTTATTCCTTGAACTCGACAAGCTCCAGCCGTATCTGGAATCCTGGGTGGCAAAAGCTTCCGAAGAAGGTGCTTGGACTGATAATTCTATCCGCACGACAAATGCATGGTTCAAAGAAGGTTTGCAGAAAAGAGCTATCTCAAGAGATCTTGAATGGGGAATTCCTATTCCTTATGAAGGATTTGAAAATAAGGTTTTTTACGTCTGGTTCGATGCTCCGATCGGTTACATTTCCATAACAGAACAACTCACTGGTGATTGGAAGTCGTGGTGGCAGGATCCTGAAAATGTTTCGCTCTACCAATTCATGGGAAAGGATAACATTCCGTTCCATTCTATCATTTTCCCTGCAACGCTCATTGCTGCAGACACTCCATCAGGAATGGATCCTAGGAAGTGGTCTCCTGATTATATCGATTATTCGCTTGTCCACCATCTCAACGCGACCGAGTATATCAATTACGAACACGGAAAGTTCTCCAAAAGCCGTGGTGTTGGTGTCTTCGGCGATAATGCTAAAGAGTCAGGAATTCCTGCTGACATTTTCCGCTATGTGTTGCTCTATAATCGTCCAGAAAGCGCTGACACTCAATTTACATGGGATGGATTACAAGAACGCCTCAATAACGAACTAGTGGCAAATCTCGGTAACCTTGTCAATCGTACAGTCGCGTTTACCAATAGATTCTTTGATAGTAATATCGAAAAGCTTTCAGAAGACGACCTTGGCGATCATGCAAAAGAATTTCGTGCTCTATATAGAAAAGAAATCGATATTTTTATCGATCTGATGGATCGGGTGCGCATCCGCGAAGCCCTCCAGCAACTCATGAAGATTTCCTCTCTTGGAAACCATTTCTTCCAAGAAACTGCGCCTTGGAAATCAAGAAAAGAGGTTCCTGAACAAGCGAAAGCTGATCTTTTCGTCCTAGCAAACATTGTCAAGGATCTGGGAATCCTGTGCGAACCGTTCATGCCAGCAACCTCGAGAAAGATCTTCAAGCAACTGAATATCGACAAACGACTCTTTGAAGATGCAGGTAAACTCTCGGTAACTGACCATGAGTTAGGAGAGCAGCAACTTCTCTTTGAAAAGATTGATGACGACCGCATAGCTGAACTTAAAGAAAAATACAGTGGCATGCAAGAACGTGCAGAAACTCAAGATGAACGAAAAATTGGTGAGACTATGGATGAACAATCAAGCATTTCAAAAATACAACTTAAAGTAGGAAAGATCACTGAAGTGACAAAGCATCCGAAAGCTGACAAGCTTTACATCGAGAACGTAGACTTTGGCGATGGTAAAAAAACACAGATAGTCTCAGGACTTGTTCCTCACTATGCTGCTGAAGAGCTTGAGGGCAAGCACATCATCGTCGTTACCAACCTCAAAGCTGCAAAATTGCGTGGTGAATGGTCAAACGGTATGCTACTTGCAGCTGACGATAAAGCGGGCAATCCTGAAAGTGTTGGTCTTATTCTTGCTCCGGAATCAAAACCGGGTACTATTGTCTCTGCAGAAGGTGTTGCTCACGATCCTGTTGACACGCTCTCATTCGATGATTTCATGAAGGTCTCTTTCAAGCTGGAAGGTGGAATCACGAAAGCTGATGGTTACAAACTGGTTGCTGAAGATGGTGCTGAGATTGTTGCTGATAGGATTTCTGACGGCGAAGTTCGTTGATCGGATCATTTACTTTTCTTTCATTTCTATTTTCTATCATACTCTTCATTATGGTCTTATCAGCTCATACTCCTTTTTGGTTTTATTCATGCACCTTCTCGCCAATAACAACGAACCAAAAGCTTTATAAAAAGAATGATGTTTCTCGCACAAGTCGCAATGCTGGAAGATTGTGATTAAGACGCCCGAATAGTGTAGTCCGGCCTATCATGCGGCCCTGTCGATGCTTAGGATCGAAGTTTCGCTTCGATTCGAGCAAAAGAAAGGCCGCGACCCGGGTTCGAATCCCGGTTCGGGCGCGTTTTTATCTTCCTATTTATTTGCGTAGTACGTACTGCTGAAATACTTGTGGTTGTAATGAGCCGGTAGCTCAGTCCGGTAGAGCACCTGACTTTTAACTGTGTATCAACTTCCTCACGTATGTGGATAGGGTTGGTCGCTGACTGATATCAGGTGGTCGCGAGTTCAAATCTCGTCCGGCTCACCTATCCCGATCCTAGGCGCTGCGTCACAGATACTGGGGGTGTATGATGCAAATGGCTGATGAACCTAAACGACACATTCTTATACCGAAACATGAAAAGATTTCTGACGACGAGAAGAAGAGACTATTTGATAGATATAATATTTCTGTCAAAGAACTCCCTAAAATCCCTAAATCCGATCCTGCCCTTATTGGTATGGATGTCAAGGAAGGTGATGTTATCAGGATTCTAAGAGATAGTCCAACTGCAGGAGAATCAATTTTCTATCGAGGTGTCTCAAGTGAGTAAAACCGAAAAACCTTTCATTGTTGATGAGAACTTACTTCTCAAGAAATTTTTTGAAGAGAATTCAATGGTTCACGATAATCTTGCCTCGTTCAATGATTTTGTCGAAAAAGAATTGTTGAAGATTCTTGAAGAGAACAAGGAGATCGAACCTACCATTATCCCACCTAATGTAGAGGATTTCAAGATAAAACTTGATAATATCTGGGTCACGAAACCAGAAATAACTGAAGCTGACGGTTCAAAGAGAAATATTTTTCCTTCAGAAGCACGACTTCGAAAAATAACATATTCTGCTCCCATCTATATGGAAGTATCTGCCCATATCAATGGTGTCCAGAGAGAGAACTTCAAACTCCAGATTGGAAATCTGCCTATCATGATCAAGAGTAAGTTCTGCCACCTTCATGGTCTTTCCAAGGAAGAGCTTATCAAGGCTGGAGATGATCCTAACGATCCTGGAGGATACTTCGTCATCAATGGTTCAGAAAAAGTCCTTGTCAAGATCGAGGATCTTGCATCGAACCGTCTCATGGTCGAGAAAGCATCGACTGGCATTTCGCCATTTGTCGGAAAAATCTTTTCGGAACGAGGTTCCTACAAGATCCCTCATCAGTTTGAACGGTTGAAAGACGGTGTTTATTATCTCACATTCACCCGGGTAAAGCGGATTCCTATCGTTCTTCTCGTTAAAGCTCTAGGACTCCTCAAAGATGAGGAGATAATGAAAAGTATCGATCTCGGAGAGCATCATGAAGTCTTTGTTAACTTATTTGACTTTGTTGATGTCAAGACTCGAGAAGATGCTCTTGACATGGTCGCTAAAAAAATAGGCATCACACAATCACGTGACATTCGTATCCAGCGTGTTGAAGAGATTCTTGATAAGTATCTCTTACCTCATCTTGGCGTGAAAGAGGAAGAGCGACTTTTCAAGGCAGTCAACCTGTGTAAATACTTCAAGCATTATATCAAAGTCGTTAATGGCAATGCTCCGCTCACTGATAAGGATCATTACGCTAACAAGCGACTCAAACTCGCTGGAGATCTTCTTGGTGACTTGTTCCGTGTGAATATCAAAGTTCTCATTGGAGACTTGCTCTATAACTTCCAACGTATCGTCAAGCGAGGTAAAATCCCATCTATCAAAGTGCTCATTCGTGAGAAACTATTGACTCAAAGGATTTACAGCAGTATGGCGACCGGTAACTGGATCGGTAACCGGACGGGAGTCTCGCAGCGTATCGCTCGTCAGAACTTCCTTGAGCTAATCTCATCATTGCAGCGTGTGAATAGTCCGCTCTCCTCAAGCCAGGAGAACTTTCAAGCACGTGCACTTCATTCAACACATCTTGGTCGGCTTTGTCCGAGTGAGACTCCAGAAGGTAGCAATATCGGTCTTCGTAAGAATCTCGCCATCCTTGCAAGCGTGAGCGGTGAAGTTGATGAGCAAGAACTGGTAAAATCACTCAAGACAATGGGTCTTGAATCCATTTAGTGATATTTTTTCATTATTTACCTACATACAATACAATATACTATTCGAATGTTAACATGTCCGGAGGGAATGATTGATAATGGCTGATGTATTCATTGATTACAAATTCGTCGGAACTGTCAAGGATGGTAAGTCCTTTGCAGACAGGGTTATCTCCGAGAGGAGGATGAACCGTATCTCTAAAGATGTGAATGTCTATCATGATGACGGGACAAATAATGTCCATTTTGAGACTAGTCGTGGAAGATGCACAAGACCGCTCATTGTCGTCAAGGATGGTAAGAGTCTTCTCACTCAACGTCATTTTGAACAACTCAGAGAAAATGAGATCTCATGGTCTGATCTTGTCAAACAAGGTGTTATCGAATATCTTGATGCAGCTGAAGAAGAGAATGCTTATGTTGCATTCTCCTCTGATGATCTCAACGATGATCACACTCATCTTGAAGTCAGTGCTGTTGACATTGTTGGTGTCGCGACTGGCCTTGTTCCATTCGGTAACCACAACCAGGGTGCACGTCTACTTCAAGGTTCCAAGAACCAGAAGCAAGGTATAGGTTTCTACGCGGCTAATTTTTCTCTCCGTATGGATATGGATACGAATCTTCTTCATTATCCTCAGGTTCCTATAGTCTCAACTGTACTTCATGATCTCTCCGAGTACGATAAGCATCCTTCTGGACAGAATGTCATCGTCGGAGTTATGCCTTATCAAGGTTTCAATCTTGAGGACGCTATTGTTATCAACAAAGGTAGTGTTGATCGTGGATTCTCACGAAGTCACTATTTCAAACCTATAGCTACTGAGGAGCTCCGGTACTCTGGAGGTCTTCTTGATGAAGTGGGGCTTCCTGACAAGGATGTTAAAGGATATAAAACTGAACATGATTATCGTTTCCTCGAAGATGATGGCATTATCTATCCTGAAGCGAAAGTCAAAGAAGATGATGTTGTCATCGGGAAGACTTCGCCACCACGATTCTTGAGCTCTATGGAAGAATACAACCTTGAAGCTAGCGCACGGCGTGAATCATCCATGAGCCTTGCTCACGGCCAGGAAGGAACTGTTGACATGGTATTTCTCACAGAAAACGGTGAAGGTAACAAGCTTATCCAGGTACGTCTCCGTGAACAGCGAATCCCTCAGATGGGAGATAAGTTCACAAGCCGTCACGCGCAGAAAGGAGTCATCAGCCACGTCGTTCCAGAAATTGACATGCCATTCTCAGCAACAGGTGTCAAGCCAGATATTATTTTCTCACCGCACGGTATCCCTTCACGTATGACTGTCGGTCACCTGATGGAGCTTGTTGGTGCTAAAGTAGGTGCTATGGGTTCACGTTTCATTGATGGTACTATTTTCCGTGAAGAAAAAGAAGATGATCTTCGAAGAGAACTTCTCAGCTACGGCTTTCGAGAGAATGGTACTGAAACCATGTTCAGCGGTGCAACTGGAGAAATGTATAATGTCAAAATATTCATCGGTCCGATGTATTATCTCAGACTCAAGCATCAGGTCAAGAACAAGATCCACTCTCGTGCACGTGGTCCTATCCAGTTGCTCACAAGGCAGCCGACAGAAGGGCGTCACAAGGAAGGCGGATTGCGACTTGGAGAGATGGAAAAAGATACATTCGTAGCGCATGGAGCAAGTCTGCTTCTCAAAGAGCGATTCGATGCTGATAGAACGGTCATTCCTATTGCTGAAGAGACAGGCATCCCTGCAGTTCACGATACGAGAAGAGATAAGTATTATTGTCCTATCAAAGGAGAGAACACGGAAATCTCAACAATCGAGATGTCATACGCGTTCAAGCTTATCCTTGATGAGTTCAGGTCACTCGGTCTTTATCCGAAGCTGCAACTCAAGTCAAAATACTAGGTATGTTGAGGTGCTTTTTGCACCTGCATTTTCAAGATTCAATAAGTAAATATCGAGGCAAGGATGTCGAAAATGGAAGATTTCATCTATAAAAAAGTCGGAGCAATCAAGTTTGGTATCATGAGTCCCCAATTTGTCAAGGGGATGTCAAGTGCAAAGATCGTCACACCTGAACTGTATGATAAAGAAGGATATCCTGTTGATGGTGGTCTTATGGACGTTCGTCTGGGTGTTATCGATCCAGGTCTTAAATGTAAGACTTGTGGATTGAAACTTAAAGAGTGTCCGGGTCACTTTGGTTACATAGAACTAGCACGACCTATCATCCACATTAAATTTGTTGATCTCGTTCTGGATCTCTTACGGCTGACTTGTCGTGATTGTGGTCGTATTCTTCTTTCAGATGATAAGATCAATGAAGTGAGAAATGATATTGATCGTATCAGAAAATACGGTACTGATGCAGAATTGAGAAATTATGTCAAGAATGTTATCGCTAAATCAAGAAGTATCTTGACCTGTCCTCATTGTAAGACTAAACAACAGAAAGTCAAGATTGAAAAGCCAAGCACATTCATGGAAGATGAGAAACGGCTTAGTCCTATCGAGATAAGGACTCGTTTCGAAAAGATTTCTGATGATGATCTTCGTATTCTTGGTATAAATCCTGAATCTGCTCGTCCTGAATGGGTTGTCATGACTGTGCTTCCTATTCCTCCAGTAACGATGCGACCGAGCATTACGATGGAATCCGGTGAACGGAGTGAGGACGATCTCACGCATAAGCTTGGCGATATCGTTCGTATCAACCAACGTCTTTTCGAGAACATCAACGCTGGAGCTCCCGAAATCATTGTTGAAGATCTTTGGGATCTACTCCAATATCACGTCACGACATTTCTCGATAACGAAGTGTCGCAATTACCGCCTGCAAGGCATCGTAGCGGACAACCGCTCAAGACACTTACTGCGCGTATAAAATCCAAGGAAGGGCGTATCAGGCACAACCTTGCTGGTAAGCGTGTGAATTTCAGTGCTCGTGCAGTTATCAGTCCGGATCCTAAACTCGAGATCAATGAAGTAGGAGTTCCTCGAAACTTCGCGAGAAAACTCACTGTTCCTGAACGGATCACTGAATGGAATAAGGAGTATCTTAAGAAATTCATTGAACGTGGTCCTGACGAGTATCCGGGAGCTAACTATATTGTTCGTCCTGATGGTCGAAGGAAGCGTATCAGTGATGAGACTAAAGAGCAGCTCCTTGAAGAGCTTGAACCAGGACTTGTTGTTGAGCGTCATCTTCTCGATGGAGATGTTGTCCTATTCAACCGACAGCCTAGTCTTCACAAGATGAGTATGATGTGTCATAAGGTTCGTGTCCTTGATGGTCTCACGTTACGTCTCAATCCTGCAGTTTGTACTCCTTACAACGCAGACTTCGATGGTGACGAGATGAACCTTCATGTACCTCAGACTGAAGAGGCTCGTGCTGAAGCTGAGATTCTCATGCAGGTACAGACACAGCTTATCAGTCCTCGATATGGTCTTTCCATCATCGGTTGTAACCAGGACGCTATCAGTGGTAATTATTTGCTCTCGAAGAAGGATTTCAAGACGAGTTATGAAGAAGCTGTTGATATCCTTATGGCTATCGGTGAGACTGATTATTCTCTTCTCCCTAAGAAGAAAGAAGTCACTGGTAAAGAGATCTTTAGTGTATTGTTACCTCGAGATCTTAATTTCAAAGCTCCTAACAAACAGTTTAAAGCACACCCTGATGACCCTGAGAGTATTGTTGTCATCAAGAATGGTCATCTCGTCCAAGGAATTCTTGATAAGGATAACCTCGGTGATGGTAGCGGATTATTGCTCAGGCAGGTCCACAAACTTTATGGTCCTGAAGACACAGTTGTATTCTTGGGTAAGATCTACAGGCTAGGTATTGAAGTGCTTCACAGGCTAGGTTTCACTGCTACTGTAAGTGATACTGACTTGACTGAAGAAGGAGATGGTAAAGCTCACAAAGTTATTGATGACGCTCAAAGTGAAGTACGGACGCTCATCAAGAAATTCCATGATGGTAAGATTGAAGCGCTCCCTGGTCGGACTGAGAGAGAGACTCTTGAACTTCAGGTCTTGATGGCTCTGAACAAGGCGCGTAACGATGCTGGTCAGATTGTGACAGACACTGCTCGTGAATCCAACACAATGGATATGGTTCGTTCCGGTGCTCGTGGTAACATTATTAACGTGGCACAGATGAGCACGATTGTCGGTCAGCAGGACCTTGGTGGTGGTCGTATCGATAAAGGTTACTCTGGTAGGACACTTTCCTGTTTCAAGAAAGGCGACCTCGGTTCTGAAGCTCATGGTTTCATCGAGAACGGTTTCAAGCAAGGTCTCAAGCCTCATGAGATGTTTTTCATGTCCATGACTGGTCGTGAATCATTGATGGACTCCGCGCTTCGAACGCCAAAATCCGGTTATTTGTACCGACGACTGGCAAATGCACTTCAGGATCTTAAGATTGAATACGATTTTACCGTCCGTGATGCTGCTAAACAGATTATTCAGTTCGCTTATGGTGAGGATGGTGTTGAAGTCTCTAAAAGTGAAGGCGGAAGCATCAATGTAAAGAAGATTATCTCTGAGATACTTGAAGAATAAGATTCACCAATTCATATTGAGGATGTTGATACAATGAAAGCTCTAATCAATAAATATTCCGGTTTGATGCCTGAAAAGCTCATCAAAGAAATTCAGGAAAACGTTCCTAAAGGAACTTCAGATTCAAAAGTGAAGGCTATCTTCGAGCGTGTGTATAACGAATACATTGCTGCACGTGCTGAGCCTGGTGAAAGTGTTGGTATTGTCACTGCAGAAAGTATTGGTGAACCATCAACGCAGATGACGCTTGACACATTTCACTTAGCAGGTGTATCTGAAGTTAACGTTACTACAGGTCTTCCTCGTCTTTTGGAGATTCTTGATGGTCGTAAGAATATTTCAACTGCTTCCATGGAAATCTATCTGAATCCTCCTCATAATAAGGGTAAGGATATCAAATCAGTCGCCGCGAAACTGCGCCAGTCTTCTCTTGAGAATTACGTTAAGAGTTTTGATATAGATATCTCTGAAGCAGTACTCACTATCACTCTCGATAAGAAAGCTATTGATGAAGTTGACATTGATATAAAGAAAGCGTCAAAACTTGTTGAGAAAGCTCTTCGTGGCTTCAAATGTTCTGTTGATGGTAATGATAAGCTTAAAGTAAAATCTTCCAAGAACGGTGGCAACATCAATGATCTTTACAAAGTCAAAGAGCGTGTCAAGGACGTCTACATCGGTGGAGTGAAAGGACTTCATCAAGTTGTTCCTGTCAAGCGTGAAGACGAATATGTTATCGTCACTGGAGGTAGTAATATCAAGGACGTCTTCAGTTTCGATTTTGTCGATCAGACAAGAACCACCTCAAACGATATTTTTGAGATAGAGAAATACTTCGGTGTCGAGGCTGCTCGTGAGTTGATCGTTCGAGAAGTCCGTAACGTTCTTGAAGAACAAGGTATTCCTGTTGATGTCCGCCACATCCTTCTCATCGCTGATACGATGACGATGAGTGGACATGTTCTTGGCGTCAACCGATACGGTATTGTCAAGGAGAAGCCGAGTGTTCTTGCTCGTGCTAGCTTCGAGACTCCTATCAGGCATCTTATCAGTGCTGGCCTGACTGGCGAGGTCGATACGCTTAACAGTGTCATCGAGAACGTCATGCTTAACCAGCCAGTTCCTGTCGGAACCGGTCTTCCAGGTCTTGTGACTAGCGGTATCTTGAACCCTGACAATCATCATGTCATTGATGAGAATAAGCCTGCTACGAAAAAGGCTGCTTCAAAGAAGACCACTAAGAAGGCTGCTTCAAAGAAATCAACTGCTGTTAAGAAAACAACGAAAAAAACAGCTAAAAAGACTTCGAAAAAAGCTTCCAAGAAAGCTGCTAAGAAGTCAACCAAGAAAACAACTAAAAAGGCAGCTAAGAAATCTTCTTCTAAGAAGTGATTTTTTCTTTTCTCCTCTTTCTTCTTAAGAAAGTTTTATAAACTCTATTCTCCAGTAACTACGTTGAGGTGTATTAACTATGACTACTGCTGATAGTGCAATCCATGATGAAGAAAGTGCTGAAAATAGACTGCTCCGGCACTTGCACAGGACAATGAGAGAAGCTCGGAAGCTCTCTAAAGATACCCATAAAGAAGAGAATGCCATCAAAAAACATGATCGGAAGAAAGAACTCAAATTCGATAAAAAAGAAGAGCAGGATCTATCGATACTTTTCCATGACTTGATTCTCACATTCAGGGATCTTATCAGAATAACTCGTGATCAGGGTAAGGTTGAAGAAAAAGAAGGTAAACGAGCAGTCAAGATCCATGATGCATATAAAGGAAAGATAGAACAGGAACTCGGTTATCTGATGAGAGAAATCAGGACTATCAGGGGAATAGAACACAAAGAATGAAAAAAATCGTTTCTCTTATTCTTTTTTCTCTTCTTCTGTATCCTTGAAGAGCTTTCCTATCATTCCTGGATTGCGCAACTTCTTGACATTCTTCTCTATAACAGATGCTATTTTATCAACATCCTTGAATGTCAATTCAGAACTTACTCCGATACGGATGCTTGAGTTTGCTTCTTTATCAGTCAATCCTATTTCTTTGAGCACATAGCTCGGTTCTCCGGTCGGTGCGTTGCATGCTGATCCTGTTGACGTGTAGATGAATTTCCTGTCGAGATAACCGCCAAGAGCACTGCTGTCTACATCGTCAAATCGGATGTTGATATTGTGCGCTAGCCTGTTCTCGCCGTATGGACCGTTGAGCTTCGCTCCCTCTATGGTAAGAAGCCGTTCCATAAGCATATCTCTGAGCTTCGTGAGCTTCTTGCGCTCCTTTGATGAATTGGAGAGTTCTACTGCCTTTGCAAAACCGACGATGAGAGGAACATTCTCTGTGCCTGCTCGCAGATCGTGCTCCTGATGTCCGCCGTGGATGAGTGGCATGATATCAACACCTTCACGCACATAAAGCGCTCCGACGCCTTTCGGACCGTGGAGCTTGTGAGCGTTGACTGTTACCATATCGACATCGAGCTTTTTCACATCTATAGGTGTCTTGAGAAAACTCTGGCAGGCGTCGATGTGGAATAATACGTTCTTTTCCCTACAGATATCTCCTATCTTCCTGATATCCTGGAGGGTTCCGATCTCGTTATTGCCGTGGATGATGGACACGACAAGTGTTTTTGATGTGATTGACTTCCTTATCTTTTCCGGATCGACAAATCCTTGGTGGTCGGGAGCGATCATCGTCACCTTATATTTCTGCGTGTTGAGCCACCTGACTGCATTGAGAACGCTCTTGTGCTCGATAGTACTTGTGATAATATGATTCTTCTCTTTCTTATCCCTTGCAAATGCGACTCCTTTCAGTGCGAGGTTGTTGCTCTCGCTGCCACCTGATGTGAAGATAATTTCTTCTGGTTTCGCTCCGAGCGTTTTCGCTATTGTCTTTCTAGAGTCCTCGAGAGCATCATGCGCTGCTTGTCCTTTTGTATGTGATGATGAAGGATTACCATATTTCTGGTTGAAGTATGGTGTCATTGCGTCAACGACTCGTTTATCGACTCTCGTTGTTGCCCCGTTATCAAGATAGATGCTTCTGAACATAGTATTGTCACCCTTGTAGTAAAAGAATAAGAAAAAATAAAGAACTTCTCGTTTAAAAACTTATCCTCCGATGATGAGCGTTGGATTGATAAGCAGTATCAGTCCGAGAAGCAACATGATCGCTCCGCCGATGAACTTGATGAGTGCCATCGTCTTCTTATCTATCTGCTTGCCCTTGAACGTGAACGTGAAGATCATCATGATGATCAGAAGCGGCGCTACATAGAACAGGTTGTAGAGTAGCAGGTAGATATAATGACCTAAACCGCTTTCAAGACCTACTCCTGTGAGAATTCCAGTATAGATGAGTGGGAATCCTGCTGTGCACGGAAGCTCAACAAGCGATGCGAAGATAGCAAGCACTGCAGATGCTCCGATGAGTGTTGGAATACTTCCTTTCTTCATCAGATGTGCAACGTGCTTTATCCGTCGCTTGACCGGACCGACATGCTTATCCTGTATCATCAACGTGATGCCTTTTCTGAAGAAGAAGAGCTCCTTGACATTGATGAGTCCTGCGATGATAGCGATAGCTGCTATTGCGTAGCGCAACGGATCGACAAACCCTATGAACTTGAAGATGTTCACCCATGCTGCCATGAAGAGGAAGTAGAACACATAAATGACTGAGACAAACGTCAGTGCCACAGTCAGTATTTTCTTTCTTGAGTGTGATTCTGTGAGCATGAGACTGATAAGCATCGTGAGTACCATCAGATTACACGGGTTGAACCCATCGATGATGGCTATGATGATAGTGAACACTGGTAGTGGAACGCTTGAGCTTAAACTCTTGAGTGCGTCTGGTGAAATACCGCTGAAGAAGATGAATGAAGCAGCAATCACTACTAAAGCAATGGATGCGATGAGTATTCGTTTCTTCGTTTCTTTCATTTCTTGAGTCACCTCATATTCATTTCTGGTTCTTCATGTTTTCAAGAAGATGAACATATCCTTCTTTATCTTTAGCACCGACATAATAATCACATCCGAAAACAAACGTTGGAGTGTATTGTATTTGGAGCTTATGCTCCTTCTTTAGAGCTTCCATTTCTTCTTTGATCGAGACATCAATATATTCAGCTGTCATATTCGTTTCTTCAAGCGCTTGCTTGAATTCAGGTTTTGTTGCCTGACAGTGTCCGCAATATTTTGACTCTATCATAAGTACTTTATTGTTAAGACTTTTCGCTTCACAGGTTTCCTTGGAGAACGATCCTGCTTGTCTGATCGTGTAGATTTCATCAGTACTTGCTGTCGTGTTTCCAGTATTGTCTGTTGAGCATCCTGTAAAGATTGCTACAAGAAGTAAGCTGAATACTGCTATTGCCATTGTTGTTTGTTTCATCACTATTACCCTCACACCATATTATTCATGATCGCTTATACTTGGAGTTTATATGTTCAATATATCGTGAAATCATTTATAAATATTTGTTTCACTTTCTGAAATAACTCTCTTTTTAAGAATCTTTCTCAGCTACATTCAGAAATCCGAATGTTTATATCCTCAGAATTATCGTCCCAGAACGTTTAATTATGGTTTTCCTCTTCAGGCAGGAATATTTTCTTGATATCCTTTTCTATGATGATGTTGTTTGTCATCCCGTTCTTTTCTTTCCTGATGATTTCTTTTTGCTCAAGAATATTGAGGATTCGTGATATCTTCACGCGTGTGAATCTTGTTGTCTGCACGAGCGCTGCCTGTGTTGTCTTTCCTTTTTTTTCAATGATCGCCTTGAGGAGTTGTCGCGTGTCCGTGTCGAGGAACTTGAGCGTTGCTGTACTATCATTATGTATTCGTGTAATTTTTTTCTCATATTTTTCAGCGATAAAATAATATGTCAGACTGCCGACGAACACTCCGATGAGGGAAGTCAATACGATCGTGATAGCGACATTGTTCTGGACAGAGCAAGACATGTCACATAACATTATATTCTTCACATAGGAGACTGCAAAGAATAATGTTGTGGCAAAACCTGCGACTATACCGATAATAAGCCATAATCGTATGAGTGGGTTTTGCTTTCGGAATGGTTTCATGCGTTTACTATCTCCTGATGTTCATTAGTTCTCGTCATCTACTGTGAATAGTCGTGAATCATTGACTTTGAAAAGCCCGATTCTCGCTCCCGCATCCAGCCAGCCATGGGCGTAATTGAGCGCGCTGAGCGCGAGCACCTTGTTTTCTTTCTCGGCGAAATGCTTTGCATCGTTGTAGTATCGTTGTGCCATGTCAAGGAAATCAGTCGCGTTCTCGATCCTGTCAACATCCATCTCGTGGCTCTTGACCATCTCGAGCGCTTCGTTCGTTATGCTGAAATACTTGTCAAGATGTTCTTGTGTAATTGTATTGACGGCTTCTTCTTTTCCATCCATGGACATCACCTTCCTTTCAAGAATTGTTTATCTTTTTTGTTTATTGTAGATTGATTTCTCTGATTTAAATAGTTTATTACAATTGCTTTCTATTTTCTCACAGCACATTTATTTATAAATATAGTCTAAACATTTATATAAGTGGGTGTTTTTCGTTGTCCTTAATTAGTGGTGGCGATGGTTTGCTCTGACGATTCGAATCTGGATGATAAGCTTTTAGAAGCACAAGATCAATTCTATACTCCTACTGCTGAAGAGCTAGAAGCCGCAAATGAGATTCTACCTTCTCATATGCCTGATTGGGAAAAAGAACAATTCGAGAAAGAATATTTTGGCACTGTCTCGCTGCCGTTCATGGATGATAATGATATTCCTGAAAACAAGTTACGTATGAATACTAAAGATATCGTTATTGAAGAACTTGAGGAAAAACTTGAGAAAGCTCATGCCCGAAATCAAAAATTCTATCTTGAAAATACTGATCTCCGAAAGAAATATTCTCATAGTAAAAAAAATATTGATTCATTGAAAAAAGAATTAGGGAAGAAAAAACTTGAACTTGATCGACAAGATAGGTCAAAAAAAAGTTCTTTTTATGATGGTTTTGGTAAAATACCTCCACAGTCAGTTGATATTGAAGAAGTTGTCATGAGCTGTTACCTGCAACGACCGAAACACTTTGAAACAAGTAGTAGCGCTCCATTCCTTTCAAAACAATATTACAAAGAGCAGCATCAAAGAATATTCAGTGCAATGATGTTTCTCGGTCGCAAACTCACACCTCATACTCTTGTTGAAGAACTACGACAAAGGGATGATCTTGAAGAAGTCGGTGGTCCTCACTATGTCAACCATATTCTCAATAAAGCAACAGAAAATGATCACAATGCGATTGAAGATTATAAGAGTATCCTCTATCGCAAGTATGTCCTTCGTCAAGCCATAGGATTTGCTGAAGAGATGCAACAGAAAGCGTTTGCTGAAGGAAGATCTGAGTATAAGACTATTCGCCGAGGAACTCAGCGAAAGAAGATATCTAAACCTGAAAAAGGTTCACCGTCTGATTTCGACGATACCACTCCGATAGAGACCGTTATCCGTAACTGGTCGTTCGATCTTCTCAGGATTCTCAGTTATCATGACCAGAAAGAATACCATGTCAAGGATTCAGCTGGTGAAGTTGTCAAGCAACTTGATTACTTACGTCAACGTAACGGCCGTCCTGAAATCTCAACCGGCTATAAGAATCTCGATCGAATCACTCACGGTGTAAATAGAGGTAAATTGGCTCTCAACGGTGCTCGTCCGAAAACCGGTAAGACAACACTACTGGCAGAAGTTGCTGATAATGTCGCACAATCCGGTTATCCTGCACTCTTGTTCTGTTATGAATCCACTGTACTTGAAGTCACGCAGATGCTCATGGCAAAACGAGCTAAAGTCGATCTGGAAAAATTCGAGTATTATGAACCTGAGAATAATGACTTTACCGATGAAGAATACAAGCGTGTCCTTGAAGCACAGAAAGATGTTGAAAATCTCCCTATTATCCTTAAAGGAGGAACTGCTGATCTTGATGAGATCGCTTCGACAGTAGAGATGTATAAGGCGCAATATCCTGGCCTTGCTTTTGTCGGTGTTGATGGTTTGCAGGCATTCGCGTACACGAAACCTGAAGATCAGAAAAATAAATCTGATTGGTTCTATCATGTTCTTCACACGATGAAAAAAGGTATTGCTGAAGAGAAGGATGTCTTTGTCTGGATGAATGCCCAATTAAAGGTTGATGTTGAGAAGTATAAGGGTCCTTGGAAAAAACCTCGTGGTATTGAGGATTTCTCTGACTGTAAAGGAATTCCTGAGGTCACTGATATAGCGATGGCAAATTACCGACCTGAAAAATATTATATTGATGATAAAAAAGAGATTCCTTCTCATATGTATCAGAAAATGACTATTATCCCTCTTGATCTACGTAAAGGTAAACCTCGAGGTAAGGAATTCAATCTCGGTTGCGACATTTCTACTGCGACATTCTATGACTATGTTCCTCCGAAAAAAACAGTCTGAAGAACAACTTGCATAGTGCTCTTTGATTTGTTGCTCTTAACAATGTATGCTAGCTTTGTTCTGGAATAATTATTTCTTCAGATGACTCTCATTATCCTGAAGTTTTTTAAACACTCTTTTTTTATCATCTCTTTATGACAGTCATCGACCACCCGTTCGCCCCTGCCGTTGCCTGTCATCGGATAATTGCTTCTGATAGGACTTTTGGCGGTTTTGCAACTGGTTCACGAAAGAAAAAAGAATTATTAAAAAAAGAAAAAGTCTCTTTTGACAGTACAGGCCGTGTCAACAAAGAACACACACTCTCTGAACTATGAAACTATCGTTCGTGCTGTTCAAGAAATTCTGCTGTTGATGCTCTGTCTTTGCTTGACACTTCCTTGAACTTATTCTCTAACTGATGGTTAAGACCGTCCAGAGCATCTCTCACTGCAGCAATCGCTTCCCATTCATCAGACTTTGATGTTACAGTATCTCCTGGAAAGGTGAATTTGCAGTTCACTTCATAGCGATGCCTGTCTCCGGTCTTCTCGAACTCCTTGATATGCACTTCGATTTCACACTGGTTATTGACGTGCCACTGGAGTTTCTCAGCATATTCTTCGACAATATCCTGGAATCGGATTCGTTCTTTCATAGCGAGATTAGTACTTTCCAATCCCTTGTAGAAAATCGAGATATTGTTCTTATCACTATCTTGTTCATTCATACTATCTTCAACCATAGGGGCTTCACCTCTAGTAGAACTCTTGTTTTCAGGCTTTATAAAAATTCTGGAAGTCTCATAATGAGTATTCCACTGGACACTTCTTCACAATCTTTATAAAAACAGATTTTATCTCATGCTTTCTGATCCAAGACAACATCCTCGTCACTTTGGTGTCGGTCGTTGTCTTGGTTTTCGCTTCGGAGGTTTGATTGCTCATGCAGGATGCTCAACAATTGCTCATCCGATTGATGTTCACTTGTTGGCATGATTCAAAAGGCCACGGCCTTTTTTCATCATAAGATCATTGTTAATGGCGCAAGACAACATCCTCTACACTTTCATGTCGGTTGTTGTCTTGCTTTTTGCTTCGGAGGTTTGATTGCTCATGCAGGATAAGATTATTGTCAATGGCGCAAGACAACATAATCTCAAGGATATCTCTTTGACTCTGCCTAGGGATAAGTTTATTGTCATTACAGGACTCTCCGGCTCCGGTAAATCTACACTCGCGTTTGACACTATCTATGCAGAAGGACAACGACGCTATGTCGAGTCACTCTCCGCTTACGCACGGCAATTTCTTAGTCTTATGGATAAGCCGGATGTCGATAGCATCGAAGGGCTCTCACCAGCTATCTCTATTGAACAGAAGACCACGAGCAAGAACCCGCGATCGACAGTAGGGACAGTCACTGAAATCTATGATTATTTGCGACTGCTTTTTGCACGTCTCGGAACGCCGCATTGTCCTGATCACGGTGAGAAGATTGAACATCAAACACCAACCAAGATTGTCAAGCAGATCATCGAGAAACACGATAGTGAGGAAGTCACTGTCTACGCTCCTATCATCAGGGATAAGAAAGGAACATATCAAACCCTCGTTCAGGATCTCTACAAGGATGGCTACACTCACGTCCGAATCGACGGAGAAGTCCAGCAGACTGATGAAGAAGTCGATCTTGACAGGTACAAGAAACACACGATCGAAGTCGTTATCGACATGGTAGAAGCGACCGAAGAAGAATCGGACAGGCTCCAGGAAGCAGTGGAAGCAGCTCTCGACATGGCAGAAGGACTGGTCAAGGTCAATGAGGATATCTATTCCGAAAAGATGGCTTGTCCTGTCTGTGGTCTTGTCTTTGAAGAGCTCCAGCCGAGGATGTTCTCATTCAACACACCTTACGGCGCCTGTGAAGCATGCAGTGGTCTCGGTATCAAGCAGGAGATAGACCCTGACCTTGTCATCCCTGACAAGAACCTGAGCATTGCAGAAGGAGCAATTGCGGCCTATAGAAATGTAATTGATGGTTGGAGAGGACAGCAACTCGTCAATATCGGTCGCTATTATGGATTCAATCCAATGACGCCTATCAAGAACTTCACGAAAGAACAGCTCGATATTCTCCTCTACGGCTCTGATAAGGAGATCGACTTCACTTACACTTCAAGGAAGCGCAAAGGGACCTTCTCCTACACCTCGGACTGGGAAGGTGTTATCCCACAACTGGAACGCTTGTATCACCAGACGGAGTCCGATTACAGGAGAAAAGAGATAGAAAAATACATGCGATCACTCCCATGCCCTTCCTGTGAGGGTAAGCGTTTAAAGCCGAAAATCCTCTCTGTTCTTATCAACGGTAAATCGATCATTGACGTCACTGACATGTCAATCTCCAGATCAGTCGATTTCTTCAAAGGAATTGAAGTTCCTGAAGAGCAGGAGCTCATCGCCAAACCCATCCTGAAAGAGATTACTTCTCGACTCTCGTTTCTCATTGATGTCGGTCTCGGTTATCTCACGCTTTCACGAAGTGCAGGAACGCTTTCAGGCGGTGAAGCCCAGCGTATAAGATTGGCAACGCAGATCGGAGCGAATCTTACTGGTGTCCTCTATGTTCTTGATGAGCCAAGCATCGGTCTTCACCAGCGGGATAATGCGAAACTCATCAGCACACTCCATAAACTGAGAGATCTCGGTAACACTTTGCTCGTTGTCGAGCACGATCAGGAGACAATCGAACGGGCCGATCACGTCGTTGATATAGGACCAGGAGCTGGATTACAAGGTGGTCATATTATCGCTGAAGGCACTCCGAAGCAGATTGAGAAGACCAAGGGGTCGCTGACCGGTGAGTATCTCTCTCAGAAGCGTATCATCCCGTATCGGAAAGAACGAAGAACTGCTACTGGTTATCTCACTGTCCACGGCGCGAAGGAGAACAATCTCAAGGACGTTGAAATCGCCATCCCTAAAGGAACTCTGACTCTCGTCACTGGAGTTTCTGGCAGTGGTAAATCAACGCTCATCCACCAGGTATTATACAAGGCTCTCAAGCAGAAACTCAACAAATCCCGTGACGTTCCCGGAACGCATGATCGCATCGGTGGGTATAATGATATAGAGAATGTTATCATCATCGACCAATCGCCTATCGGAAAGACGCCAAGAAGCAATCCTGCAACCTATACGAAAGTCTTTGACGATATAAGAACACTCTTCGCGCAGACCACTGAAGCGAAGCTCCGTGGCTACCAGCCGGGTCGTTTCTCCTTCAACGTGAAAGGTGGTCGTTGTGAGACATGTAAGGGTGAGGGTCAGATCAAGATCGAGATGAACTTCTTGCCTGATGTGTATGTCGAGTGCGACGAATGCAAAGGTCACCGCTATAATCGCGAGACGCTGGAAGTCCGCTATAAGGGAAAGAACATTGCTGACGTGCTTGAGATGTCAGTCAATGAAGCAGTCGCATTCTTCGAGAACATCCCATCAATCACACGGAAACTCAAGACGCTACAAGGAGTCGGTCTCGGGTATATCAAGTTGGGTCAGAGTTCCATCACGCTCTCCGGTGGTGAGAGCCAGCGTATCAAGCTCACGAGAGAACTCGCGAAACGATCGACAAGAAAGACGCTTTACATTCTTGACGAGCCGACTACAGGACTTCATTTCCATGACATCAACAACCTGCTTTCCGTTCTCAACAAGCTTGTCGATAACGGATCATCCATGATTATCATCGAACACAATCTTGACATCATCAAGAATGCTGATTACATCATTGACCTCGGTCCTGAAGGGGGTGATGGTGGTGGTGAAGTCATCGCTACAGGAACTCCTGAAGAGATCGTAAAAGAATCCCTAAGCCACACTGCCAGATATTTGAAGCCGATGCTTGACCAACATCCTGTTGCTGAAAAAAACACTTTGAAGAAAAAATCTCCTTCAAGAAATAAATCATCCAGTAAAAAGAAATCATCTAGTAGGAAAAAATCCTCTTCCAAGAAATCTTCTCCAAAGAAGAATTCTTCCAAGAAGCGTTCATGATCAATCAGGGGTATTCTTTCAACAAGGCTTATAAATCACTTCTTTTCTCATAACTCATTAGGAACATGGTTAAACCAATTATTATCACCGGTCATAAGAATCCTGATACTGACTCTATCTGTTCAGCAATAGCTTATGCTGATTTGAAGACAAAAATGGGCGATGAATCTATTTCTGTCCGTCTTGGGGAGCTCAATAAAGAGACAGAATTCGTCCTCAAACGTTTTGGTGTCGATGCTCCAGAACTTGTCAAGGATGTGCATGCTCGAGTCAAGGACCTCTCTATGGATGATCCTGTTCGCGTCTATCCTCACAATACTATTTTTCAAGCATGGAATACGATGAAATCCGAAGCAGTTAAATCAGTTGCTGTCGTTGATAACGTCAATCATTTGCTTGGTGTCACCACTCTTTCTGATATTGCCAGTCGTTATATGGATATCATGCAGGAGAACCTCTTGAGCGAGAGCGATACTCCGCTCCAGAACATTCTTGATGTGCTTGACGGGCGATTGCTTGTCGGAGATGTTGACTCCTTCTCTGTTAAAGGACGGGTTGTCATCGGCGCTATGACTCCTGAGAAGATGAAAGAATATGTTGTTGAGGATGACATGGTAATTCTCGGTAACCGCGAGGAGAACCAATTGGCCGCTCTCGAGAAAGGTATTGGTTGTCTTATTATCACCGGTAATTCTGAAGTCAACGACATTGTTCTTGAAAAAGCTTCATCAATCGGTGCATTCATCATATCGTCACCTAAAGACACGTACCAGACAGTTCGTGCTATCAATCAGAGCATTCCTGTCTCTTCAGTCATGAGTAATGATGACATCGTCTCGTTCAATCAGGAAGAATATGTGCACGCTGTCAAGAAGAAGATGACTACAACACGATTTGCCACCTATCCTGTCGTTGATGCATCGAACAAGATTGTCGGATTCATCTCGCGCTACCATCTCCTCAATCCACCACGAACGAGAGTTGTTCTTGTTGATCACAATGAGCGCTCTCAGAGCGCTAAAGGAATCGAAGATACTGAAATTCTTGAGATTGTCGATCATCATCGTATCGGTGACGTCCAATCTTCCTCTCCCATCCGTTTCATCAACGATCCTGTCGGATCCACGGCAACGATCATTTCCGAACGGTACTTTTCAGAACAGGTGGCTTTGGATCCGTCCATCGCCGGACTGCTTCTCTCAGCGATCCTTTCTGACACGCTCAAGTTCACATCTCCGACAACAACCGATCGTGACAAGGTTATCGCTTCAAAACTTGCTTCCATAGCTGATGTCGATATTGACGAGTATGCTATGGAGATGTTCAAGGCAGGAACTTCTATCGAAGGCAAGACGCCTGAAGAATTGTTCCACCAGGATTTCAAGGAGTACGATGTCTCTGATCTCAGGATAGGTATTGCCCAAGTACCTACGATGGATTTTGATTCCATCAAGACGATGAAAGAACGCATTCTTGCTTTCATGCAGGAGAATGCTGCAGCTCAGGATTATGATGTCTTAGCGCTCGTGCTCACGAATGTCATTGACGGCAATTCTGAGATTGTCTTCTCTGGAGAAAAGAGTCACATCATCCGTGACGCTTTTAATGTTCCTGAAGATGCTAACGAAGCCTTCCTTGAAGGAGTGGTGTCGAGGAAAAAACAGATTGTACCAGTGATCTCGAGAAAGATCGAGAATTGAGTTTCTGTTGTTGTTCTTATCAATTATTTTCTTGATATATCTATAATCTTATGACCGATGTGGATATTCTTTTTTTCGACCTTTCCTTTATTATCAAAATAATATGTGTTTTCAAAAGGTCTGTAATCTAGTCGTATCTCTGGACTTACAGGCAGATATAAATTATTGTTGCCAACGCGTTGGAATCTCATGAAAATTGGCTTATTCTTGTAATTATCGAACTCTTTTTTGTTCACTATTCGTTTCATGTTATAATTGGTAACATGAAAATGTTCTCCTTCTTTGTGATGGTATATGAAATCCAAAATAAATTGTTCAAGCCCAATATCGCTATTTGCGATGTATTTGTTCATGTATTTCATTATTTCTGGATATTTTGAAGAATAATCTTGATCTATTTTTTCAAAAGAAGGTATGTAAACAGCAAAATCTGACGATGGGTCGACTTCTCCTGTAGCTACTTTTGTTCGTTGAATTCTTCCATCTGCTTCAACAGTATAGATTGATCCTCTTTCAGTCTTGAATCCTAAAATATCCTTATTCATTGATTTACCTTTTTTTCAATTGTTTTTGTTTGTATTTTTAATTAAAAAAATAAAAAATCAAAATTGTATCTTTATTATTCATCGAATGGAATATATAATTCCGATTGATCTCCTGAATATGTTGTAGCTGTTATCTCAATCCCCTCCTCTTTAACTCGAGATATTTCAAGTTCTTTGAAATTGTTTTGAGGATTTCTTCTAGACGGAACTGTATCTTCATACTGGAATGAAGCAGATCCGAATTTTCCATCGTGATAGACTACAATTTTTTTATAGTTTTGCACATATTTTCCTGCAAAAGTATCACTCCAGTCAAATAATGCCACTCCGAGGTTATCTTCTGGAATTGCTGTAACGCTTTCACGTAAATTGTTTCCATAATCTTGTAATTGAGTTATTTCATCAACGAATTCCCCCATATCGGATTTGACTTTTTGAACATCAACTTGTTTGTCATAGTTTTTGAAAATAATCCCTTTTACATCTTCAAAACCTACTGGCTGATTTATAGTTTCGTTAAGGAATTTATAGACTCTCAATTGATTTTCAGCATATTGTTTTTTAGCGCATAAATCATTTAAGCTATTTTTTGTTGCTTCTAATTTTTCCTGAAGTTCTTCTCGCTCTTGCTTGGCTTGTCCATCAAATATTTTTTCAGTGAATTCTTCTATAAGACTATCTTCAAGACTGTACCACGTGTTTCCGAACCTATCTCTGTTATCTTCAAATAGATATTTTTTTATATCTAGTTGCTGTGCTAATTGCTGTGCTTCTTCAAATGAACTACCATCTCTACAGTAGTTTGTAAAACAATTAAAGGCAAAATCTTCTCCCGAGATAAAATACTTCTCTTCCAGGTAATTTCCATACACGATCTTTTTCTCATCGCTTAACGTTTCTAAACGTGATTTTAATTCTTGTACTGCTTTTTCATCACGGAATGCTTCATCTTTTTCTTTTTCTTGTTGGTAAAAATCACCAAGATCTTCTGCTAATTTTCTTATGATGTAGTTTTCTTCAAAATCTTCCTCTTCTGTTTGCAACGATTCTAATATATCTCTTTCATCACGTATTAATTGTTCAAGAGATTCAAATTCTTGTTCTAATTCATCTATAACCATTTTATTTTTACCTGTGGTGGTTTTCTTTTAGTTTTTTTTATGACTTGCTTTTATAGTAATAATAAAAAAATAAAAAATAAAACTTTTGTACCTTAAACGTGCAAACAAACGAGTTTACTGTTTCTAGTTTTAGTTTAACTTGTAATCTGTCAGTTCGCTCAATTTTGGTTCAAATTGGTTGCTTAAAGTGTTTCCAATATCTGCAAAGTATGCTTCTCCAGTTTTAGTTGGTGTTTCATATGGTGGGAGTTTAGCATCTTGTTGTGTTAGATATCCAACATCTGCTCCTTGGAGTTCGCCTCCGTGGTATGTTGGTTGTGTTTCCATTGTTGAATATCCATTTGCTTCCGTTATTTTGTACGGGCTTATTTTTGTTTCTTTTTTACCTGTGTATGTTGCTGCAGGTTCTTCAAATTGGCTTTTTTGATATATGCTTTCACTATCTACAGTGTTTGTTTTTGAAGTATCGCTTACAGTGTATTGTGGTTTATCTTGTTGCTTTAGTCCTGTATTTTCGAATATTGGAAGCTCGCTATCCTTTTTTGTTAAATAACTTGCATCAATTGGTTTGACTTCAAATCCTTTCTTGCTTTGATTTGCATTTTGTTCGTATGTTGTTGAACCTGGAGTTGTAGCATATGGAAGATCTTCATTTTGCTTTGTTTCTTTAGTGTTGTATGTTGGTAGTGTATTTTCTGCACTTGACATAAATGTATTTTCGTTAACATCGCTTGTAGTGTATGCATTTAATGTCAAAAAGTTTGATTCTAACACATCATATGCTCCTTTTGCTAATCCTCGTACAACGCCTTGTGAATGGTCAAAGAATTCTTGTAATTGTTCTTTGTTCCCATTGTATGCATTTGCAACAATCTTTGTCAATTGTCGTGCTCGATTGTCGTTTCCTTCTTTGTGGATTCGATTTGCAACCCGTACTAATTTATTGATTTTATCTTCATTTGTGGTCATTTTGTTTCACCTGTTGTGGTTTTTCGTTATAGCATTTGGTTATGAATTTAAAAAAATAAAAAATCAAAAGTCGGTCATGCGCTGATAGGAACTTTTGATATCTTGTGGAACATTCGATCCTTCCATTACTGTGTGGTATTTATCATTGACTACATTCAAATGTTCTTGGATCAGATTGTAGATACCGCTCTTGCTTGATGCATGGTCTCCTGTGCTTGTAGATTTCATATCCCAAAACATATCTGACTTATACTTCCCTGCACATTCCCAATCGAAAGGATGATTTCCCATCGTCTCTTTCGGATTGTATCCTTGCTTGAGACTTTCTTCATACAACGCTTTCCCTTCTAGACCGATCAGTGGCGAGGATGGGTTCTTCTCTTCAAAACCGCTGTCGATGACACCGCCTTCATAGAAGACTGGGTCTGCCATTGTAAACAGATCAATGCTGTTTGCTCCTTTGTATTCTCTGGAGTTATCAGTTGATGTCGCATTGATTGGAACCAGTGCTGGGATTTTTCCTTTTGCGTTCCTGCTCTCGTTTCTGTCTTTGGAAAAATATGTGTTCACCAGTACTGTTTGTCCTATTGAATCAGTCTTATTTTTGACTACATCAAGCAGTTCCATGAGTTCGTTCATATCATTTATCGTATATAGTTCAACCATTGTATTTCACCTTGTGTTATTTCGTTGTGATTGTCTTTTGTTTGAGTTATAAAAGTAAAAATGAAAAAAATCATTATTTGTACTGCATGAGCAGATCGACAGCTCCAAGCTCCGGTGTCATTCCAAGAACCTCTTCCTTGTGTTCTTTGAGCATGTCGAGCGCTTCACGTTTCGTGACATTCAATCCAGTATCTTGCTTGTAGGATTGAACTCCTTCGATGAAACTCTGGTATGCTTGCTCTATCATCCCTGCATCGTAGCTTTGCCCGCAAAATGCATCGTCAATAACGATAGCGTCTCGTGGCTGCATCGAATTAAGGTAGCAGACGTTAGCCAGATCTTCGGATTCAAAGCTGTCAACACCTCTCTTCTGGAAGTATTGTGTCATCTTATCAACTGCATCATGTAATTTTTCATCGACTGTTTCATACATTGTGTTCACCTCGTTCAACCAACTTAATTGGTTGTTATTTACTTACAAGTAATAACAAACACATATTTAAACATTAACTCCCTATAAAGGGGTCAATAGTCGTACAAGTGTCAATATGTTTTTATTACTATTAAGTAGTGTTACATACATATATAAAATAATTTATTGATTTTTTCGCTTTTTTTAGAAAAATTTATATATTAATGAAAAAATAAAGATTTCATGGCCTTAAAATTATCTAAAGCCGATCGTATCATGCTAGCCCATCTCGAGTGGAACGCTCGTATTCCAGAAAAAGAATTGGCGCGATTGACCAACCTCTCAAAGGATGGTGTTCGCTATCGTGTTCGGCGTCTGGAGAACAAAGATGTCATCCAGGGCTATGTAGCTATGATCGATCACAAGCGACTTAACTGTGAATCATATAAATTATATCTCAAGACTCAAGGAACTCGTGCAGAAATTGAAAACATAAAGCAATTCTTCAGCAATCGCCAAGATGTATTTGCTGTTTTTGAATCGAGAGGAAATTGGAATCTTGCTATTGCGTTGTTTCTCAATTCATCTCATGAGTATTATGCACTTGAAAACGATTTACTTGAACAATTCGGTAATATTATCATAGAAAAACACTTCTGCCAGATGGTTGATGCGACTCTAAACACTGGACGATCAATCTATGAAGACATGTCTTATATCGAATATCCTCTCTGGATATCAAAACAAGATGTGAAAATGGATGACGCCGATCATATCATTCTCAAAGAACTCAGTAAAAACGCAAAATTAACCTTGCAAGAACTAGCTGATAAGACTGGTGTGAGTATAGAAACTGTAATGCGAAAACGTAAGCGACTTGAAAGAGATGGTGTTATCGCATTATATTCGACAACAATCAACTATCCGCTTCTCGATCTTGAGATCTATAAGGTCTTTATCACCGTGAAAAAATACAGTTCTTCGATAGACGCAAGGCTTATCGAACGATTAAAGACGATACCGCAACTGCGAAACATAGTGCGTATGATTGGTTCCTGGAAATTAGAAGTCGAACTGACCATTCACCGCTATGAAGAATATGAACAATTCGTTGAAGTCTTAAGCAAGGAATTTCCTGATGTCATCAAGGAGATCAGTTTCTCAATATTCCGTAACGAGCGATTCAACCCTGATTTTGACAC
Organism: Nanobdellota archaeon; assembly: GCA_051819805.1. GTDB lineage: Archaea > Nanobdellota > Nanobdellia > Woesearchaeales > SKGA01 > SKGA01. Next base: position 34,637 of record JBNJHD010000007.1, read on the forward strand.
AAAATAATATAAATAACCACTCCCTTTATAGGGGTATATGATTGAACAGCTTGAAGAAATAGGACTCACTTCCGGTGAAGCTCGTATTTATGTCGCGCTCTCCAAATTAGGGGAGTCGACAGTCGGACCAATCTCCAAACAGTCTGGAGTCGCTTACTCGAAAATCTATGATGTTCTTTCCCGTCTCATGGAGAAAGGACTGGTCAGTGTTATCATCAAGGAAAAGACGAAATACTTCCATCCATCATCGCCGCAGCGATTGTATGATTATATTGACGAGCGTAGGAAATCTCTTGACAAGAGCAAGGATGTCCTTGATACGATCATGCCTGGTCTTGAGAAGATCAACGCCGGGGAGCAGGAGTCGGTAAGATTATTCTATGGTTTCAATGGTATTCTCTCTGCTTATGAGATCATGATTTCAGAAACAGCATCTGATGAAAAAGTCTATTACTTCTATCACAACGATCCGAGCTATGCTGAACTGGTCGAATCCTTCTATGTCAATCGTCCGCAGTTTTTTGACATGCTCAAGCGAACTTTCAAGGAGAAGAATGTCATCTGGCATGGTATCTACTCTGGTGAGGGTGTCGATCCTGGTGAAGAATTCATGAAGCTGAAGTCTGTCGAATTTCCTGTTCCCGGAAACATGGATATGACTGAAAAGTATGTTCTTATCACGTCCTGGAGTTCAAAGCCCAAAGGTGTTCTTATCCAATCAAGAGAGATTACAGGAAATCTCCGTCAGTATTTCGAACTCCTGTGGAAACTGTGATATTTCGTTCTTGCTTGTAAGCAAAAACACGTGTTTGTATTGCTAATACAAATTAATTTGTATTCAGAATATAAAGATTGATTATGTATTATTTATCTTTATTCTTCAGATGATACGCTGTAGCTTTGAGCAAGAACTCTCGTCCTATGCCTGTTGACATCTCTTCTGTGAGTGTCTGGAAAAAGTCTGTCTGCTCATATTGTGCTCTATCGATCGCTTTCATCATTGTCAGAGCGTGAGTCGTGGTTCCTTGCACTCCTCCTTCAGCCATCGCATCAACGAAATAGAAATCAACGAGTTTCGAATAGAACTCATCGCTTTTCTTGTGATGTTTCATGATATCAAGCACATTCTGGATGTACTCTTCACCCTGCTGCGGATTTTCGCTTGTTGCTTCAAGCTCGAGTTTTGATTTGTTTGCCAGATATGCTGCAATATTATTGATGTTGTATGCTGATGCCAGATTACCGAAATCTCCGCTTGTATTCTCGAACGTGATCGTATTTTCATCCCTTGACACATGTCCTCCACCGATGAGATATCGTGAATACCCTTCTTTTGAGGCCGGAAAGATGTCTTGTGAGAGATCTGGTGTGAGGATATTGTTCATGTAGGACTTGAGAATCTCTCTATGGTAGTTCTCAGGCAACTTGACAAGATCGATTGTAGAGAAATCACCGTAATTATAGAAGGTCTGTGTCATGATGTACTTGTGTTCGTCTGAGATTTTGTTCTCAAGATCAGAGAGTAGTGAGCGCACAAGGATAAGTCCTGTATTCTCAGGATTCGGTTGCTCTCCTTCTTTTGAATCAGCAAGATAAAAAGAATCCATTGATGTCTCGCCAAGGTTATGGTTGTCAAGATACTGCTTGACATTCTCCTGCCAACGTGTTATCTGCGGTGCAGAGTCCTCTTCCTCTGATATGAATTCCATTCTCAACAAGTCAAGAATGTGGTTTTTTTAATAAATCTACTTATTAGATGCAGACAAAAGTAGTGGAGATTGTAAATCTCACTCGTCATGCTCGATCTGCCTGTTGAATTCGGATTGTTCAATCAGTGGATGTATGCGGGCTTCAAGCAGGACGGAGTCGGTTTTGACAACCGTGACAAGGATGCGATTGATGGTGTTGTTTCTCTTATGGCTGCTGGTCATCTGAAAGAGAACTCTATGTATCGGAAAAACCATGAACAGACTGCTTTTTTAAATTATATTGTGAACAACTGTACAGGCAGTGCTGATAAGTATGAGAGGACTCTTGAGAATGGATTGAAACCAACTGTAGACCAGTTCTACCGTGAACACCGTCATGGAGAATATCTGAAGCAACATAAGCTTGTATAAAATGCTTTAATTCCCTTTATATTTAAATATATCTTACTCATTACTGAAAACAATCATGATATTTGCTGAACATCCAGGACAATGTGAACTTTGTGGCGGAAATCGTTCGATAGTGTTATTCAAAGGTTCCTTCACCTTGCTTCTCTGTAGATATTGTGGACTTGTATATGTGAAAAGCGATTCTCGTGACTTGGAATCATTTTACGCAAACGACTATAACTTCGATTCTGAACTTGATGACCGAGGTAGACGTCATTTCTTTGAGGGTGATTCAGAGTATAATAAGCAGATTGTTGAGTGGGTGATTACTCGAACTGAAGGGTTCTCGTTGCTTGAAATCGGTTGTAATGCCGGGTTTCTACTAGAACGATTCAAGAAGAACGGATATGACACAAAAGGGATCGACCTTGGAAAAAGCGCTGTAGCTGCTGCTAGATCCCGGGATATTGACGTTATTGAAGGGATGATTGAATCGACTTCTTTCGAGAAGACCTTTGATTCTGTGCTTTTGATACAGACCCTTGAACATATTAGGCATCCATTGAGGACTCTCAAGAAAATACGCTCTCTTGTCGATGGCAAGCTGTTTATTGAAGTTCCTGATCTGGAGGCTTCAAATGGTGTATTTCGGTTCAAATCAAAAAAACAGTTGTATCCTTCACCGAATCATCTTTTCATATTCACTAAAAAAACCATTACTGGTATCCTTCATCGTGCAGGTTTTGTTGTTGAAGAGCTGAATTCTGTTACTGGAAATTTACGGATTGTAGCAAGACCTAGTAAGACCAGAAACCTAATCAAAGGAGATTCTGCTTTTCGTGTTTATTTAAAGGTACAACTGATTCGACTGATGATTTTCCTTGGACTGAAAAATGATCTTATTGATGGTTAGGATCGGTTTCTGTCATAAGCTTTAAAAACCGCTTCTCGTTAACAGACTGTATACAAATCATTACGGTGATCATTCATGCTTCCGGATAAAGAGATCAAGAAACAATTCAGACGGACTG
>JBNJHD010000008.1:0-37125 GCA_051819805.1 Nanobdellota archaeon
GGTGACTTCAACATCATCAGTACGGAGATGAGGGTCGATGTGAGCTTTAGTGACTGGCGTGCAGAATTCTTGTTTGATATTATTACTGTCTTCCGTTCCCTGCTCCCCGCACACTGTCACTATCCCGTTCCACGCGATCATCGCAGCGTTATCAACATTATACTGATTCTCGAGAATATAGCATGTCGCTCCACGATCAGCGCACATCTTCGAGGCCATCTCCTGCAAGCGAGTGTTACAGGCGACACCGCCGCCAAGGAGGAGTTCGCTTTTCCCCGTGTGAGCGAGAGCACGTTCACTGACTTCGAGAAGCATGGCGAACACGATCTCCTGAACGCTATAGCAGAGGTCCTCAAGCTCGTACTTGCCAGTGGAATGCATCGTCTTGAGCTTGGTCAGAAGACCGCCGAAATTGACATCCATACCTTTGACGGAATATGGTAATGGGATGTAATTCTTTGACTTGCTGGCCAATTCCTGGATCTTAGGACCGCCAGGAAACCCGAGACCGACGTGACGGGCGAAGCTATCAAGGAAATTACCTATACCCATATCAAGCGTCTCACCGAAGACACGGTACTTCTTGCCCTCATAACCGATGACCTGGGTGTTAGCACCGCTTGCATACAATAAGATAGGATCCTTACAACGGTTTTTAGTGTGCTGCTTTGCAGCTGTGCCGTTGTCCGGGGTCTGTGAACTCGGTTGTGCTTTCAAGCGACCGATCTCGATATGAGCGATACAATGGTTGACACCGACAAGAGGAATATCATGATGCAGCGACAAGCTCTTAGCAGTGGCAGCTCCTATACGAAGAGAATGACCAATGCCAGGGCTTTGCGAGAATGAGATGAGATTGATGTCCTTGATGGAGACACCTGCTTTCTCAAGCGCTTGCTTGACAATCGTGTCGCAGATAGCAACGTGATGCTCGGAAAGCTTGTTAGGGATGAGACCGCCTGATTCAGTCGTGTAGAGCTTACGCTCGTTACTCAAGACTTCGCCGCTAATTGTCACGATGCTTGCGCCGAAGGTATGCGCAGTGCTTTCGATCCCAAGACATAACATGTGTTTTCACCATTAATCTTTATTCATTATTCGTGTTTGCTTCTGCTGTCCTTCCATTCTCGCGACTGCAAAATCGCTGTCGATAGTGGTGTTCTCAGGAAGCGAGACCGTGAAGGTGCCTGCTCCAGGATGGACTGTGTTGATAAGATTGCCATCAGCGTCAGTCATCTGATGAACAGTGATGGGAATGGTCTGTGTCGGTGTGATGAGTTCGATAGTGTCACCAACGTCAATCCGGTTACGAGCTGCTATAGTGACTTTCTGTTTTTCATTATCGTACTCTGTCATGATGCCGGCAAAGACATGAGTCTGAAGAAGTCCGTTCTTATCATACCACTGCGCGTTCTCACCGAGGTTACCTGCAAGAAAACCCGGTATGAAACCACGATTACCAGTGCTGTGGAGTTCTGCTAAAAGTCTTTTGACGTCAGGCTTTTTCCCTTCATAGATAGCATCAATCGCTTCTCTATATGCTTTAGCGGCAATAGCTGCATAATACACGCTCTTGTTACGACCCTCGACCTTGAACGAGCACACGCCAGCATCCATGAGATCCTCGAGGTAATCGATCATGCACATGTCACGAGAGTTCATGATGTACGTGCCATTTCCATCCTCCTCAACAGGATGATACTCGCCGGGACGTAAACGCTCTTCAATGACGTAATCTCCTTCCGGAGCGTTAGTTTGGGAACTGTGTTCTGCTCCCTGTTCACTGACCTCCGTTTTTGGTCTGCTTGATGCAGAAGCGTAATCAGGCTTGTCGCTCTTGAACACTTTGTACTGCCAGCGGCATGGTTGCGTGCAGACACCTTGGTTCGCATCTCGGCCTGACAAGTAATATGATAAGAGGCAGCGACCGGAATACGCGATGCACATGGAACCATGAACGAAATATTCAAACTCCATGTCGGGATTCTTCTCCACAATTTCTTTGACTTCCTTAAGAGAAAGTTCCCGAGCCAGTATGATACGGCTTATACCTTGTTTTCCCCAGAAGCGAGCACTCGCCCAGTTTACATTGTTCTGCTGGACAGACAAGTGAAGCTCGACGTCAGGAAAATACTCTCTGACAAGATCGAGAACGCCAGGGTCAGAGACGATAAAGGCATCAGGAGCCACATCAACCATCTCTTTCATGGCTTGAAGGAAGGGTTCGATCTTCTCATTATGAGGATAGATGTTGATAGTGAGATATACTTTCTTATCAAGACTGTGAGCATACTCGACAATCTCTCTGACGTGCTCGATGTTGAACTTGTTCTCCTTGGCACGAAGAGCAAAGACTGGCACGCCTGCATAGACTGCGTCAGCGCCGAAGGCGAACGCGAACTTTGCCTTTTGCAAATCGCCTGCTGGCATGAGAAGCTCCGGTTTATTCTCAGGAAGAGTGTAAGTCTTTCCGTCGAGAGTGACTTGTTGTGTCATGAGAATCACAGTGTGCGATTGTTTAATAGAAGAAAAATCTCATTCTTCCTCTTCTTCCTGCTCGTTATCAGTGTTGATATGAAGGAAGCGATCCTGCTCGTAACTGGCAATCTCATAGGCGACGACAAGCTCTGCCTTCTGAAGCTCTGCGCCTAAGTACGCAGCGTGAAGCAAGGAGCTGACAAGCTCTTCTCTCACTATCGTGTAATAGATATCTTCAGCAGTCTCGCCAGCGATAGAACAGTTGTACTTGCGATCAGGAGTGTAATGATGAGCGTAGATGATCTCTTCTTCAGGACGAGGATCGATGAGGAAATATCCTTTCTCATCCATCTCCCACATGGAAGCATCCTTTTTCGCTTCTATCTTGTTGATAGGTGGCTTCCTATTACTGCCGTTAGTATGCGTAGCACTGATAGGGGCTTTGGCTTCGTGGGTGTCCTCTTCATCGTCCTTGAGAGGAGTTCCTAAGATATCATCTGTAACCATGATAGGGCTGGGAAGAATCAGGGCTTTTTATGTTTAACTGATGAAAAGTCGTGAAAACGATGGCTTTTCAAGCCCTGACGTAAAAGGACTTGAAGTCTTTCGAGGGCGCATGGACGTCATACTCAATATCATCCACACGAGCGAGCGGAGGCCCTGAACGGACTTGCTGCAGGAGTTTCACAAGCTGCTGTTTCTTGCCCTGAGCCACAATCTCAACGTCCTCGCCGGAGTTTCTCACCCAACCGGCAAGATCAAGCTCGCGAGCGGTTTGTCTGACGAAATTACGGAAATTCACTCCTTGGACTCGTCCTTTGACGATGATATGGTATTGTTGCATCAGAGAAGACTATGTTTTCCGGCTTTATAAGTTTTAAACTCCTGCGAAATCTTTAAATAACGATACTCGCAGAAACAATTCTTATTTGGGGGTTATCAATTGGCAACGACACTCGAAGAACTGAAAAACAAGATCCAAGCATTCAACAAGGAACGCGATTGGGACCAATATCACAATCCGAAAGATCTCTTCGTAGCGATGGTCAGCGAGATCGGAGAACTGGCAGAATGCTACCGTTGGCTCACTGAAGAGGAAGTGAACACCATCCATTCGCATCCTGAAAAGAAGAAGAAAGTCGAAGAGGAAGTCGCTGACATCATGATGTATCTCATCATGATTTCTTACAAGACTGATATCGATATTTTCAAGGCGGTCGAGGAGAAACTCGAGAAGAATGCGAAGCGTTATCCGGTCGATAAGATCAAAGGAGTGCACACGAATCCTATTCAGGGCTACAAGGGGTGATTATGCTGAATGGTATGTTTCTTTCTTATTCTTATTTTTGCTTTTTCTCACAAGACCGTCACTGGCAAGCTCGTCAAGAATCTCTTTAACAGGAGCAGGACTGTCTTCATACTCGCTTTCAGCTTCAGCAACAGTCAAGCTTCCTTTCTCAACAATATGATGCAACATCTTCGCACGGTACTGGCGACGGGAACCGATGAACTTTGACTGCGTGGTCTTCGGACGGATGCCGCTTTTCCTGCTTGTCAAGACAACAGCACCGTAATCCATGAGAGCGTTATGCCAATCCCTCGACCTGTCTTTGGGAATCATTCTCTGGGCGAACTCGAACAACTCTTTATCACTTGTCTTTTCAGGAACGTCGAATTCAGCAATGAACAATCGGCGGATGTTAGTGTCAACAGTGGCGATGTCAAGATTGTCCGCGAAGATAAGAATTGAGCGTGCAGTGTAAGGGCCGATGCCTGGGAGTTTCATGAGCTCTTCAACAGTGTCAGGAACAATACCTTCGTATTCATCAACGATGATGCGGGCAGAATCCTGCAAGCGCTTCGCACGATTATTATAACCCAGACCTTTCCATAATTTCAACACCTCAGAAAGAGAAGCGGCAGCAAGAGCATTTGATGTAGGAAACATTTCCATCCACTCACCATATTTTTCGATCACACGGGAGACTTGAGTCTGTTGCAACATGATCTCGCTGACCATGATCCTATAGCGATCAGTCGTGTGACGCCAGGGAAGATCACGACCTTCGCTTTCATAATAGGAGAGAATCTTGTCCTGAAAAGCAGAAATATTGCTTTGAGGAATGGGTTTCATGAATGTCAAGAAAAACGCATAGTTTTTTTAAGATTATGGAAAATGAACGTATAATTTCCTGAAAGAAAACTATATAAATATAATCATCCATAAAAATGTCATGACTAGAATATCTTCAACGATCATCGTTCTCATCGTGCTCTCACTGGTATCATTATCAGCTTGCGGGAGCGATGGTACTACGGACTCTTCTTCTGAAACAATAACGAATCAGGGTGGTGAGGAATTATTAGGTGTTCATGCAGAATACTCGTTCTGCTATGATACTGGTGCCTATGACCCTACACAACGATATACTTGCGAACTACCTCTGACCTACAAGGAATGCAGGAAATGGAAAGCGCAACAAGAAGGCACGGGAAAAACCGTTTTCTATGCGAATTTCACAGGTGGAGATCCTACCATTTCCGGAAGAACCGCAAACATCTATTATATGGTTGTCAATTATAGCGATGGAAAGATAGTGAAAACAGATACGCAAGCAGCGTTCAAGGATATTCCTGCAGAGTTCATGGCGTTTGTCGATGATGATTGCTATCCGAACGCAACTATTGAGATCTATAACACCAATGATGATCTGATGGGATCAATGAGCTTGGACTATTCTCAAGAGTAATTCTTCAACCTCACAATAACGAATTCTTCTTAGCAAACAAGCTGTGAACTTAGTAGTGATAACAAAACCTTTTTATATACTTTCCAGTGTTAGTGTCACTATACGAGCAGAGTATTCTCTGAGGTGCGTGTTCGTTTTCAAAAAGGGGTGTGTGAGAAGTAATGTCATCAGATGATTTTGATATAAAGCCGCCTACTCCACCATCGGAGCAGAGCGGTAAGAAGAAAAAAGGTTTATTCTCGAAACTATTCGGTGGAAAGAAACATACAGATAATAAACCTTCCTCTCCGGAACAATTCTCGCAAACATTTGATGATATCCACAATGAACTTGAAGAAGACACCTCGCAAGCGGATATCGCCGACACTATAGGTGCTCCTGGACAAGAAACGAATCCTGCTGATTCTCAAACACAAGAGATCCGTGATAAGTTGGGTCTTAATGAACAGACACCTTCTACAGACCACTTATATGATCACCTCGAAGACGATGCGAAAACGTCTGCAGATAAGCTTTCTGAACAATACGATCAGGAACAAGCAGATTATGGTACGACTGCTGAAAAGCAATCAGCCTCTGCATGGACAGAAACAAATAACTCTAAAGATAATGGGTCTAAATCAGATTATGTTCCTCCTGAAGACACGCAAAACAAAAACAAAATACCTGGTTACTTGGCTGAACTAGGAAAAGAGGAAGCTGAAGAGAAACAACAAGAAGCACTAGACGATGACTCTTCATCCTCAGATAAAAAACAACCAACATCAGAAACCGCTCCTTCAGAAAAGATTGATTTCACTGAAGATACTGAAAACTGGACTGCTGGAGATTCATCGTTTGCTAGCGATGAAGCAGAAGAACAATCACCATCAGAACAGACATCATCATGGATACAAGATGGGGAAGAAGAACAACCGGATAAAAAGACAACTTCCCCAAATTCTTCATGGACAGCGGATGGCGAGAACGACACTTCCACAAAGGACGCTGATACAAAATCATCATCATTCACTGAAGATCCTCAGGAGGAAAAGCAAGAGAATCTTGAAAAGACTTCCTGGGCTGAAGATCCACAACAATTAATGTCTGATCAGCAAGCGACTGCAGATACTTCGGAAGAACAGAGTACTGCCGAACCTGATGCGAGTCAAGAAGAAAAAACTGCTGAAAAACCAATGGCAGAAGAAGGTGCTGAAGAGCAACCTGCTACGAAAACTGATGATATTCCCGGAACTACAGAGGATTCAACTCATGATATGAGCGTTGGTGAAAACGAAGACGTAGAACAGGATATTGAGAAAGTTACTTCTGATGTTCCAGAACCTGACCTGAAACAGGAAGCAAAGGAAGCTCCTGAATCAGCATGGACGCAACCCGAAAATGGCGCTTTCGACTCTAATGACAGTAAAGATGATGAATCAACAGACTATGACCAGAGGTCATGGACGCAACCGGCAGAACAACCAACTGTCCAGGATGAGACTGGATCCCCAGAAAGCATGACTGTAGATGAGGATACAAAGGATGATGAGAAGCAATCGCAATCTTCATGGGCGGCAGATGATGAAAAGGTTGATAAACAGGATTCATCATCAACCTTGGCACACGAAGATGATGTGGTCGGACCTGCTGAAAACAAAGAAGAAGCGATAACTGCTGATGAAAATGATGATGACAAACAATTACTTGAAACGAAGGAAAAAGAGTCTCTTGAAAAACCTGAAGAAAAAGAGAACATCACTCAAGAACAAGATGCTACGGTAACTGAAAATTCTGAAGAACAACCTGTTGCTGAACATCAACACGATTCTCATGATCATGATAAGGAAATCAAAGAATTCGAAGAGATTCTGAAGAAAAAAGAGGAGCATCTCAAATCATTCTATGAGAAAAAACTAGAAGAATTCAGGAAGTGGGAGAAAGAACAAGAGAAAAGAATCGAAGAGAAACGAAAAGAAGTAGAGCAGATGGTCGAAAATAAAGCTCCTGAAACGAAAACACGACACTCGGCTTCTACCATGAAACTACAACAAGAGATTGACGAACTCAAAGCATCACTCAAGGAAACGAATGAAGAACTAGAAGATCTTGAGATGAAACAACAATCACTACCTGTTGAGACACAAGAAAAAAAGGAATCAAAAGAGAAGATTGATTTCACTGCTGATGATGGCGTTGGGAAAAAGAGTGTTCATCCGGAAGAGAACAAAAAAATTCCAGAAAATGTGACTTCAGATGCCGCGGCTGTGGAAGAAGCACTCAAAGAACAAGACGAACGAATCAATAAGCTCTCTGAAGATGTGATGGGTGTGAAAAAAGAATATGCTGATACTGGGCATCAGGATGAAAAACCTGTAGAAGAAGTTACGGGTATGAGCGAAGAGCAATCAGCCGATAATACTCATTCATCTTGGACTGCACAAGAAGAACCTGAAACACAACAATTGCAAGAAAAGAATATTCCTGATCAAAACACTGTTGCTGAACTTCCTGAAAACGATAAGATTGCAGAAGAACTTGCAAGCATGATCGACGAATGCAAGCAAGTGATAGCAAGCGGTAATCCCGTACAAGCAAAGGACAAATACCAGCAAGCACGAGAATTCTACATGAAACTCAATGTTTCAAGCGAGGAGAATGAGAAAAGATATTATGAACTCAAGCATCTCTATGAGCAAATACATCTTAAACTCCTTGAACAAGAAGCGATACTTCGACTAAAAGGAAAAATATAGTTTTTTTTCGCAATTCTTATAATAAGAAGATACTCCTCCTTATTCTCATGAGTCAAGAAAGAACATGTGCTTCTGATGAATCTCTGCCACCTTTCATACTAGATTGTAACTCTGGAGCTGGAACGGGCGGGTCAGTTCGTTTAGCGATAATTGCTTCAGCACTCACGAAAAAACCTGTCACTCTCAAGAACATATGCTGTGAACGGGGAGCAAAATCTGGTTTGAGCATGCCGCTACTTGCATTCATAGAGACGATGAGTTCAGCAACTGAAGCAGAGGTCAAAGGAGCAGGGGTTGGTTCGGAGACACTCACGTTCACGCCAAAAACAGAGTTTCCTTCCAAGCGGAAACTAGAACTCAATCTCGATGGGCCGCACTCAATAGCGCTATCACTACTGCCTCTAGCTATGGCGGCACTTTACGCACCGAAAAAGATGACTCTACATGCAACAGGGATGACACACGGCAAGAATGCGCCGACAATTGATGTGCTCCGGGAATCGTTTCTTCGTCCGCTCATGCCCTATGCTCATGAATGTCGTCTCGAAACCAAAAAAATGGCATTCTATCCCGATCATGATGGTGAAGTGATGCTCGCGATTGATGGAAAACACGAGCTTGACACTGCTTGTCTGCAGTTCAAACTCGAAAAACAATCACAATTAGCAGCAATAAGGGCAAGAATCGTTGCCTCTAAGGAGCTTGCAGCAAAGGATGTTGTTGAACGAGCAGAACAGTTATTGCGTCTCGCATTCAGGGATAAAGAAGTGCCGATAGTGGTCGACACGCAATACGTCAGTTCAACAGAACACGCTTGTGCGGTCTCGATACACGGTCTTTTCGGCGATGAAGAAGGGTATGATAACGACAAACCATGGATACAGTCAGCAGACGCATATCTTGATGATGATGCTATCAAGAACAACTTTGACACTATAGTGTATGGGTTGATACGGGAATTCGAAGAAAAACTCTATTCTCCAAGTGTCGATGCGAAACTGGCAGAACAAATACTGCCGCTACTCGCGCTGCAAGGTGGCGAGATGGATGTCTCGCAAGTGACAGAGCGACTGAAAGGATATATTGCAGTGCTTGAACAGGTCTTAGGAGTTGATGTTGAAGTCAACGACACGACTATTGCTTGTAAAGGATACGCCAGTCAGAATGTGCCGAGAATAAAAGATCTCAACGAATTGTGACTTACAATCATCAGTAAAGGGCTATGCGATAGCTTTATAAATCTCCCGAGACTTCTTAGCATGGCTTTGGAATGACCGAAGCGTTATCAACAGCATTTCTTGAACGGATATTTTTTCAAGAAACGCGAAATATCAATGTAATAAGGGGATGATGATTATGGATGGTAATACTATGTCAAGACCACTGGACGCGCTCAACAGATCACGGGGAAAACGAGTAATCGTAGACTTGAAGAACGGATGGAGATATGTCGGAAAGCTACAAGCATTCGATATCCACATCAACACAGTGCTTGACGAAGCAGAAGAATACGAGCCGAAGACGAAAAAAATTGTCACGCAAGTCGAAGAGAAAAAGACTGAAGAGACTTATGATGCTGAAAAACAGCTCAAACGAAAGCTCGGAACTGTCTTTTTGCGAGGAGATACTATCACGAACATCTCCGTCCAATAAACAAATTATTATTTATTGAGTGATTCACTATGGGAACTGGAACAGCAGCACAAGGAAAGCACTCCGGAAAGAGTGCGCACATCCCTTGCCGGCGATGCGGTAAACACGCTTATCACAGGAAAAGCGGAATCTGTGCAGCATGCGGCTATGGGAAATCAGCGAAGAAACGTTCATTCTCCTGGCAAAAAAAATAAGTTGGGATCCGCTTCTTTTATTTTTTACTCTCTTGTTCTTAGATGTTTAGAATTCAGTTATTCTGTTTTCTACATGTGTTTTTATTCTATTTTAAGCTTGACAAGCGAAATCTTTTTAAATAAATGTTGTTCTGTCAAGTAATAATGATAAAGAAGCTGAAACGACTAGCAAACAAATTCTTCAAGCAGTTCTTCAGCAAGAAGAAAGAACTCAAGCTCGGCTTGTACGGACCACCTAATGGTGGGAAGACAACATTAGCCAACAGGATATGTAAAGACTGGCTCGGAGAGGAAATGGGCGATGTGAGCAACATGGCTCACGAGACCAGAGAAATCCAGGTCAAGGAAAAGATCCATATAAAATCCGAAGATGGTAAAGGAGAACTCATGTTCAACCTTGTTGACACTCCAGGTATTGCGACAAAAATCGATTATGAGGATTTCGTCAAGCAAGGAATGAAAGAAAATGAGGCGAAGGATCGGGCTAAAGAAGCGACAAAAGGAGTTATCAGTTCAATCAAATGGTTAGACGAGATGGATGCTGTAGTAGTAGTGCTTGATGCTACGATGGACCCTTTCTCACAAGTCAATCTCACTATCATAGGAAATCTCCAGGCACGAAAGATACCTGTGCTTGTCCTAGCAAACAAGATAGATCTCAAGAAAGCGAACCTGCGAAAAGTGCAATCGGCATTTCCACAATACAAGGTTGTGGGAATCAGTGCCAAGACAGGTAAGAACGCGAACAAGTTCTACGATGCACTCTTTGAGGTGACGATGTAGAGGTAGAATGATAAAATGCTGACACTACAATACATCCCACATTCGGAAATCGCAGATCTCAATTCGCAGAAACGAATTTCAAAATTGCTGCGTCTTGTCAAGACCGATAAGATACTTCTTGTTGAAGGAAGGCTCAAAAGTGAAGAGGAAGCAGAGCTCATCAGAAAAACGATGGAATCGATCAATGATAAATTCACCGGAATCGAATTATCAGTGATTTTCCCTGAAGAGAAGAACGCAGCGTTTTTCAAACGGGTCAAGAACTTGTTCATCAATATGATGCTCGGTTCACGAAGAGGAATGACAATAATAGGTCCAGCGAATGTAGTCAAAGAAATAAAACAGGATCCTGATAAGATTCAGCTCTTCACAACAGAAGGGTTCTCTTCACAAAAATCAACTAAAGGGAAATTGAAGAAAAGATGATCGGATTATAATTCATTTTTTTCAGTTATATCATTATCGCTATTTAGGAGAAAATATACATGCCACACCAATGCGTCTCATGCGGAACGATGTTCGATGATGGATCCAAAGAGATCCTGCACGGATGCTCTAGTTGTGGCGGAAAACTCTTTTTCTACGTCAAAAAAGACCGGCTCAAAGAAATGGAAAAGGAGCAACAACAAATCCTTGACCTCTCAGCCGATGAAAAACAACAGATTGAAGATGATGTTTATGATATACTGGGTGATGATGTTGATACCGACAAACCAGTCATACTCGACATTGAGAGTATAAAAATACTCAAGCCAGGACAGTACGAACTCGATCTGGTCAATCTCTTCCAACAGAAACATCCTCTCATCTACAAACTTCAAGATGGAAAGTATGTTATCGATCTGCTCGAATCCTTCAAGAAGATGGGTACGGGCCGGAAAGAAGATTAAACATGCTTTCTGGATCAGTGCTTCACACTCAATGAAACGTGATAATATGAGATTAGTTGACATACATGCACATATGGATATGGAGCCGCTTGTCAACAAACGAGAACAGATACTCAAACGAGCAGCTGATGTCGGAGTGAAAGTGATAGTGGCAAATGGAACCGATCCGGAAAGCAACCGACGAGTGCTCGCATTATCACAGCAGTATGATGTCATCAAGCCAGCGCTAGGCATCTATCCGACTCACACGACAGAATACACTCCTGAAGAGATTGATGAAGAGATCGAATTCATAAGACAACAGAAACCTGTCGCTATCGGTGAAGTGGGGCTTGATTACAAACTAGTCAACGAAGATGATGTTAGAGAATTGAAAGAATTATCTGAACAGGAACAGGAAGAACATAAAAAACGACAACAAGATGCGTTTGAAAAATTCATCCGACTAGCGCAGGAACTTGATATTCCCCTCATCATCCATTCGAGAAAGGCCGAAAGTGATGTTATTGACATGCTTATTAAGCACAAGGCGAAAAAAGTCATTATGCATTGTTTTATGGGAAAGAAGAAGTTCGTAAAGCAGATACAAGAGCAAGGGTGGACGTTCTCCATACCGACCGTAGTGACGAAGCTACAGCAGATGCAAGATATCGTCACGACAACAAAACTATCGAAACTCCTCACGGAAACAGATGCACCTTATCTAGGTCCTGATCCTGAACAACATAACGAACCTGCTAATATTTCCTTGTCCATTACGAAAATTGCAGAGCTTAAAGGACTCACTGAAACAGAAACTGCAGACCAGATATTCATGAACTATATGAGGTTATTCTGAAAATACTATTCATCCTAAGGTTTTTAAGTGAATGATCACTGAAAGGTTAACGATGGAATTCGTCAAGACAAAGAAAACACACTTCGGACCGCTTGTCAAGGGATGCGAGCAATGCATCAATGGTCGAAAGAGTGTGCTGTTTATCACCGGAATCTGTCATTACAAATGCTTCTATTGTCCGATATCAGATGATAAGAGATGTAAAGATCTTGTCAAGATCAACGAAAAAGTGATTGCGCGACCTGACGCGCCGGATGGCATCAATGAAGCTCTCGAGGAAGCTCGTCTCTGTCAATCGAAGGGTATCGGTATCACTGGTGGCGATCCTCTTCTAAGACTTCAACGGACCTGTAGATATATAAAAGCGTTCAAGGAAGAATTTGGAGACACGTTCCACATACACCTCTATACAACACTTGATCATGTGACTCAAGAGGCGCTGTTGCAACTAGAAGCGGCAGGGCTTGACGAACTGAGATTCCACTTCGATGTTGCTGATATTCTCTTATGGGAGAAAGTTCATTTTGCAGAAGGAGTGGGTTTTACTGTTGGAGCGGAAATACCCTCAATTCCTGGTTTTGGAGAGAAAACGAAAGAACTCATCAATTATTGCAAACAACTCGGATTCGTAGAATTCATTAATCTCAATGAGCTTGAATACAGTGACGCGTCACAAGAACGATTCAACGAATTAGGTCTTGTAGTGAAGGATGAACTTTCTTACGGGATTAAAGGCAGTGAAGAACTCGCTAAAGAACTTGTTGAATTCGGAAAAAAGAGGGGTATGCCTGTTCATTACTGTTCTGCAGAATTCAAAGATAAAGTGCAACTAGGAAACCGATTGCGACTACGAGCACAAACAGTGGCACGGACCTTTGACAGTGTTGATAAGCAGGGGATGCTCTACAGGGCAGAGCTCAAACCTGTTGATCAGACCAATGAGGAAGCTAATTTCGATCGTTATGATTCTGAACAAGATAATCGTGATGAGCATGAGAAGGAAGTCGATCACGTCGTCGAGAAAATAGGTCTTTTAGATTTGTCCGATAGTGAAGAGTCTGAAGAACAGAAGAGTGCTGAATTCGATAAGCTCTATGATGGGTTCACGCTAGAAGGGATCAGACAGCAACTCATACGAAACTATGATATTCCTGAAGAACTTATTGAAGTGCATGAGAATCGAATACTTACTGCTCCGCACATCCTGAAAGAGATATGGCCTCAGATCAAGAGAAAACGAAAACTGTTCTCTTGGAAAAATAAGTTCGAAGCGGCTCTAGTCACAGAATACCCTACAAGCGACAATTTCCCTATAGACCGGGAAGTGTTGTGATAGCTTTACGAATTCTTCAAAAATTTTCCTCGTAAAAAAAAACAAATACTTTATAAACCAGCGTTCCTCCTATGTCTTTGAGAAGTAGTGGTGGTGAAACCAATGGCAGAAGGCACATTTCCTGATACTCACATGCAATATGATGCGCAAGGATTTCTTGAGCACTACACAAATATAGGACATGATATCAAGGCGGCTTATGAACTTGGTGAGGATGTCGCGCTTCCGGAAGGACAAGCGGAAATAGATAATATTATTGTCGCTGGTATGGGGGGATCTGCTCTCAGTGGCGAGATTCTCAAACTCTATCTCAGACGATTAGGTGTCAAACTACCTGTTATAGTATCACGATCATATTCTATGCCTGAAAGTCTCAGTGAACGATCACTGGTTTTCACTATCAGTTATTCAGGAAACACTGAAGAAACAGTCAGTGCCTATAGGCAGGCGATCAGGAAGGCAAAACAAGTCATTGCACTTTCAAAAGGGGGGAAATTGGAAGAGATAACGAATCTCAACAGAAAACCTTTTCTTAAAGTGCCAAAGGGATTCCAACCACGGACTGCAGCACTCACCTATCTTTTTTTCCCGCTCCTGCGAATTCTTGAGCGTTACAAGATAATACCATCTCAACAATCAGGTATTGAACAACTCATCAAAGGGCTTTCCAAGCCTGATTTCAAAAGTCTTGCCATTTCCATGAGCGAAAAATTAGAGGAAAAAATCCCTCTCATTTACTCTTCAGAAGAGTATTATCCTGTCGCTTATCGCTTCAAGACGCAACTCAACGAGAGCTCGAAAGTGCATGCATTCGCAAACCATTTTAGTGAACTCAATCATAATGAGATGTTGGCATTCACTGATATGAATGCTGATTTTCATATCATACTCTTCAACTTCGACGATGATCACAGGCGTATAAAGAAACGGATGAGCCTGACACGAGAGTTAGTGGCAAAATACGATGTCGATACCACTGAGGTCAAGATGAGTGGTGATAATTTGCTTACCAAACTATATTCAGCAATGCTCATAGGAGATCTTACAGCATACTATCTCGCTCTACGCTATGAACGGGATCCCTCGCCTGTAGAACTTATAGAGACCTTCAAGGAACGTCTCGGTCCATTCATATAATGGGGTATTGGTCTGTTCTTGATGATTTGATGCTATTATTTGGCGTTCTGTGGTCCAGAAAGATTTATAAATCAAGTGGCATTTCTCGAACTGTCTCAATAAGGGGCTGTGGTGTAGCTTGGTCTATCATCTGGCGTTTGGGACGCTAAGACCCCAGTTCGAATCTGGGCAGCCCCATACCTGGTATTTTTCGGGAACATTGAGAATTGATTATTATACATCATGATTCAGGTGAAATTATAATGGCACGAAGCGCAGGAACAAACTCAATCAAGCGATTCGGAAGCAGATATGGTAAGACTGCTCGTGATAAATTCGGAAAGATCGAAGCACAGCAGCACAAGAAATACAAGTGTCCATATTGTTCCCGAGAGCAAGTCAAGCGTTTGAATACAGGTATATGGCAATGCAAGAAATGCAATGCTAAATTCACGAGCAAAGCATTTACCGTCTCAAAAGTACCTAGTATCAAGACGACCGTATCTGAGCTTTAAATCCTCAGCTATGTTTTTGTTTTAGATTATCTCTCTGCACGTCAGGGAAAATACTTTTATTGAAGGTGGATTGTCATGACAGAATACCGATGTTTTTCATGTAACAAAACCGTTTCTGACCAATACATCAAGAAAAAGGTGCGATGCATCTATTGCGGTTCAAAAATAATTTTCAAGGCACGATCACAGCCTTCACAGGTCAAAGCGCGATGAAGCTTGAAAGCACGATTACAGCTTATGGGTCCGATGCTGCTGATGCACAGCGGATAAAGACTCTTTTTGAAACTGAAGATAAAGTGCTCAGTAACAATAGAGCACGTTATACTATCTCCATCAAAGATTCGAACGTCGTATTTGCTATTGCTGCTGATGATTCAGTAGCACTTCGGGCAGCGCTTAATGCCATCACGAAAATACTTACCATTTATACGAAAATGGAATCCTTGGAAAACTGAACAAATCATTTCCATAAATAAGATCAAGGCAACCGAACGGAGGCCACATACCATGTCACAAGATGATATTGAACAACTACGTCTCATTGAACAACAACTTTCTCATACTGTAGCTCAAAAACAAGGATACCAACGCTACATCTATGATATCGAATCAGCACTTGAGGAGCTTGCTGAAGTCGATGAAGGATATCATATTGTCGGAACAATCATGATCAAGAAATCATCAGAAGATATCAAGAACGATCTCGAAGAGAAAAGAATCACTTACTCGAAACGTCTTGAAGCACTGGAAAAACAAGAGAAATCATTACGACAGCAAACACAGCAGCTACAAGAAAAAGCTATGAAAGGATTATCTGGAAATGACCAGTGAAACTCATTGATTGATTGATTGGAATACATATTCAATATTAGAGCAATTGAACAAGCGAGGTGCAGATACTATGAATTCCCAAATTGAAGAAGTGATCGAATTCATGAGTGAACTAGAAAGCGATCCGAACGTACCGAAAAACATCAAGAACAAATTCTCAAACATAATTTCAGAACTAAAAAAAGCTAATGAGAACACTCTTTCTCTCACTATCAACAAGCTCCTTTCTGATCTCGATGAAATTTCCGGAGATGCCAATCTCGACCAATTCACGAGACAGCAGATATGGAGTATTTCAAGCATGCTTGAAGGTGTTGATGCTTAAGAGCACTTATTTTTTTATTTTCTGTTCTGATTCTTTTTCCAAGTACTTTTGTTATAATTCATATACGGTATTTTCACAAGCTTTAAATATCTGTCATACGTATTCATACAATGGGATTGTGAGTAATATATAGTGGAGGGATATGTATGAAAGAACGAATTACGATTACGATAGACCAAGAACTTCTTGACGCACTTGATGCGGACATAGATGGGGTCATGGTCAAGAACAGGAGTCATGCTATTGAGCTCAACCTGTCAAAAACACTTAAACGAAAACACCTCACTCAAGCAGTTGTACTATCCGGAGGACAACACCTCGTTGAGCAGAATGGAACGGATTTACCCACATTCATGATAGAAATCAATGGTCGACCGATTATCGAACACAATATCCTCATGCTTAAACGACAAGGAATCAAAGAATTCATCGTCGCTGTCGGTTTTGAAAAAGACATGGTCAAGAAACGGCTAGGTAATGGTTCGCATCTTGGTGTGAACATCAAATATATCGAGGAAGATCAACCGCTAGGAACTTCAGGAGTCCTTCGTGAAGCTGCATCACATATAAATGGTACGTTTCTCATGTGCAATGGTGATGAACTCAAAGAGATAAATGTCAAGGATATGTTCGAGTTCCACAAGAAACAAGGAACTTCAGCGACTATTGCGGTAACGACTGCGTCAAGCACGAAAGAATACGGTGAAGTCGTTCTTAATGGTAATCGAGTGTACAGTTTTGTCGAGAAGCCGAAAACAGGAACGCCGACAAACCTTATCAATGCAGGGCTCTACATTTTTGATCCTGAAGTCATTACAGAAGCACCTGAAGGATTCGGACGATTGGAAAGCGATGTGTTCCCGAAACTCGCTGATGACGAGAATCTCACCGGATACATTTTCTATGGAAAGTGGATGGACGTCCGTAATAAGGAATCTCTCAAGGATGCTGAGATGAACTGGTAAGCTGTTTTTTCTGTTTTTCAATGTGCTGTTCTTCCTGAACAGTAACATTTTTATATTGGTTTCTGTTTTCATGGGAATATGGTATTATATGCATTTCAATCAATCGATAAAATTCCTGGATCAGAATCGTTCATTCAAGAACTGACAGAAAAATATGGTTCGACTGCTTTTCGAACTCTTGACAAATCAGGTCTGAAACTTAATGTTGGAATCAATGATAGTGATTATAACAAAACAGTCCTTGATTGGGTCTATCTTAATGAATCAAATGATGATCGGGAAGTTGATGTATTCAAACTTTCTTCTAAATATGGTACTGCACCAATAACAGGATATGTTTTCGAGCATGGAGAACTACGATGTGCTACAGAAGGAAGAACAAAACAATATTTCAATGTGACGCCTGAAAAGAAGATCGGTCTGGAAATAATCGTAGAAAAAGAAAAGTGAATTCAATCCTTTTCTTTTTATTGTAATCTCGGATTATTTTGTTCAGTCTTACTTTTGTTTCTTTATAGTTTCATTATTTTTCCGGAATTATAGTCAACGACAGAAGTTTCTTCTATTCGCACACACAAAGTGTTTGTACAATCGTTTCCTAACTAGTTGCTGTGAGTGGCTAGGTTGTATTTACATATCTCTTACTTTTGTCAGCAACTATTATCACCATGAAACTTTTATAGGATGAATACTTTCCCACTCAATCCTCATGGCTCTCATCTATATCAAGACCTATGGCTGTGCTCATAACATGGCTGATAGCGAGACAATGGCAGATTATTTGGCACGAAACGGTCATGAGATCACAGGGCTTGATACTACACTTCGTACACGCCAGGACAAGAGAGGTATGTTCAAGGAGATGAATAAGGCAGACCTTATCATTTTCAACACTTGCACAGTCAAAGACCCGTCAGAAAGCAAATTCTTCTCAGCGATGGACAAGGTCGGCAAACCGATAGTCATTGCAGGTTGCATACCGCAATCGCAACAGGAAGAAGAGTGGCTCAAGCGATACAGTGCAATAGGTGTCGACCAACTCCATAAGATAGAACTGGTCGTTGAAGCGACACTCCGAGGAGAGGTCGTTCATGAGCTCTCAAGAAAGAACATGCCATATGACAGGACGTTCCTGCCGGTAACACGAAAGAACAAAAACATTGCCATCGTGCCTATTCTGCAAGGATGTAGAGGGGCATGCACATACTGCAAGACAAAAAGTGCTCGTGGAGATCTCAAGAGTTATCCGCCCGAAAGCGTTGTCAGGCAAGTCCGCATGGCAAAGACAGAAGGCTTGAAAGAAGTATGGCTCGTTTCTGAAGACAATGGAGGCTACGGGCTTGACATCGGTTCGACACTGCCGGAACTTCTTGAAGAACTCTCAGTGATAGGAGGAAATCTCAAGATCCGTGTAGGGATGCTCAATCCGAACTATGTATACAGATACAAGGACGAATTGGCAAGGATACTCAAACAAGATGTCTTCTACAAGTTTTTGCACATCCCAGTACAATCAGGAAGTGACAAGGTCCTCAAGGAGATGAACAGGCCGTACACGAGAGAGCAATTTGATGCTGCAATCGCCACTCTCAAACGAGAGATTCCTGATATTACTATCTCAACGGATATCATATGTGGCTATCCGACAGAAACAGAAGATGATTTCAAGCAGACGATGGAATTGATTCGCACTCACCAGTTTCCAGTGCTCAACATCTCCAAATTCTATCCGAGAGCAGGAACGAAAGCAGCTCAGCTAAAACAACTATTGACAAAAACTATCAAAGAAAGAAGTGTGAAGGTCACAAGCTATTTTTCAAATCTAAATCCGCATGAAGGATATACAGGATCGACTATTTCAGCGACAATCATAGACTACGATTACGACCATCACTTATTCCTTGGACGAACCAATAACTATCGACAGATACTAGTGAGAAGTGAGAAGAATATTCTCGGACAAGATGTGCTTGTTCAAGTGACAGAAACAACAAGAGATGATATGAGAGGTTTTTTGAACTAGATTGTTCTCTTTTATTCATGCGAGTTTCAATAATTTGTATTTCTGTCAATATAGTTGTTCATATTTCGACTTTTCAATTATCTTAAGGGTAAAGCTTATTAATGATACTCCTAATTACATTACCTAAAATACTAAGTGATAGTATTCAAAGAGGTGTGTGTATGAGTCAAGTCTCCCCAGTAATCAATGTCAATAAAGATAAATGCGTCAATTGTCACGCATGCATAACAGCTTGTCCAGTCAAGAATTGCAATGACGGAAGTGGCGATACTGTTTCTCTCAATCATGATTTGTGCATAGGATGCGGTGCATGCCTTGAAGCGTGTACGCACAATGCCAGAACCATTGTTGATGATACTGATGAATTTCTCCAAGCGCTCAAGCATGGAGAACAGATGGTTGCAATTGTCGCACCTTCAGCTGCAGCTAACTTCCCTGGAGAATACTTACGACTCAATGGTTGGCTAAAAAACCAAGGTGTAAAGGCAGTGTTTGACGTAAGCTTCGGAGCGGAACTCACTATAAAATCGTATGTAGAACACATCAAGCAAAATAATCCTGAAGCAGTCATTTCACAACCATGTCCTGCAATCGTCAATTACATCGAGATGTACAAGCCAGAACTACTCAAATATCTCGCTCCTGCAGATAGTCCTATGCTTCACACGGCAAAGATGATCAAAGAATTCTATCCGCAATACAACAATCATAAAGTAGCAGTCATCTCACCTTGTGTTGCAAAAAAGAGGGAATTCGAAGAGACGGGAGTCGGCGATTACAACGTGACTTACCTATCACTGGAGGATTATTTCAAGAACAACAATGTCAACCTCAGGACTTATGATGAGATTGACTTTGACAACCCTCCTGCAGAACGAGCAGTACTCTTCTCGACACCGGGAGGGCTTATGAGAACTGCAGAGCGTGATGTGCCTGGAATAACTGAGAGTACAAGAAAAATTGAGGGGCGTGAGAACATCTATCCATATCTTGACAAGTTACCTGATATGATCAAACAAGGTAAAGCTCCGCTTCTCATCGATTGTCTTAACTGCGCACTCGGATGCAATGGTGGTACAGGAACAAGCTGTAAAGATAAATCTCCTGATGAAGTTGAATCACTTGTCGAAGAGCGTAACAAGCAAATGCAGGCTCTATATGAGAAAAAAGGCATTATCAAGAAAGGTGCGCAACCTGATCAGAAGAAGCTTCGAAAAACGATTGATAGCAAGTGGAAACCACACATCTATGACCGAAGCTATGTTGACAGGAGTTCAAATAACTATCTCTCAGAGCCGACACAAGCAGATATTGATAGGATATACAAAGAGATGGGTAAAGAGAATGAAGATGACATCCTCAACTGCGGTTCATGCGGATACGGGTCATGTGAGAAGATGGCAAAAGCTATCCATAACGGTCTGAACAAGAAAGAGAATTGCATGCAATATAGAGAATCAATGGTACGCAAAGAGAAAGAGATAGCTTCTGAAGCGTCAGAACAAACTACTCAACTAGCAAACACTGTAGCTTCTACCATCGGACGATCGAATGAATCTGTTGTACAGAAAGCGACTCACCTCCTTGAAGTTGCTGAAGGGCAACGAAAAGAATTCAATAATCTCATCAAAGAAGTTCAGGAAATAAAGGAAGTGACTAACAAGTTCGATCCAATTGTTGATGCAATCACGAAAGTCACGAAGCAAACAGAACTTCTTGCTCTCAATGCAGCAATTGAAGCGGCGCGAGCGGGAGAATCAGGAAGAGGGTTCTCTGTGGTTGCAGAAGAAGTCAAGAAACTCTCAAAAACATCGCAGGACGAGACTGATAAGATCAAGCCGTACGCTGAAGAAATAAAAGACGCGTTTGATATGGTCGTCAAGAAAGTATCTAATTCTGCAGAAACATTCTCAAAAACAGCGGAACTGACACAAGAAGTGACTGCTATCACTGAAGAGATCAGTGCAGAGACTGAAAAACTCGAGAATGAAGCGGAAAAGTATACTAGCACTTATTCAAATGGTTCTGGAATGAAAGAACGATCTAATAAATATGTTTCCAAAGAAGAGTCTCAACAAGAGATATCTTCAGATAAACAAGACTGATAGTTTAATTTTCTTTTTTTCTTTTGACTCTTATTCTCTTCACTTACACAAATCTTTTTAAATCAAAGGTTGTTCTATGGACTAGTATGCTTGTAGGGAAAATATATGGGAAAGTGACTACCAAAGAGTTTCGTTTCATTGTCGAACAGGATGTCACAAAATTTGATTATATTCAAGTCTATCACGAAGTCTATGATTATGTTCTCTGTCAAGTCATTGAGCTTGAAAAACATGAGTCGATGACAACTGCACAATGCCACATCATAGGCTATAAGGATAAAGATGATGGCAAGATAAAAAAACTGAAAATACCCTTTGAGCCCGGAAGTGAAGTATTCTTAGCTCAGGATGATTTTATCAGAGAAGTGGTCAAACTGGAAAGTGAGGATCATGGGGCTTTTATCGGGAAGCTTGATGGAAAAGACATCCCTATTTATCTCGATCTGAGAAAACTACTGACAAAACATGTCGCGATACTGGCTAAATCCGGCTCAGGAAAAAGTTATACTGTCGGAGTACTTCTTGAAGAGATTATTGATAAGAATGTACCTCTGCTTGTCATCGATCCCCATGGTGAATATTCGTCAATGAAACACGAGAATACTGAAGAAAATGAAATAGAGCAGATGGCGTATTTCGATGTTCAGCCTGAAGGATTCAACGTCAATGAATATGGTGATCCTAAAATCTCAAAAAATGTCCGGCCACTCAAGCTCTCGAACAAACTCTCAAGTCAAGAGCTCGTCGATATGCTTCCGACAAAATTATCGAGCACGCAACTAGGATTGCTGCACAGCGCAACACAACACCTTGATAGTTGTGATTTTGACAGTGTTCTTGCTAACCTGCACCACGAGGAATCGAATGCGAAGTGGAATATTATCAGTGTTATCGATCAGCTCAAGGATATGAACTTATTTTCAGAAGCGCCAACACCTTTTCATGAACTCATCTCATCAGGAACATGCTCCATACTCAATCTCAAAGGAATCGATCCTGAAATACAAGATATTATCGTGTACAAGTTAGCGAAAGATCTCTTTGATGCTCGAAAAAGAAATACGATACCACCGTTCTTCCTTGTTGTTGAAGAGGCGCACAATTATTGTCCTGAACGGAGCTTCGGCGAAAAGAAATCATCAAAGATCCTACGAACCATTGCAAGCGAAGGACGAAAATTCGGACTAGGGATGTGTGTGGTCAGTCAACGACCAGCAAGGGTTGATAAGTCAGTCATCAGCCAGTGCAGCACACAACTCATTATGAAAGTGACAAATCCCAATGATGTCAAAGCGATATCAAATAGTGTTGAAGGATTAACAGCAAACACTGAAAAAGAGATGCAAGACATCAGCATCGGAACTACGCTTATCACAGGAGTGACAGAAGTACCATTATTCGTGCGGGTCAGACCAAGAAAAAGCCTTCATGGTGGGCACGCTGTTGACATACTCGGTGAACACACGGAAAAAAAAGATGAAACAGATATTTTTGATAAGATAGATCAATTCGAGAACGAAGAGATCCTGCCAATCATAAAACCGACAACAACACCTAAAGATATCAAGCTCATGAGCGATAAGGAAGTAAAAGATGTCAAGAACATCCTTGTTCCCGCTTACTTGCTTACGTGCTCAGAAGGTGATGATTCCTATCGTTTACTTATCGATAGGACTACTGGTGGCGTGATTACAGATAAGGAATCAGGATTCATAAAACAGATTCCTGAACTAGATTCCCTCAGCCAACAAGAACTATTGGTGTTACAGACAATTTATGCTGATAAAGGTCTGGCAGTCGACCAGATCAAGACACGATTACAATCGCTTCAGGGAATAGAAAATCTAGTGCAATCACTTCTGGAAAAACGATTCCTGATACGAACGGAAGATGGAGTATATGGCCTTAATGACCGAATACTCTTTGACAAGTTGTCAACGTGCAAGACTCATGAAGAAATCCACTACGAACGTGTTCCTTATCATGAAAAACAAGAATCTTCGCTTGGTCTTGGAGACATAAAAACCAATCTCTCATCGTTCACGACAATACATGACCATGCAGAACTCTACTTGTTAAAGTATGATGTGACTTATGCTGAAGATGACACTCCCAACAACAGATGATGGCTGGAACGACTATATCTCAACGATTAAGAGACATTGTGAACTAGATACTTCCCGAAATCACGAATCGACAGTAAAGATACTGGCATCCCTTGTTGAAGCGATAATAACGAGAATGGCAGATGAAGCTCTAGAGCAAGGATCCTTAGGATTGTTGTTCTCAGGTGGGATTGATTCCACATTAATAGGCTATATTCTCAAGAAGAACAACAAGCCATTCACTGCAGTGAGTATAGGATTCAGGGATAGTCCTGAACAGAAACTCCCTGATGATATCCGAGCATCAAGAGAAATAGCTGAAACGCTCGGTTTTGACTATATTGAGCGAATCTATGACTTCAAGGATATAGAGGAATTATTCAACGAATCTGCTTCTATACTAGGTCCTGAACTTGTCAATACAGTCAATATCGGTGTCGGAAGTGTAGAAGCAGCAGGTATCAAGACGCTCAAGGAATATAATCCGGGAATAACTCATGTTTTTGGTGGTCTTGGAAGTGAAGAGATATTTGCCGGCTATAAACGACACTCTG
The DNA here is from genome assembly GCA_051819805.1 of Nanobdellota archaeon. Lineage (GTDB taxonomy): Archaea > Nanobdellota > Nanobdellia > Woesearchaeales > SKGA01 > SKGA01. Next base: position 24,194 of record JBNJHD010000008.1, read on the forward strand.
ACGCGGATAATGTGCATGAGGAGTGCTGGAACGGTCTTATCAAGATGTTTAAAAGGGATCTCTTAAGGGAATTTTCGTTAGCGAGACATTTCAACATAAGTTTGCTCACGCCATTTCTCGATAAAGAAGTCATCCGAGAAGCAATGACAATACCTGATTCGATGAAACTGACTGAGAGCGGGAGCAAACTGATCATACGAGATGCTGCAGAATTTATGGGTTTGGATATGCAATTCTCGAAACGACCTAAAAAGGCTGCCCAATATGGCTCTCGAACACATCATGCGCTCTCAAAACTTTCAAAAAAGAATGGTTTCGAGTATATCAAAGACTATCTGAAAACACTCTGACCTTTTTCATTTCCTTATTCTCTGACTGGCTTGCTAAAACTGACTTTTCAACTCAGTTCTTTATGGACAAAGTCTCTCTAGCAAAACTATTATAAACGAAAACTATCCTCTTTCTACTTCTGAAAGCGTTTTTCACGTGATATGTCATGAATAATACGACTATAGCACAACCAGTACTCCTGCAGTCAAGTGATCTTATAAGCTCATTGACAGTAGCTTTCATCCTCTTTGTTCTTGGTCTGATTATCGGACGGCTTCTCGGACGAGTGGTCGAAAAAGTCCTCAAAGAATTCAAGGTAGGCTCAGCAGTCAGGAAAAAAACCGGCATGAAGACTTCCTTTGAAAAACTTGTTAGCGGATTCGTCTCATACAGCATCTACATCGTATTTTTCATACTTGCACTTAACAAGATAGGAATTACCGCAGTCATTCTTGATATTGTAGCTATCATCATCATCGTAGTGCTTTCAATATCTCTTATACTGAGTATCAAAGACAGTATGCCTAATATCATCGCATACCGGAAACTATCAGGAAGAGCTGATGTCACTATAGGTAGAAAAATCACTGTGCAAAACATTACAGGAACCATTGAGGAGATGACTCTTTTTGAACTGAAAGTCAAGACGTCTTCAGGGGATATTATCCATATTCCGAACAGTTTTCTCATGAATGAGAAATTCACTACTCACAAGAAAATTTCATCACGAAGCAAGTGAAAGAAACATTTATAAATAATTGCTCCTGAAATAGATGTAATATGAAGGGGAAATCACTATTTTTCATCATAACCGTACTATCTGTTCTATTATTGGCTGGTTTGTCACTTGCTTTTGATTCGTCAAGGCCGTGCAATCAGCAGACTGAATTCTCAACACTCGTGTGTGGAGCGACTCCAAACAGTTTACAAGGGTATGGAGCAGTTGATATCTGTGGACAATGCCATCCGTGTGGAATGAGCGATGGGGTCTGCCCTGAAGACTTCTATTCTGATGGAATGAGAACGAGTTGTAAGAATTGTCCCGACCCTGATTGCAAAAGTGATAAGAACTCGGTAACTGTAAAGGTTCGCGTTGAAGGAATCTCCGAACCTTCTGTAGATGCAGATGTCAGTGTTATCTATCCTGATGGTACTGAATTGCTCGGAAATACAGGGACTGATGATATAAAAGGAGAATTGACAGCACCTGTCAGAAGCGGTTTGATAAAATTGAAAGCAGAATATGCTGATTATGACTCGCAAATCGCTGAAGTCTATGTTCCACGGGGAGAATCAACAGCAGAAACGACTGTTTATCTCTCGGAAGGATCCTGTAATGAAGATTGTACTGGATCATTCAGGGAAGTCTGTAAAGCAGATTGTGACGGGATCAACAATTGTGCATTCGCAAGCTATACTGGAGAATTAGACACTTATACTTCTTCAATGATTGCTAGCAGGTGTAATTTCAAGCCTATCGGCGACAAGATTGAGCTTGAACGTAATGAAACACATATCACTTATGCAACTTGTTGCTCTGGAGAACCTATTATTCACGAAGAAAGGGTTCAGGTTGATGTGTCAAGAAATCTTCAAGTGAACGCTACTAATTCAATCAAGCATCTAGCTCACCATGTGGTGCCAGTCAAGTATGATGGAAAGATCTATGATTTGGTCATCACATCGTGGGAAGATTAGAATTTTCTTTCTTTTTCATTCAACTATTTCTTATCCTATTGACTTCTCAATAATCTTTCAGGCTTTTCTCCGAAACATCTTCTCAAGCTCGTATGGAGTTATAGAAATGATGGTCGGACGCCCGTGAGGACAAGTGAATGGACGTTTACAACGTTCCATTCGATTGATAAGATCCTTGATCTGAGGCTCTGTAAGTTCGTCACCTGCCTTGATTGCCGCTTTACACGCTTTTGTAGCGAGAATGTTGAGAAGAGAAGAAGTGACTTTTCCTTTACGGATGAGGTTGAACTGCTCAAGAATCTCCGAAAAGAATGACTGGTCGATAGTGCCGAATAATTCTGGAATTGCAGACACTTTTATTTCAGATTCACCGAACTCATCAATACGAAAACCTGCTTTTGACAAGAGGTGGCTATGCTCCTGATACTCTTCCATATGAATAGGAGATACTTCAATGATAATTGGTTTGAACAATTCCTGAGATGAAACAGTTCCTTTCTCGAACTCTTCAAGAAATTCCTCGAACATGATACGTTCTTCAGCAGCATGCTGATCGATAATGATAAGGTCACTTTGAGAAGCAGCAAGAAGGTATAATCGCGAGAGTTGTCCGAAAATCGTTCTTATACCAAAGTCATGGTGGTGTAGCTCTTTTTTTTCTTCTGGTTCATTATCTTGAGCATTATCGTGGACTTCTGCTGAAGACATAATGGTATCCTGAGCTTGAGAGTATGAAGAAGTCTCTTCAGCAACTTTTTCAGGAGTGGTTCTTGATACTTCGTCATTGTTAGGTTCATTGTTTTGCTCATCCTCTTCAACAGAAGTGTCAAGAAGGGTCTGTTTATAGCTAGGAGTCGAATGGACTTCAGAAGGTGGTATTTTCGGCGGTGGAAATTGGTTCGTTGGTTTTCTCGCTGGTACTGTTGAAGAAGCAGTCACTTGTGGCATAAGATTATTAGTTTCCAACGCTTCAACACAAGCTTGAAAGACCGCTCGCTCAAGCTGATCCTCATGAGAAAGACGAACCACTTGTTTTGTTGGATGAACATTAACATCAACAAGAGTTGAGTCAAGTTCTACGGATATGATAAAGATAGGGTGCTGATCAAGGAAACGAAGAGATTGGTACGCATCATACACTCCCTGACGGACAGCAGGAGCAGAAACTGGACGATGATTGATCAAAATAGTCTGGCGGCTTGTATCCTTGCGCGTACTATATGGGATACCGACAAGACCTGTGATTCTGAACAGATCATCTTCGAAACTGATAGGAAGCATCGCTTTAGCAGTCTTAATATCATACACACTTGCCACACGTTGCTTGAGATCATCATGAGAAATGGCATGCAGTAGCTCCTTGCCCTCATGTTCGAGCCGGATATCTATTGTTGGTTGACACAGAGAAAGTTTGGTTAGAATATCCTGACAATGACGTCTCTCGACAACAGTTGATTTAAGGAATTTCTTACGGGCAGGAGTGTTGTAGAACAAATCCTTGATGGTAATGATTGTACCTGTATCCATGGGGACTTTTGTGGTGTCAAGAACAGTGCCGTTCTCAATCACTGCCTTAATACCTTCTGACATGCTTTCAGTTTTTGATTTAATTTCTACTTTTGCGATAGCACAGATGCTAGCCAGCGCTTCACCTCGGAAACCTAGCGTGCTGATACGATCAAGATCGTCTTCAGTATGGATTTTACTGGTCGCGTGACGCTCTATGGCTGCAGTAATGTCGTTGATACCACTACCATCATCTTCTATGCGAATGAATCGTTTGCCTCCTTCCTCAAGAGAGACTCGGATTTTTGTGGCCTTCGCATCAAGAGCGTTTTCCACCAACTCCTTGACAATATTAGCAGGGCGCTCGATAACTTCGCCTGCAGCAATCTTGTTGATGAGCTCGTCAGGAAGCAATCTGATATCAGTAGAGTTTGTCATCATATGTACTCCTCAAGTTTACTTGTTGTTAAACGATTCAAGAGAGAGTTGGCTCTGGATACCTAGTTTCTCTTCAGTGACTTCTTCATAAGGATGTTTTTTCTTTTTCGATTCTTTTCCGGAAAGACTTTTTTCATCACTCTTATTATTATTCGCATGCGATTGTGATTGTGTCAGTATCTTATCTTCAGCTTCAAGTGTTTCCATCATGGACTGTGCATCATCAATGACTTCGTCAGGAACACCGGCGATCTGAGCCACATGGATACCGAAACTCTTGTCAGTGCTACCAGGAAGTACTTTACGGAGGAACACAAGACCATGCTCGCTCTCCTCGACAGTGCTGTGATAATTCTTCACATTATCGAACTCGGCAGCGAGCGTGTTGAGCTGATGATAATGAGTGGCAAAAAGAGCTTTTGCACCGATGCGTGTAATGATATGACGAGCGACAGCCCAGGCAATGGAAAAACCGTCGTATGTTGATGTGCCACGACCGATTTCGTCAAGGATGATAAGAGATTTTGAAGTCGCGTTTTTCAGGATGTTCGCTGTCTCAGTCATCTCGACCATGAATGTGGATTCTCCTTGTGAGAGATTATCATGAGCACCGACTCTCGTGAAGATCCTGTCGACAAGAGCGATACGAGCACTTGTTGCAGGAACGAAACTTCCTGTCTGGGCCATGAGCGTGATCAGTGCGACTTGACGCAGATATGTACTCTTACCTGCCATATTGGGTCCTGTAATGACGTGGAGCGTGTCTTTCTCCTTGAATAAAGTGTTATTGGCGACAAAGGAGGTGTTCTGCTCTACAACAGGATGGCGACCTTTCTGGATGACAGTATCACCAGTTGATGATAATTCTGGACGACAATATGAATTTTTGCTGGCGACATGGGCGAAACTCTGTATGGTATCGATCAACGAAAGAGATATTCCTGTTCGCTTGAGCGTTTCATGATAGGAGATGATGGTCTGGATCGTTTTCTGGAAGAGCTCGAACTCCAGTGTGTTCGCACGCTCTCTCGCACCTAATAATTGGGATTCCCTATCCTTGAGCTCGTCGGTGATGAACCGCTCGCTATTGACTTGTGTCTGCTTGCGAATATACTGTTCAGGAACAAGATGAAGATTTGCCTTCGTGACCTCGATGAAATAACCGAACACCTTATTGTATTTCACTTTCAAGGACTTGATGCCTGTCTTCTCACGCTCCTGCTCCTCGAAATCACGAAGCCACGTCTTGGAATCGCTTGCTAGAGTGCGAAGCTCGTCAAGCTCGCTATTGACTCCTTCCCTTATGATATTACCTTCACGGACACTGGTTGCAGGCTCGTCCTTGATAGATGAGCGGATGGTTGATGCTAGTTTTTCGCTGTCAGGAACGTCAAGACTTTCAGAGAACAATGTTGATTCAGTCTCCTTGAGGAGTTTCTTGATGATAGTGAATGTCTCGATTGTCTGGGCAAGACTTATTACTTCCTTCGGATTGATAGATCCGTATGTGGTCCTAGCGACAAGACGTTGCATGTCACTGCATCTCCTGAGAGATTCGCGAAGATCACCCAGAAGGATAGGATTATCGAACAATGACTCTACAGCATCTTGGCGCTTCGTGATCGTCTCGAGATCGAGAGATGGCGAGAGGATGAGTTTTTGCAGGTAGCGAGCGCCCATGCCGGTCATCGTGTGATTAAGCGTGGAAAACAAAGTGCCTTTACGACTGCCGTCACGCTGACTGGTAACAAGCTCAAGATTGCGCTGTGTCGTCTGATCCAGCACCATGGACTGGCTGAGCGAGTAAACTTCTGGAAAAGAAAGGTGTGTCTCGTCCTTGAGGAGGTTGCGCTTGACATATGAAACAAGCGGTCCGAGAGCTGCAGTGGCAAGTTCGTTATGCTTGGTAAGGGTGTTGAGTTTTTTCTTGTCGAACTGCTTACTGGCGACGTGAAGAGCGGTCTCTACATCGAATAATTCGTCATCAACCCTGGATACAGTGATATCAAGACGCTGACAGGTATCCAGTACTTTCTGTGATGCGAAGGAATCCTTGACGACAAGCTCTGCAGGAAGGAATTTTTCCAACTCTCCGAACAATAAGTTCTTATCATCGCTTTGTGTCATGAACACTTCAGAGGTTGAAACGTCGCACACGGCAATGCCGAAGCGCTTGCCCTCGATGATGATACTGGCCAGATGGTTGTTTTTTGTCGGAGAGAGGATGTTATCCTCAAGAACTGTGCCTGGTGTGATGACACGCGTCACTCCTCGCTTGACAATTTTCTTTGCCTTCTTTGGATCCTCGAGCTGCTCGACGATAACGACTTTCTTGCCGGCCTCGATGAGGCGCTTGATATAGGTGTCTGCAGCGTGGAACGGGATGCCTGCAAGTGGGGCTTTTCCCTTGCCTTGTCTTCGTGAGGTTAGCGTGATGTTAAGCACTTCAGAAGCTGAGATTGCATCATCATAGAAGGTCTCGTAGAAATCACCCATGCGAAAGAACACGATAGCATCCATGTGCTGACGCTTGATATCAACATACTGCTGCATAGCAGGTGTCAGATCTGACTGATCAATCTCTTCAAACGACCCCATAATGGTGTGAGTGACACTAGGGGCTTTTTATATTTATTGATGCTGTGGATGCGTGTCGAGAACGATAGTAAAAAACAAAAAAATGAATTGTTTATGGTTTCTTGACCTTCGGATCCTTTGACGGATCGTAGATGAACTGATCAAGTATGTCAGGAGCTTTCTCTCGCTGTTTCTGATGCTCTGCAAGGAAGTCATTGACTTTCTCTATAAGGATTGCCTTGAGCTCGCCACTTAACATCTCGCCTGATTCATACTGTTTCTTGATGTCATCAAGCTTATGATCATCATCCTCGAAGTAGCGAAGCCACTGGAACGCGATATCCTTATTCGTGTCACCACCATGCTCGCGATGCTCCTCGACAGTGTCTTTGCCGCCTGAAAGCGCGTGCTTGTTGATCTTCTTCTTGACTTGTTTCGGCGTGTCTGTTGTCAGGATGGTCTTATCCATGCTCGACGCGCTACTGCTCATCTTATCGTCAAAACCAGATAATGGCGGCATCATCTTACCATGGATGATAGCAGGCTTGAAGTGACCGAGCTTCTCAAGGACATCACGGGATATCCTGAAGTGAGGATCCTGATCAACACCAAGTGGGATGAGACACGGTCGCTTCTCGTTTCTGAGAATGTTAGGGAGAAAGACAGGTACTGTCTGCATCGCCGTGTAGAAGATACTGCCGATATTATTCGAGTCGGTGAAACCGAACGCGCTCTTGATTGTCGAGAACGTGATTTTCTTAGCTACCTTGATCGCTTCCTTATACATCAAGCCAGCGTGCTTCGTGTCAACGATGAAATGAGTCTTTTTCGGATCGAAACCCAATGCTATGATGTCAAGCATGTTCTCATGAGTCCACTCCTGGATCTCATCATAACTCTTCTCCTTGTAAAGGAACTTCTCATCATCAGTGAACTGGAACCATAATTCAACATCGAAAACATCCTGAAGCCACTTCGTGAAGCGCCATGTGGTGAGATGGCCGAGATGTATCGGGCCTGAAGGACCAAGACCTGTGTAGAGGAAGAACTGGTTTCCCTTCTTATACTCGTCAAGGCACCACTTGAGATCGCGGTGAGCGAAGAACATGCCTCTGCGAAGGAACATGTGAAGCTCTCCGGCGATACTCTCTATGCGTTCGAAATCCTCTTTTTTGAGAGGATTGATGCCGAACTCTTTGATCAGGCGATCGTAATCGACATGGCCTGACACTTCATACGGATTGACAGTGTGTTCCATGATATATCAACTATTTAGCTGCTCCTTTTATGTCTTTCTTTTTTCCAGAAGATAACCCCAGAATGTACTACTATGTCGTTTATCATTGATGGTTTTATAGTAGCCGAGAAATGTTTTTGTTCCTTTGATACGAAAACCTGCTTCTTTAAAACATGGTTCGATATCTTTTTTATAATAGCTCTTTGTTTTCAATCCTGAATGTTTCGGTTGTTTTTTAGGGATTGTAATAAGGAAAATACCATCATTTTTCAGTTTCTTTCGGATTCGCTTGAAAAGCAGAGTTGGTTGTTTAATGAATTCCATGACTCCAATGAGGGTGATAATATCAAATTCATTATCTTCAACAGGGATTGGTTTTTCAAGATCGTGCTCGATAAGTTTCTTATAGGGGTATTTCTTTGCTTCTTTAAGCATGTTCGGGGAGATGTCGGTACCGATTACAGTGTGTTTTTTCTTGAAAAACTCTTGTGAACTGAGACCTGTTCCGCAACCAAGGTCAAGAACTTTCAGATGTCTGTCGTTCTTCTCTTGCAATGCCCATTGCCCCATAATACGGAATGCTCTGTATTTATCTGCTAAAGCGTGTTGTTCGTATTTGTCCGCAAAGTCATCATATTTCTTCTTGATTTCCTGCGCTTTCATTTCAGTACTGTTCCTGTATCCTTTGTTTTATAAATCTTTCAATCCACTTCCTTGTGTTTTGGAGACTAAGGTGTGCTTATTTCACTCACACAAACGCACATCTCCAGCAAGTATATAAATGCTGTGCGTCTTTCTCCCACAAGTGCAAACAATTTGCACAAGTCTTAAATAGAAAGATATGATGAATGAATAGAGGGTGAAATAACATGGCAGTTACACATATAACACCGGATAATTTCGACGAAGTCGTCAAGCAATCAGATCTCCCAGTCCTTGTAGATTTCTGGGCACCATGGTGTGGACCATGCCAGATGATGGGACCTGTCTTTGAAGAACTCAGCGGCGAGTATGATGGGAAAGCAGTTTTTTCAAAACTCAATACTGAAGACCATCCGCAACTTGCTGGAGAGTTCGGTATCCAAGGGATTCCGACCCTGCTGGTCATGAAAGATGGCAAGGAAATCGACCGGATTGTCGGTTTTGCACCGAAGGATCTGCTCAAGCAGAAGATCGACCAGGCACTCGCTAAAGCGTAAGTGCTGATTGGATTTTTTTCTTTTTTCTCAGTATTAATTTTTTATTATTTCGGTTATCGCAATCATACTATGTATAAGGTGGATAGAAATGGCAGAACAGCAAACAAACGAGAAACTCTATGATGTTGTTATCATAGGATCAGGACCAGCCGGATTCACAGCGGCGATCTACGCTTCCAGAGCAAACCTTTCAGTAGCGCTCTTCGAAGGGACGCAACCTGGAGGACAACTTACGACGACAACTGAAATAGAGAACTTCCCAGGATTTCCTAAAGGTATCCAAGGAACGCAACTCATGAACGAGATGCGAGAACAGGCGAAACGATTCGGAACTGATGATTTCTTTGAAGAAGTCAAGAATATTGAACTGAATCAACGTCCGTTCATTTTGACTACTGGATCACAGAGTGTCAAAGCGAAAACTATTATTGTCGCAACAGGAGCACGAGCAAAATATCTAGGAATAGAGAGTGAACAACGGATGCGGGGAAAAGGAGTGTCTGCATGCGCGACTTGTGATGGGTTCTTTTTCAAGGAAAAGGATGTTGTTGTTATCGGTGGCGGAGATTCCGCTATGGAAGAAGCTATTTTTCTGACGAACTTCGCAAAAAGTGTCACTCTCCTCAATCGTAGTGAGAAATTCAAAGCATCTCCTATCATGTTTGATAGGGCGAAGCATAACGAGAAAATAACTATTGTGCCGAACAAGACTGTGCATGAAGTCCTTGGTGATGAGAAAGTGACTGGCTTGAACGTCAAGGACACGAAGACAGGAGAGATCGAAGAAATGAAAACAGACGGGCTCTTTCTGGCTATAGGTCATAAGCCGAACACGGATCTGGTCAAGGATCATCTTGAAACTGACGAGCTTGGCTATCTGATAACTGAATCTGATAGTACGAGAACATCAATTACAGGACTCTTCGCCGCAGGAGATGTGCAGGATCATAAGTACAGACAGGCAATCACTGCAGCTGGAAGCGGTTGTATGGCTGCTCTTGAATCTCAACGACTGATTGAACGTGAAGAGCACGAGAAGAAAATGCAACAGAAGAACCTTTGATGGTTCTCGATTATTTTTTTCCATTAAGAAGGTGAAGGTACATTATGATGAGATTATCATTTGCATGCAAGAATATTGACTTCAAGGAACTGGTCATGTGTAGTTTCGAACTTAACCAGACAGAATATAATCTCTTCACTTTCTTGCTTTCTCAAGATGAACCACTATGTACGACCACAATCGGCGAGATGACGAGAAAAGATCGGACAACTATCCAGAAGGCAGTCAAGAAACTCGTTTCAAAAGGACTTATCAACAAGCACCAAGTCAATCTTGATAGTGGTGGTTATACGTTTGTGTATTCAATCCGTAATAAAGATAATATAAAAAATACTATGCTTGATATAGTGAACAAATGGTATTCTGCAGTTATCGATCAGATAAAAGAATGGTGATGTCTTTTTAGTTGTGTTTGTTCAGATCCAATTCTTCATACACCATTGTTATTGTTTTAGTTATTGGTGTGTATGTCTGATTTCTCATTAATTCATCCCTATTCTCGCGATCTTGTTCTGCAGTCAGAAGTGGTCCGCAATAATCCAATGCAGTTGAGATGAAACTGTAGATTCCTTTTGGGTCAATAGTTTCATTTCGAATTATTTTTGCACTTGTATCAAGATTCTCAATTACAGTACGTAATTTTTCTTGATTGGCGATAGTTTCTCCTTTTCGTTCCAATTCATAGAAAATATTGCTCAAATGCTTTAGTTGGTCGGAGTATAATTTATTGAGTTTATTATTCCCGTATAACTTGTTCTCTACGTTCTCGATGAATCCTTGAGCAACTTCTCTCAAGCCTGATTCAAGAAGGTTCTCGTATTGTTGGCCGTCAGTTGTAAATTTCTTGCGCCAGATGTTTTGCACAGTCATATACGCTCACTTCCTTTTTGATGTTGTTTTGTTTCGTGCTACTTTCCTATCGCGTTCTTTTATGAGCTTATCCGTATATTCCGCGTAAGATTTCTGGACGGATTCCAGAAAGAGATACCATAATAAGAAGATGATAACGACAATAGTTCCTTCTGTAAACGAGAGGAATTGTCGTCCGACATAGATGCCGCCACCTAGAAAGAGGATGAGAAATATCGTGTAGTTATGTCTCATGCGACACTCGTGACGTTCACGGACATGGATGTTCTTCTCGCCTTCGATGACGTGGCGATGCTGATTTTTGAATTGTTTGAAACACATGAGTATCACAATCAATATATTATGTCTTTGCTGATAGTAAAAAAAGAAGAAGGAAGCACTCTATGGAGAGAGGGTAGTTAGGGGAGGGGTGGTTTGTTAGAAATTAGTGGTGTATCCATAGAGGCCACTTCTTCCTTATGGGGTCAACGTGATATTTTCGGATGACTGGTGTTGTCATCCCCATAAGAGGAAAATCATGGGGTTACCATGATTTCCACAATTTGGGTGTGTATGACCAGTTACGGTCAACTGTGGGGTGGTTAGTTTAGGGGGGGTTTTCGCAACTCCTGAAGCCACATCAGGCCGATGCGCATCATGTCCTTGTTGAAACTCTCGCTCAGTTTGTATGTCTTCTTGTACATATCGTACTCTATCATTCCCATGGTCTTCATGGGTGTCAAGATCCTATCATAAAACTGGCGTTTGTTATAGGACACTTTCACCTGTTTCTTTTTCCCGAAAGGACTGCTCGCTTCCTGTTCGACGATTTTGCCTTCGTGCAAAGCACTGGCAAACATGCTCATTTCCGTCTTGCCGATCTCGCCATCGTTGATTTTCATGTTATCGATCAAGAGTTTAGCTACTTCAACTTGTTGTGTTGTAGCGAAGATAATCTCTAACACGTTGTCAGGCAAACTGAACCGGTTAAACAAAATGACCATAGTTCGTGTATATAACAGAACTAGTATATAAATGTTGTGTTTCTGTATGGTATTTTGTATACTGGTTTGGTGCTGGAAAAAGAATGTATTTATAAATAAAAATACAATCACTATTCAGTGATAATTATGAGTCCAATAATTTCGAACGAGTTATATGATTTTTCGGTAGGCTGCTTCACATTCGGAGCAAGAATGACGAAAGGAGATTTTTCTTCTGATGATGGTACACGAGTCAACGTTTCATATAGAGTTATCTCTCTGTTCACTTCAGATGAATTGCTTGATGTGCCGATTCTCAATCCTAGATCTACAAAATCACACTTTTTCAAACGATACTTGAGCAAGAATTCTTTTCTTGACAAGGCTTACGGGATGTCTGGTGCGATTGATTCGTTCATTGAGAATGCAAGTGATGGATTGTCTCAAGAAATCGAATCAGGTTCTCGTGTGCTTGGTAAGTTTCCTTCCCTGTTTTCAGAACGCGAAGTCTCTCCATTTGTTCTGAAATCTCTTGGTGATATTTTTCGTCAACCTATTGATATGTATGCGAAACGATCTCTTGATAAGAAGATTGATCGATTGTCTGGTGTTGTTGATTGCGTGCAGTCTGTAAGGAGTGATTTTGATGATTATGTCAATAATCTTCTAGGTTTTCTCGAAACTAATCCTTATGTGTCTGAAGAAAAGGTCAAAACCATTGCCATGAATTATTTGGCTGTTTCTGATTTACTGGATGCGTTCTCAACAACTGTTGAGGATTACAAGGCTGATCATGATTCGGTCTCAACACTCATCAAAGAGTATTATTCTAAGTAAATATTTTATTTTATTGTCTTTTTACAGTGGTTTATTTTTAATTTAATGAAAAACTCGTTTTTGTTCTTTTTATTAAGAAAAAAGACTTATTTGGTTTTCTTTTTCTTATTTCTTGCATTTTTCTTGTTTTCTTTTCATTTTCTCTTATCTTGAAAGCTTCCGATTAGAAAATAGAGCCTTCAATTTAGAAATATTTAAATATGTGGTTTGATTAC